>JAQCTH010000043.1 GCA_027686065.1 Clostridiaceae bacterium AF10-41
TATCAAGTCTAACTTTTTACTCATAACCAAGCCCCTTTATAATTATTCTTATTATATATTATCATAATTATACATTTTTATAACAATTTACTATCAACCTTAACTTAATATTAAGAATTAAAAAATAGCCAAAATTATAAAAATATAATTTTAGCTATTTTAAATTCAAATTATTTTATTGGCTCTCCATCAAAATCTGTATATTCATTTTTATTTTTATCATTTCCAACATTATTTTGATTTTCATGTAACTTTTGTCTTCTTAATCCTTTTTGCATAGGATTTTTACTTTTTGTATTTCTTGACATATAAAACACATCCTTTCAAAAGTATTTTATACCCTAAAAAATTTTTAATACATCATTTATTTACTTTATAAATTACAGTTCAAATTCTTCTACTTCTATAGAATACATACCACAATTTTTACAAACTATTACTGTAACTAAGTAACTCTTATCTACTATACCTTCTCTATTTAATCTAGTGAAAGATTTTTTGTCATATTCATTATCTATACTACTTGTAATAAATTTATTATTTTTTCCATACGCATAAAAATAGAATTCTAAGAAGTCAAAAGCTTTCTTTTTTTCTTCTTTTCCGTCCTTACAATTACTACAACAACTTTCATAATATGAATTTTGAAATTCTACTTCATTGCTATTTGAAAGTAATTCTAATACCTTTTCAGTATCAAACTCTTGAAGTTCTTCATTTTCATCATTTGCAAAATATTCTAAGTTTTCCTCTTCCAAAGTATATTCCTTGTCTTCAAATTTAAATTTATATATCATTTTATCTTCCTTTCAAGATTGATTATTTTACTTTTATTATTTTAATTAAAGCCTAACTAATATTTCGTTTATCTCTTCACTTACTTTAATCCTTTCTTCATGTATCCATTTAAAATCAAATTCTAAATTGAATATTTTACAAAATGAATAGTAAATATTTATTCTTTGATAATAGCATTCAAGTTCATCTAAATTTCCCTTAAAACATTGTGGTCTAGTTATTGTTTTATTTTTTATAACAAATAACTCTTCAACATAATCTAAGAATGTATTCATAAGTTCTTCTTTTGATATATCAAATGGTATTTTTAATAAATCCCACTGAACTTCTTCCTTCAACTTATATCTCTTAATACTATCTAATATAACTAAATATTCATTTATATCCATTTTCCTATAATAATCTATTGATTCTTCCCTTGTTGCCCATAAAGCTAATTTCTCATTAAGAGGTAAGCTTTTAATATTTAATATAGCCTCTGAAGGTCCGATTACAGCTGAATTTATAATTTTATCTCTTTCTTCTAGCTTTTCTTTTATAAATTTCTGATTATCTCTTACAGTAGCTACATATCCAATCTCATATATACCTTTTCTACCAGCTCTACCTGCAACCTGCTTTATTTCTTGCGATGTAAGATACCTTATTTCTTCTCCATCAAATTTTTGTATATCTAAAAATACTATTCTCTTTATTGGAAGGTTAACACCCATACCTATAGCATCAGTAGTTATAAGAACTTTATTTTCTTTGTTTATAAACATATCATATTGCTTTCTTCTAACCTCTGGAGGTAAATCTCCATAAATTATGCTAGCTTTTATACCTACTTCTGAATATTGCTGTGCTATTTGTAAAACCTTTTTCTTAGAAAATACAACTATTGCATCTCCTTCTTCTGCATTATTATAGTTAAAATTATTTTGTTGAACTTCTAATGGAATACTTCGCTTATATTCTTTAAATTCATAATCATCATCGCAATCACTTACTATTTTTTCTACTAAAGCTTTAGCATTTAAGGCTCCACAAATATGGATTTCATTACATCTAAGACCAAGTAATGCTCTGCTCCAAGCCGCTCCCCGTTGAGCATCATCTATCATTTGTATTTCATCTATAATTGCTATATCATACTCCTTTTTTAGATCTACCTTTTCTATTGTACAAGATGTATGTGTTGCTCCCTCTTTTAAGATTTCTTCTTCTCCTGTTAAAAGATTGCAAGGAATATTATTATTATTTAATTTTTCATAGTTTTCTAATGCTAGAATTCTTAAAGGTGATAAATAAACACCTTTTTTAGCCATTTTCAATCTTTCCATAGCTGTATAGGTTTTACCTGTATTAGTTTCGCCTAGATGTATATAAATCTTTCTTTTTATATTTCTTGCTAATTTATATTCATCTTTAGGGTTACTTGGGAAATTTTCTTCAAATTCTTTAGAAATAAGCTTTGGTATATGTTGCTTTGTTAATACAGACATAAATCCTGAATTTATAAAACTATTATAATTTCCTCTTATTACTTGATAAAAATCGAAACTTGTATTATTCTTCTTATTATAATCATCTAATAACCTTTTAGATACATATTCTAAAAGCTCTTCATATCTTTCATTTATATCTGAGAATTCCTTAAATCCTTCGCTTTCCATTTCTTTTAGTTGTCTTATTTTTTTCCTTAATGAAGATTCTTGTTCAATTAAAGCACCTACTTTTGAATTGTGCGCTATTTCTTCTATCTGACCAATTTGTGATTTTAGCTTTTTAAATTCCCTTTGCATTGCATTCTTTTTCAAATAACCACCTCTTGCATTAAATTCCTATTGTAAAATATCCATTTATAAATTATAATATCTTATTACTAAGCATATTTCTAGTTTATATTAATTAAGCTAATATTATTTATTTTTTATAATTAATATTTATCAAAAAATGAAGCTTCATTAATATATCATTGACATAATATATATATTAATTACTAAATGTTTTTAATAAAATTTGTGTATTTTCAGATTTTCTTAAGGATTATTTAAGATTTATATTATATAATCATATCTATAAAGCACTTTTATATTATTATTTATTATTTGGGGGATGATTTTACAATATGAAAAATAAACATATTTACTTAGTGTTTTCAAATACTGGTACTCTACTTTCAAAATGTATTAATTACTACACAAAAGACGAATATGTACATGTTTCCTTGAGTTTTGATGACTCCTTCAAAAAAATGTATTCATTTGGAAGAGTCTTTCCACAAATTCCTTTTATAGGTGGACTTGTAGAAGAAAACTTACAAGATGGTGTATATAAAAGATTTCAAAACAGTAGATGTGTCATTTATAAAATTAGTGTAGATAATAAGCAATATAAATTATTAAAACAAGAACTTAAAAGTTTCTTAAAAGAGCAAAAAAAATATAAATATAGTCTATTAGGTTTAATTGGAGTTGCTATAAATAGACCAATGAAAAGGGACAACCATTATTTTTGTTCAGAATTTATTTCACACCTTTTAATTAAAAGTAACATATATGACTCTGATAAAATTCCTGGCCTAACAAAGCCTAGTGATTTATTGAATATAAGTCATAAAGAGTTTATATATGAAGGTCTAACTTATGAATATAATAATGTTTATTCAAATTTAATATATTAAAAAACTGAGAGTATCATCTCAGTTTTTTAATTTATAAACCTATATTGATATCATCTTTTTTATAATGTCTTAATATACTTTTTATAAAGTTATATATTTTAAATAACCTAGGAAACTTTTCTTCTTCCTCTACCTTATTTTTAAATTCTGCCATTTGCATAATTGGCTCTAAAAGAGATATTGTATCTTCATAGCCTTCTCTTATTCTATTTTTTTTAGCTTCTTCATCTAGATTTAATGTTCCATTAATTACACTTTCATTTAAGTTTCTTGGATATATCTCTATTATTTTAGTATTAGGATATAAGGCTTTATCAACTTTTCCTTCTTTAGATAATAATACTACTATTATAATATCACACCCTTCTCCATAAACGGGTTGTATAGGTGTATTATCACAAATACCTCCATCTATATACTTGCTTCCAAAAAGCTCTGTAGGTTCATATATTAATGGGAGTGATGCAGATGCGATTATAATTTCCTTTCCTAATTCTTCGTTAAAATCATTTACCTTAAAATATTTTACTTTAAAATCAGGTAATTCAGTACAAGCTGCATAACAAACCTTATTATTTTCTTTCATCATATTAATATTTAAATACTTGTCTACTATATTTCTTGCGCCTTCTTTAGATACTGCACCTTCTTCTATCTTTTGATTCATATATTTTTTAGCTATATTTAAATTTCTTCCTCCTAATATAAGACCTACTCCCTTTTTGAATAACTCAAATTTACTAATAGGAATTAATTTATCTATCGTTACTTCTTCCCATAAAGATTCAGCATCTTTTATATTATCTTGAGCAAATAATACAGCATTAAAAGCTCCAATTGATGTTCCTGAAAATACAGTTATGTATTTATGAATATTTAAATATACTAATGCCTTCCAAACTCCAAGTTCATAAGCTCCTTTTCCTCCACCACCTGATAATACTAATCCTATTTTCACTTTAATCCCCTCTTTTTTTAATCTTTGTAGGTCTTATATATATTATATAACTACTATGTAAATTTTGTTAATCAATATAGGCATTAACTATACTGAAATATCATTTTTGGTACTTTGAAATTTTTATAAAATAAAAACACCTTAAAATATTAACTTTAAGGTGTTTTATAAATAGTATAAACTACTTAATTGAACTCTTTGCTAATTCTACTAAATCTGCAAATGCTTTTGGATCGTTTATAGCTATTTCTGATAACATTTTTCTGTTCATATCTATTCCAGCTAATTTAATTCCATTCATAAATTTTGAGTATGAAAGACCATTCATTCTTGTTGCAGCATTAATTCTTGCTATCCAAAGTCTTCTAAAATCTCTTTTCTTTAATCTTCTTCCAACATAAGCATTTCTTAAAGCTCTTATTACTGATTCGTTAGCAGTTTTAAATAATCTGCTTTTTCCACCATAATATCCTTTTGCAAGCTTTAATACTTTTTTATGATTCTTACGAGCATTTACCGCTCTTTTAACTCTAGCCATGTTTAATCCTCCTAAAAACCTCTATATTATAGGTATGGTAATAATTTCTTCATTGCTTTTTCTTGAGTAGTTGAAACATAAGCAGCTTTTCTTAAGTTTCTCTTTCTCTTAGCACTTTTCTTTGTTAATATATGACTCTTAAAAGCTTTCGCTCTTTTTAATTTTCCAGTTCCAGTTTTCTTAAATCTCTTTGCTGCACCTCTGTGGGTTTTCATTTTTGGCATGATACTTATCTCCTCTCAAGTTACGCTTTTTTAGGGCCTAAAACCATTGTCATGTTTCTACCTTCATGCTTAGCAGGCTTTTCAACAATACAAACGTCATCTAATTTAGAAACAAAGTTATCTAATATTTTTTGTCCAATATGTCCTAATTGTGCTTCTCTTCCTTTAAACCTAACAGTGATTTTAACTTTATCCCCGTCTAATAAAAACTTTCTAGCATTTTTTGCTTTTATTGCAATATCATTTTCTTCAATAGTAAGACTGCATCTTATTTCCTTAAGAACAGTTACCTTTTGCTTTTTCTTAGCTTCTTTATCTTTTTTTGATTGCTCATAAATATACTTACCTAAATCCATAATCCTACATACTGGTGGATTAGCATTTGGAGAAATCATAACTAAATCTAATTCCTTCTCTTCTGCAATTTTTTGAGCTTCCTTTGTTTGAAGTACACCTAATTGATTACCTTCTGAATCAATCACTCTAACTTCTTTAACTCTTATAGCTTCATTACAAGTAAAATCCTTACTTATACCAAGTCACCTCCAAAATTTTAAATAAAAACACAACAAAAATAGAGGACATATTATGCCGCCCTCTAGTATCTTATAAAAACCTAACTACTTTATAGCTAGAAATTATTACAAAATCACATACCCTACTAAGCATTGCCGTAAGGTGAGAAACGGCTGTTTCTTCTTAAATACATCATTTATTGTATCATTGTTTTTTTGTTATGTCAATCTTTTTACATAATTATTCTTTACAAATATATCATATATTATACCAATATATTTTATTCTATAGCTCCTGTATAATCTAAAATTCCGCCCCTTAAATTATATAAATCTTTAAAACCTTCTTCTTCTAACATAGCGCATGCTACACTACTTTTAGCCCCCACTTTACAATATACTAAAATAGGCTTATCTTTAAAATCTTCTAGTTCCTCTAGTTCCCATTCTAATTCCTCTACAGGTATATTTTTAGAGTTAATTATTCTTGACTTTTTGAATTCACTAAATTTTCTTACATCTATTATTAATAATTCCTTATTATCTTTAATTAACCTCTCAGCTTGTTCATTATTAATTAATTTTATGCTACTCATTTTTTCACCTCTTGATTTATTATTATAATACTTTAAATTTATATATACAACTTTCAATATAAAAATAAGAGGCACTATCACATAGACAGCCCTCTCTTAATTTATAACTTATACTAATTAAATTCTTCCATTCTTATTATATTGTTAATTTTATAAACTGAATTTAACTCACATACATTATCTATTGAATTTAGAATATTGCCCTCTTTTGTGTAATGTGTTACTAGAACTAAAGTCACTTTATTTTCACTTTCTATATCCCTACCTCTTTGAATTACAGAAAGCAATCCAACATTCATTGAGCCAAAAACTGATGTTATTTCACCTAATACCCCTGGTCTATCTTCCACTGTTAACCTTATATAATATTTGCTCACAACCTCTTCTATATTATATAACTCTTTATCCCATAAATTATTTTTTACCACTGTATTAATATTATCTATATCAATATTACTTCTTAAGATTGATACTATATCTGATATAACTGCACTACCTGTTGGTAAATCACCAGCACCCCTTCCATAAAACATCAAATCTCCAACTGCATTCCCTTTTATGAATACAGCATTAAAAGAATCATAAACATTGGCTAATGGATGATTTTCAGGTATCATAGTTGGATGAACTCTAAGCTCTAATTTTCCAGCATTATCTTTAACTATTGCTAATAGCTTTATAACTTTTTTAAATTCTCTTGCATATTGTATATCTATTGATTCAATTTTACTTATACCTTCTCTATATACATTTTCAACTTTAATTTTAGTTCCAAATGCTAATGAAGAAAGGATAGCTAGCTTATATTGAGCGTCAAATCCTTCAATATCTGATGTTGGATCTGTTTCGGCATATCCCATTTCTTGAGCTTGTTTCAAGGCTTCATTAAAGCTTAAGTTTTCAAATTCCATTTTAGTTAATATATAATTAGTTGTCCCATTAACTATTCCATATAACTTTTCTATTTTGTTAGCTGTTAAACTTTCATTTATGCCATTAATTATTGGAATTCCCCCTGCTACACTAGCTTCATAATTAAACATAACGCCTTGACTATCAGCTTTTTGAAATAATTCATCTCCACCAGTTGCAAGAAGCATTTTGTTTGCTGTAACTATATGCTTTCTTTTATCCATAGACTCAAGCATATATTCTCTGGCAGGTTCAATTCCTCCCATTACTTCTACCACAATTTTAATAGAGTCATCATTGATAATATCATTAAAATCTGTTGTTAAAAGCTCCTTAGGAACCTCTACTCCTCTTTCCTTTTCCAAATCTCTAACTAGAATTTTACTTACTTCAACTTCATAGCCTGACCTTTTCATGATTTCTTCTTTGTTTGAATTTAATATCATCCAAACTCCACGCCCAACATTGCCTAGCCCCAATAAAGCAATTTTAACTTTTTTCATTTTTACTCCCCCTTATATTACTTATTGCTATTATTGATATTATACTAATTAATATATTTTTTTACCATATATAAATATTTTTTCGTCAATATTTTTATAAATTATTATTTTTTTTAATATTTTTTAGTAAAATATTAAACTAATTTATAATTATTAAATTCCAATATTAACTATAAGCCTTTTTATAATTAAAAGCTGAAAATTATATATATTTTAACTTTCAGCTTTCAAAAATTTCTTTATCATTATTCTTTATTCAAAATTAAGGAATTTAAATTAACTTTATCTTCATCACCTTTTGAAATTTCATATTTATCTTTATTATTTATAACGTTCTGAAGTTCTACATATGAATTTGTAATTTTTGATGAGTATTCATCAAAAATTATATCTTCATTTGAAGTATCATCATTTATTTTTAATTTATCAACATCTTTGTTTATTCCCAAAGATGAATTTGTTTGAAAATTATGTTGTGATAAATTTTCTGAGTTTTTAAGTATCAATTCATCCAATATTCCTTTAATCATTAATAACACCTCCATATTTCTATAAAAGTATTATTAGTAACTTCTCATTAATTTATTAAACTATTTACAAATCATCCTTATATAGTTTTAAATAAACAGCAATTATAAATTAAAACCCTCAACACTTTTATTGGTTGAGGGTTTATTATTTCATTTATATAATTATGCCGCTTCTAAATCACTTTCATCAATAACTTCTATTTCAGGCTTGTCTTCTTTTAAAACTACATTTAATATTAATGCTACTATAGTTCCAGTGGATATTCCTGAAGAAAAAATCATTTTTAATCCTTCTGGTAATTGTGAAATAAATTCAGGCCTAAAAGTTACACCAAGTCCTAATCCAATAGATGTAGCTATTATTAATAAATTACGCTCATTTATTTTTACTTTACTTAATGTCTTTATTCCTGCTGCTGCAACTGTTCCAAACATTACTATTCCAACACCACCTAAAACAGGTTGTGGAATACTATTGACTATTGCTGCAAGTTTAGGTAAAAAACCTAAAATAACTAATATAATTCCTGCCATACCTGCTACGTATCTACTAGCAACTTTAGTTAATGGTATTAACCCAACATTTTGACTAAAGGTTGTATTTGGAAATGCACCTACAAATCCAGCTATCATGCTTCCAATTCCATCTGCTAAAACTCCAGCTCCAACTCTTTTTTCTTTAAGATCTACTTGTGAAACTTCTCCAATGGCTTTTAAGCATCCTACAGTTCCAATTGATGCTACAAAATATGCCGGAATAAATGCAATAACTGCTTTTAAATCAAAAGTAACTCCATATTCCAGTATCTTAGGAAGTGAAATCCAGCTTGCTTCCTTAACTGCAGTAAAATCTACTAGTCCAAGTGGAATACACGCAATATATCCAATTAACATTCCTATAAGTATTGATGCACCACTAAGCATCCCTTTTCCATAATGATTTAATAATAACGTACCAGTAAGTACAAGCATTGAAATAACTATATTTTTTATACTTCCATAATCTATTGCACCACTTCCACCTGCAGCCCAATCTATTGATACTGGTAATAATGTTAGTCCAATTAAACATACAACTGTTCCAGTAACCAAAGGTGGAAATAACTTCATTAGGGGTTTTATAAAATAACTAAGAATCACTTCGAAAAAAGATCCTAAAATTGTTGCTCCTATTATTCCAGGAAGTCCCAAAACAGACCCAACTGTAATAGATGGTGATACAAATGTAAAATCCGTCCCCATTATGCAAGCTACCTTAGAACCTACGGGTCCCACTCCCCTAGCTTGTATTATAGTTGCAATTCCTGCGGAAAGTATTGATGCACTTATTAATGCTGTTGATGTTTTAGAATCAAACCCTAAAGCACTAGATATAACTAGTGGGACAACTATTATGCCACCAAATGCAGCAAATATATGCTGAATTCCAAATAATATTTTTTCTAGTATTGTTGGATTATCATCAACCCCATACAATAAGTTAATTTTATCTGTTGTTTTTGAATTATTCATTCCTTCATCTCCTATCGTTTTAAATAAAAAAACACCTCGTAATCGAGGTGCTGTATTTAAAACTGAAAAGATATCTATAAATTTATTCAAAATCTACGATAATTTTATCTATTTCAAATCCAATACCTCGTAGTCTGCAAATTTACGGTTAGCAGGTAGAAACTTTCGATCCATATTATCGATGATATACGAGTTTTTTTCTAATTTATATTGTATTATACACAAGCATTAAAATTATTTCAACATTTAATTGTTTATTAAATCAACAGTACTATTCTTTTCTTTAACTTGACTCTCTCTTATATTAAATAAAATTTTTGCAATTATTAATATTAAAGAGCAAGCCCATATAGATTTAACACCTATTACTACAGTTAATATTCCTCCTAATGATGCTCCAATTAAAAATGAAAATATTATTATTGAATACCTAATTGATTTTATATAGGCATCTTTATTTCTTTCTGCTATTGCTAAATAAACTGACTGACATGCTATTCTTAAATTACCTGTACACATTGTTGTGCTGTATGGAGAATCTACTAACTTTCTAAAAGATGATATTTGTACTGATGAAACAAAGGATATAGTAACTGTTACAAATATATGCGGAACATCTTTTGGTACAAATCCAACTATGACTAACACAATTGCTTCAACAATTAAAATAATTTGCTCACCCTTAGATGATTCCAAATAATTTTCTGTAGATTTTTTCTTTATTGCCTCTGCAACAAAAACTCCTATTATGAATGATAAAATAGGAAGTACCGCCATAAATACATCATTATAATTTCTATTAGTAATACCTAAAGCAACCAATACCATATTACCAGTTTCAGCATTAGCAAATACTCCTCCCCTACATATAAATGTATATGCATCTAAAAATCCTCCTACTATTGCAAGAAGTATTCCTAAGGTTACTGATTCAACAGTATTTTTATTGCTGGGTAAATTTTTTCTTATATCTATAATTATTTCTTTTGCTCTAAGATCTTTTATATCCACCTAATGCCCCCTTAACTCCTATAATTATTATTGTAATTAAGTTACATTTAATTTTATCTTTATTATACTCCAACTATATTTTTAAGCCATTTCTTTTGTTTATATCTTCTAAATCCTAATATAAATTTATATACTTCTTCTAGCGTTATCATTGCATAAACATAATAAATAGGTAATCCTAGAACTATTCCTCCTAAGAAGGCAAATGGAATACCAACACACCATACTCCAGTCATATCTAAAAGAAGAGATGCCTTTGTATCGCCTCCACTTCTAAGAACTCCCACAATATTTACTAAATTAAAAGTTCTAAATGGTAAATAACATACAAATACAGTTAAACATTTAGTTATATCCCTTGCTACATTATTTGGAACAGAAAATAACCTAATTAATGGAGTCCTTATTAAGACACATATTATCCCCATTATTAAGGCTAATATTAATTGTAATGTAAAGAAACTTTTTGCATGTTTTTCTGCATTATCTAATTTATTTGCACCAAGCTCATTTCCTAATATAACTGCTGTAGCTGAACTTAACCCTTGAAATAAGACAACACAAATTTGCTCAACGTTTTGTGTTATTGTTATTGATGCAACTGCCTCATCACCCATTCTTCCATAAACTAATGAATACATAGTAACCCCAAGTCCCCATATAAATTCATTTGCTATAACCGGTGATACTGTAACAAAATATCTTTTTATAAATTCTTTATCAAAATCTATAAGTTCTTTTATCTTAGCTGCTTCTGCCCCTTTATCAATATAAACAACAGATAAAATAGAAATAGCCTCTACCAATCTTGCAATAACAGTTGCAAGCGCAGCTCCTCTAACCCCTAACTCTGGTGCACCAAAATTTCCAAATATAAATGTATAATTTAATATTACATTTACTCCAATAGATACTATACTTATAAAAACTGGAGCTTTTACTTTATTAGTTGCTCTTAAAAGTGCTATATAACAGTTTGTAACCGCAGTAAGTGGATAACTTAAAGCTACTATAACTAAATAAGATGCTCCAACTGCTATTGTGCTTTCACTTGGCGTAAAAATTCGCATAACTATATTGGGTATCAACAATCCTGCTGCCATAAAAATTATTGATGCAGTAACTCCAATTATAAGAGAAATGCCAAGAACTCTTCTTATATTCTTCACATCTCTTTTTCCCCAATATTGAGCTGTTAGTATAGATGATCCACTAACAACTCCAAATAATAATAATATAAAAACAAAGAATACTTTATTCGCAAGTCCAACAGCTGCTATAGCACTTTCCCCTAAACTACCAATCATCATTGTATCTACAAGATTTAAGGTTGTATTAAGAAGTGCTTGCATAGCTATTGGAATAGCAATAGTTATAGTTTTCTTTAAAAATTTTTTATCCTCAAACAAGTCATTCAAATATGACAATATCATTTGTCCTAATCCCCCTGTATCTGTAATTTAATATTACTCTCTTAATTAATTTTTCAATTATAAAAAGCATATCTTTCGATACACCTTTTATAAGAATTGATAATATTTATTTATAAAATATATTTAAATTCTAGTTTTAAGTATTATCTTTAATTTTTTCTAAAATATTTTCCTTTTATTCCGTTGAATTTTTCACTTTTACTATTTCTACTTCAGTTTCATTATAAGTAACCTGTCCACCTATATCGGATATGCCTGAATCAGTTAAATAATTTGGGTTTCCATGTTTAGTCCACCATCCAGCATACATTAATACTACAAAATCACCAACAGAATTATCTATCTTTATCTTTGTTTTTATTTCACCATTTTTATTTTTCAATAATATTATTTCATTTTCTTTTGTAAATAATTCATTTGCCATTTTTTCGTTTATATGTGCAATTGAAACCCCATCATTATCCATTATATGTTGACTTGATAAAGTATCTCTACTGTGATTAGTTAACAACCTAAATTTTCTTATAGTTTCATTTTCTTTTTTATAATTTTTATATAATCTATTATTAAAAAATATCTCGAATTTGCCTGATTTAGTATGGAATTTTTTATCTTCCCAGGCTATAGGATTATGAATTGTAAAATGATTTTCTTTTAAAAATTCTATATCAACTTTACTATTAAAAGCTTTTAACGGCTCTAAAACCTTTGATAAATATTCTTTTTTGCTTACATAAGGATAGTTTTTTAAGCTAATTTTTTTTGCAAGTTCTTTAAAAAATTCATATTCATCCATCAATAATTCTTTTGGTTCAACTGCTTTCTCATTATAAATTATATATGGATTATTCATTGAACTATATATTAAGTCTTCACTTTCTAAAGTACTAGTTGTCGGAATAAATAAATCACATTCCTTAGCTGTATCTGTCATAAACATATCAAAGCAAACTTTAAATTCTACTTTTGAAAAAGATTCTTTTAAATTATTTAGATCTGCCAATTGGTTTATCATATTGCTTTTAGTGATTACAGCCATTTTTATTGGTTCATTAAATATATTAGAATCTTTTCTTAAGTTAGCATCTTTTATATATATTTTTTCTTCATCATAATAATCTCTTCCTTCTAATGAGTCATTTATAAAATCTGCTATATGACTTACATAAAAGAATCTATTTTCACACTTTTCTTCACTATTATATGGATCAGAATTAATTACCTTAGGATAAACTTTATTAGCATAGTTAACTCCACCACCGCTAAATCCAATTTGTCCTGTTATTGCTCCTAAAATATCTGCTAGGCTTATGGTATTTCCTCCGTTCTTATATTTTTGCATACCATATCCTAGTAGTATAGTAGAATATTTTTTAGTATATAGTGTAGCTAACTCTTCTATATCCTCCTTATTTACACCACAAATTTCTATTAAGCTTTCAAGACTTAAACTTTCTAGATAATTTTTGTATTCATTGAAATTATTTACATAAGCCTCTATATAATTTTCATCATGTAAATTCTTATTAATTATTATCTTCCCCATTGCTAGAGCTAATGCTCCATCTCCACCTGGTTTAATTCTTACATACTTATCAGCTAATTCTGCAGTCTTTGTATAAATTGGATCAATAACTACTATTTTGCTTCCATTATTCTTTGCCTTTTTTATACTTTGCATTGTGTGTATGCTAGTAAATGCTGGATTTTTTCCCCATACAAATATTGTTTTACTATTTAACATATCATCTAATGAATGACTTTTCACATCTCCAAAATTAAGTGTTTGTGCTTTAATTCCTGCACTCCAACAAGGACCTCCCTTTGATTTACTGACACCTCCATAAAAGTTAAAAAATAAATCCCCCATACTTTTAAGCAATGCACCATTTCCGTATTGCTCATAATATAATATTGACCTTGAGGAATAATTATTTTTATAATATTCAAGTTTTTCAGCAATAATATTTAGAGCTTCATCAAAGGAAATACTCTGCCATTCATTATTGACTTTTATCATGGGAGAATATATTCTATTTCCATGATTTAATCGATCTAAATGTGCTAATCCTTTTTTACATATAAAGCCTTTTGTATATGGGTGGCTTTTATCCCCCTCTATCTTTATGATTTTATTTTCTTCAGTGTATATATTGAATTTACAACAATCAAAGCAATCAAGTGTACATCCATGACTAAATTTCTTCATAAAGCACCTCTATCTAAATTTATGTATTTTTATAATTTTATCATACTTTTCAGTATTTTTCTTAACTTTCTATTTTAGAATCATAACTTTTTTATTCTTCAATATAGTATCATTCTGTTGCCTAAAACAATAAAATTTATATTGGTTTCATATATATTAAGTCAA
This sequence comes from Clostridiaceae bacterium AF10-41, assembly GCA_027686065.1. Classification (GTDB taxonomy): domain Bacteria; phylum Bacillota; class Clostridia; order Clostridiales; family Clostridiaceae; genus Clostridium. The sequence goes on from JAQCTH010000043.1 coordinate 14,573, forward strand.
TTCTATTGTATCGTTACTTTTTTTGTCAATTATCACCTTTTGAAACTACAAATTTATTATATTTTTAAAATCTCTGGATTATTAGGGGCATATTTCTGTATATAATTATCTTGAAAATTTAAATTTATAGTGTTATTATATACTCACACTATAGATTCTAAATCTTAAATAGTAAATTTAATAAATTCTGAAATATGCGTTAAGCTCCTATTTTGAACCTACATTTTTTTTACGGGAGTTCAATATCTAGATATGGAAATGTACTTTCTTGTGAGTCCCTTAGACGGCATTGAAGGCGATTGAAATATCTGTGCGGACACCCACCTATCTGAGGATAGGGATCAAAATTGGAGTACCGGTATTTTGGATTTTATATGTAATTTAAAAAGCCAATATTTTTCTATATGAAAACTATTGGCTTTTTTTATTTTCTTACTTTCAATAAATCTTTAAATTATATTAACTACGTATTAAACTCTAAATTTATTTATTCTACTCATTAAATGTTTTGTCATATTATTTATCCTTTGAGCTGTGGCTGCCACCTCTTCAGTAGAAGCATACATTTCTTCTGATGAAGCTGAAATTTCTTCTGATGAAGCCGAAATCTCTTCTGCTACGGCAGATGTTTGTTCAATTTTCATTAATATAGAATTTTTATCAGAGTCAATGCTATTTACAGATTTATTTACCATTTTAATTTTAGGTACTATACTATTTATTCCCTCAATAATCTTATCAAAAGAATCTATTGCATAATTAACTATGTCCGCCTGACTATTTAACTCTTTGCTCATGATTTCGGTTGTTTCAAGCATAGAATCTTTATCTTTTTTTGTATCAACAACTAAATTATTTATGGTAATAGAAGATACTCTGCATTGCTCTGCTAGTTTTCTTATTTCTTCTGCAACTACAGCAAATCCACGGCCTTGTTCTCCTGCTCTTGCTGCTTCAATAGATGCATTTAATGCTAATAAATTTGTCTGTTCTGCGATGTTATTTATTAAATTAGTCATATCACTTATTTTGCTAATATTTTCACCTAAATTGCTGAACTTAATTAGTACATTATTAAAAGATTCTCTTATTTCATTTATTGATCCTACTAAATTTTGCATACCACCATTACTATTAACAGCCATAGTACCAATGCCTTCTGAAAATAACTTAACATCTTCTATCAATTGTACAATATCATCAATTTGTTCTCCAAAATTACTTATTATAGTATTCATATCTACTAAATCTTCACTTTGAGAAGTGGTTCCCTTAGTTACTTCTTCTATTGCAGCTGTCACATTTCCTGATGATACAGACATTTCATTAGCTGTGCTAGCTAATTCCCCTGCTTGTGAATTTAGAGCATCTGATGCCTTCTTAACAGCTTTTATGATACCTGATATTTCACTTATCATCTTTGATAAAGTTCTTTTCATTATGCCAAATTCATTATTTTTATTGTCTTCTAAATTAATAGTGAAATCTCCTGTTGCTAAGATTTCTAAACTATCATTCATTGCCTTTGATTCAGTTTTTATCATTTTAACTAATTTATAAGAAATCGTTGAAAGTATTATTATTATGCATAATATAATAGTAATAAATATTCGTCTTGCATTAATATAAATAGTATCACTTTCATTATAAAGATTTTCTGATTTTTCGATATTATATGTTTTTAAATCAAATAATGCTTCTTCTGCCTTTATTGCAACCTCTGATAATTTATTATAATCATCATCTGATACTTTTTTCCCATTACTCAAATCTTCATTTATTTTAGTCCAAACTTCTGAATAAACATCATAGTTTAATTGAAATTCATTTAGATCTTGTAAATCTTCGCTATCTTTATTCACAGCACTAATTTGTTTTAAATAATTTTGAATCTTTTCATTATGCTTTTCTATAGTCTTATCATATTCAACATCATATTTCATCATTTGTTTATGAGCTTCAATTCTCATATTGGCAAATTCCCCTCTAATTCCAGCCCCAATAGATAAAGGTTGTACACTATTATGGTACATAATTGCTATATTTTTATTAATTTTGTTTATACTAAAATATCCAACAATACCTATTACAATAGTAAATATAATTGCTAATAATGATGTTATAAAAACACCTTTTGATAATTTAAAATCCAGTAGCTTCTTTATCAATTTTTCTTCCTCCTATTATTAATAAATGACTAAATTTAAATATTGTTTTTTGGCATCATTTATTAATTAATAATAATTATTTATTATATATTATTGTACCATAAAATCTTAATATTTCTATATTTTTTTATTTTATGATTTATTTAAATTATCATTAAATAAAAAATACTATTAACATTATATTTTTACATACATATGCTTTTACTTTTATGATAAACTCATATTTAAGTAAATTTTAATATTTCACTTCCTGATTTTGAAAGCATGTTAATTATGAGGGCTATAATCCTATACTCTCAATTAGACCGTTCAAAAATTTTATTGGTAAGTATGAAATGTTATTAAATTTATAAACTAATTTATAAATTTGAAATAAAGATTTTCTTTGTTTATATAATGAATGTTATAATATTACTATAACCTTGAAAGGAGCTAAAATTTTGATTAATGTATTAACTCTTGTATTATCTTTTATTATAGCTACTATAATTTTCAATTACTTCTTTAAATATTTAATAGGAAGTGGAAAAATTCCATTCAGAGCTGCAAAAACAACTAAAGGTAAAATAGTTTGGACAATCATTTGTTGTTCAGTTTATATAGTTGGTTATGTATTTTTAGACCTTTTAAATTTAAGTATGCTAGGCTTTAACATAGGTAGAGGAATATTACTTGCTCTATTTGTAACAATGCTATTATTTGACTCTTATAAGAAAGGAAACAAATGATGGAAAAATACATTTCAAATATAAAAGCACCTAAAATTAGTATTGCTCCAATGGTGGATAAATCTCATAGGCATTTTAGATATTTTTCAAGACTTTTAACTAAAGATTCTCTACTTTATACAGAAATGGTAACTGCTCAATCTATTATTAATGGCGATAGAAATAAAATTCTTTATTTTAGGGAAGAAGAAGGTGCTGTTGCCCTTCAAATAGCAGCCTCTAATGCAGAAGATGCCTACAAAGCTGTTAAATTAGCTAACGATTTTAACTATACTGAAATTAATTTAAATTGTGGATGTCCTTCTGATAGGGTTTCAGGGAACTTAATGGGAGCTGCTTTAATGTCTTCTAAAGAATTAGTTTATGATATTTTATGTGCCATGAAAGAAGCAACAAATAAGCCTGTGACTATAAAGCATAGAATAGGTATAGATGGTACAGGAGTTTTAGAATGCGAAAAAACTAAAGTTATAATGGATGGGTATGATGATTTACTAGACTTTTTAGATACTGTATCAAAAGCACGACCGGATAGATACATTATTCATGCAAGAACTGCTATATTAAAAGGCCTAAGTCCAAAGGATAATAGAGAAATTCCTCCTCTTGATTATGATATGGTTTATAAGTTAAAAAAAGAATTTGACTACTTAAAAATAGAGATTAATGGTGGCTTTAGATCATTAGATTCTATTAAAAATGCACTTAATAAGGTGGATGGAGTAATGATTGGAAGAGCCTCTTATGAAGATTGTTATCTTCTATCTCAACTATATAAATTTCATGAAAATAATGAAGTTATAACTCCTATTTCAAGAGGAGAAGCAATAACAGCCTATATTCCATATATAATAGAAGAAATGAATAATGGAAGTAGTGTGCACTCTTTAATTGCACCTCTTCAAAGTTTATTTCAAGGGCAAAAGGGAAGTAGAAGATATAAACAATTATTATCATCTTCTAATATAAAAAAAGAAAATATATTAGAGATATTTGATGATATTTTTGAATTAATGCCATCATCAATTTTATGGGGAAACAATTAAATTATCTTATTATCTAATAAAAATGACCATTCCATTTTACTATCTTTTATAAGTTCCAAACAAAATCAATAAGGGGGAGAATATTATGGGTAATTTTAAAGAAATTAAACCTAAAGATTTAAATCAAAGTACATTTCAATTAATAGGTCATGACTGGATGCTTATTACAGCTGGTAAAGAAGATAAAATAAATACAATGACAGCTTCTTGGGGTACCTTTGGTATTATGTGGGGAAAAAATGTGATTTCTATAGTTGTAAGACCACAAAGGTTTACTAAGGAATTTATAGATTTTTCTTCAACTTTTTCACTTACATTTTTTGATGAATCTCATAAAAAAGATTTAGAGTATTTAGGATCGGTGTCTGGTAGAGACGAGGATAAACTTTCTAAAACTAATTTAACAGTTACTTATATTGATAATACTCCATCTTTTGAAGAAGCAAAGCTTACAATTATTTGTGAAAAATTATATGCCCAAGAGCTTAATCCTGAATCCTTTATGGATACCACTTTAGATAAGCAATTTTATTCTGAAAAAGATTATCACACTATATATATAGCAGAAGTAAAAAAAATATTAATAAAAGAATAAAATAAAGAATCCTGAAAAATCAGGATTCTTTATTTAGGGGTTATTACAAATTAAATTGATTTATGAGAAAAATGTTATATATTAAATTAATATATACTAATTATGTTTTATATGAAGTTATATAATAAACTATTATTGTGGTTAATTAATAATCTTGGCTATTTGCTTTCCGTAATCTTTACATCTCTCTGATTCTGCACCTTCTGGAGTATAATTAACTATTAGCGAATCTAAAGGTAAAGTTGCTCCTGCTTCTCTAACTCTATCTTCAAACTTTTCCATCCATTCACCAGATCCCCATCCATATGAACCAAATAAAACTACATTCTTACCATTTAGCTCACCTTCGATAGATTCTAGAAAAGGTAAAAATTCTCCTTCTTCTAGCTCTTCATCTCCCATAGAGGGACAACCTAGTACAAGTAAATCCTCGTTAGCTACTGCTCCAACCTCTGTAGATGATATATTTACTAATTCTCCTTCTTTTCCTGAATCATTAATACCTTCTAAAATTAAGTTTGCCATTGCTTCAGTATTTCCTGTACCACTCCAATAAATAATTTTCATATATCCTCCTTTTTTCATTCTCTTTATATTTGAGAATGATTATCAATATTATTATGATACAATCATACATTCTTGCTAAAGTAAAGTCAATATATTTTTCCAATAATTCATAAATTTATTATAAAAAAAGCATCGTAACCTCTTATACGATGCTTTTTTATACTTAACTTAACTATTCTATTTCTATACTGTTATTCTTGATAACATTTTTATACCATTCAAAACTTTTCTTTTTACTTCTTTTATATGTCCCATTTCCTAAATCGTCTGCATCAACATAGATAAATCCATACCTTTTTGACATTTGTGAAGTTGAAGCACTTACGATATCAATACAAGCCCAAGATGTATATCCCATACACTCTACGCCTTCATCAATAGCTATAGCTATTTGCTCAAAATGCTTTTTGAAGTACTCTATTCTATAATCATCATTAATTGATCCATCCTCTTCAACTGTATCATAAGCTCCAATTCCATTTTCAACTATCCATAACGGTTTTTGATATCTATCATATAAATCTATTAAAGAAACTCTTAATCCCTTTGGATCCACTTGCCATCCCCATTCACTTGTTGGGAGATATGGATTTTTAACTCCAGTAACTAAATTTCCACCAACTTTTTCTCTTTGTGCTGCATTTATGCTTTGGACCATAGACATATAATAACTAAAAGAAATAAAGTCTACTGTATATTGCTGTAATATAGCTTCATCACCCTCTAACATTTTCACATTAATATTATTCTTTTTAAAGTAGTTTAAAAGATGTCTAGGATATTTGCCTAATACTTGTACATCACTATAAACGAAGTTATTTCTATTATCTCTTTGAGCTAAAATTATATCATCAGGATTACAGGTTTCAGGATATGTTAAAGTCTTAGTAACCATGCATCCTACTTGTGAACCTAATATTATTTCATGACAATACTTAGTTGCTAAAGCACTTGCTACAAATTGATTATGTAGTGCTTGATAAATTGCCTCTTCTGCTTCTTTTTTACTTGCATATTTATCTTCAACCACTCCAACTGTAGTAAATGGATGACGGAAAACACTATCTATTTCATTAAAAGTAAGCCAGTATTTTACTAAGTCTTTATATCTTTCGAAACATACTTTTGCATATTTTACAAACATATCTACAACTTCTCTAGATACCCATCCATCATAGTTATTAACTAAATAAATTGGCATTTCATAATGTGATAAAGTTACTAAAGGTTCTATATCATTTTTTCTTAATTCTCTGAAAAGTTCCTCATAAAATGCTAGCCCCTTTTCATTTGGTTTTTCTTCATTTCCATTTGGGAAAATACGAGTCCATGCTATAGATACACGTAAAGTTTTAAATCCCATTTCTTTAAATAGAGCTATATCTTCTTTATAGTAATTATAAAAATCTATTCCTCTACGCTTTGGATAGTAAGTATCCTCTGTAGCTTCCATTGCATTTTTTATATCTTCTAATCCAACATGCCATTGCTTTACGTAATCTTTTATATCTATATTAGGCTTGTACATAGCAACATCTGCTACGGACATACCTTTACCATCAATATTCCATGCTCCTTCAGCTTGATTTGCTGCTATAGCTCCTCCCCATAAGAAACCCTCAGGAAAAGATAATATTTTTTTCATATAATGCTGCCTCCATTATCTCTCTAAATTTTCTCCATTTGTAGTTATAATTTGCTTATAATAATTATAGCTATCCTTCCTTATACGTTTTAAAGTTCCATTTCCATTATTGTCTTTATCTACATAAACAAACCCATATCTCTTTTTCATTTCTCCAGTGCCTGCTGAAACAATATCTATTGGTCCCCACCATGTGTATCCTATTATATCTGCTCCATCTTCTATTGCTTCATTCATCATTATTACATGCTTCTTCAAGTATTCCATTCGTTCTTCATCATGTATCTTACCATCTTCTGTAATCTCATCTATAGCACCTAAGCCATTTTCAACTATAAATAAAGGTTTATGATATCTATCTGTTAATTCATTACATACATATCTTAATCCTAATGGATCTATTGGCCACCCCCACTTTGTTTCACTTAAATAAGGATTCTTTTTCCCTAATAATCCACCTGTATTACCTAGTATTTTCATTCCTGCTTCATGTAAAGATGATCTATAATAACTAAATCCTAAGTAATCACAAACACCTGCCTTAAGAATTTCTTTATCTTCATCTTCAATTTCTATATTTATGTTATTTTCTTTTGCAATACGATTGAAATATGAAGGATATTCTCCAAGTATTTGGATATCACTATAGAATAAAGATCTTCTTCTTAGTTCATAGGATTCAAACACATCTTCTGGATTACAAGAAGCTGGATATATAGGAGATAATGATAGCATACATCCTATTTTGAAATCTTTATTAATTTCATGTCCCATAATTACAGCTTTTGCGCTTGCTACAAGCATATTATGACTTGCTTGATATATGTCTTGAAGTTTATTTCCATCTTCTTTAACTACTACTGCAGCTGCTATAAGTGGTAATGTATGAGCATGATTAATTTCATTAAAAGTCATCCAGTATTTCACTTTACTCTTATATCTATTAAATATCACATTACAATAATTAATATAAAAATCTATAAGCTTTCTATTTTTCCATCCACCATACCTAGTTATTAGATTAAGAGGTGTTTCAAAATGTGAGATTGTTATAACTGGCTCGATTCCATACTTTAATAATTCATCAAATAAATTATCATAAAATTCTAATCCTTTTTCATTAGGCTCTTTATCATCTCCATTAGGAAATATACGACTCCAAGCTATAGAAGTTCGAAAGCACTTCATGCCTAGCTCTGATAACTCCTTAATATCCTCCTTATAGGTGTGGTAAAAGTCTATAGCTTCATGACTAGGATAATATTTTTCTTCATTAATTTCTAAATTTACATTTTTGAATCTATCTGCTCCAACTGGTAGTATATCTGCAACACTTAAACCTTTGCCATCTTTATTATAAGCACCTTCAGCTTGATTTGCTGCAATTGCTCCTCCCCATAAAAAGTTTTTAGGAAATGTCATTTTCTTATGCCTCCTTACCTACTAATTCTAAAACTTTATCTCCATTTACTACATTACGATAATTTTCTTTTTTTAATGTTTTATTATTTGCTTCTGTTATTAAAAGCATAGTTGTAGTATCATAACCTTTTTGTTTAATCTTATTTAAATCAAATTCTATTAATTTTTGTCCTCTTGTTACTCTTTCTCCTTGTTTAACTAAAAGTTTAAAACATTCTCCATTTAACTCTACTGTATTAATACCAACATGTATTAAAATCTCATCATTATTAGTACTTTTTATTCCTATTGCGTGTCCTGTTGGGAAAGCCACTTCTATTGTTCCATCAACTGGTGCTGTTACCTCACCTTTTTGTGGTATAAAGGCTACTCCATCTCCCATTGTTTTATTCGAAAAAACAGGATCTTTTACATCTTCTAATGGAATCATTTCTCCCTTAATACAAGCAGCTATTTCTGATGGTTTCAATGTACTCTTTTTAGATTTTTCTCCACCTTCTTCAAATCCTAAAATATATGTTAAGATTGCTGATAATGCAAATGCCATTGCTATACCTATTAAATAAATTACAAATGTATCTCCAAAGAATGCTGGTAATGTTGTTAATGCTGGGAATACATATACTATAGCTTTAGTTTGGAACATTCCCATAAATGCTCCAGCTATACCACCTGCTATTGTTTGAGCAATTAAAGGTTTTTTATATTTTACTGATAAACCATATACTATTGGTTCTGTTATACCGCCTAATAAAGCTGGAATCATAGTTGATGCTGCAAAAGCTTTTGTTTCTTTTTTCTTAGAACGAAGTAATACACCTAAAGCTACACCAGCACTTGCAAAAGTAGCAGCAGCAATCATTGGTCTTATTACATCATAACCTTGATTTGCAATATTATTTATCATTATAGGAACAACGCCCCAATGAATACCCATCATTACTAAGAATGTCCATCCTGCTCCGACTACTAAACCTGCTATTAATCCACTCTTATCACTTAAGAAATTAATTAAATCTCCCATTCCATTACCTAAAGTAACTCCAATTGGTCCTATAACCATAACTGCTAATGGTACCATAATTAATAGTGCAACTGCTGATAAAGTAAATATTTCTATACTCTTAGGAATAAATTTCTTTAAGAATTTTTCAACGTATGAATATACCCAAATAGTTAGTATTGCTGGAATAACTGTTCCTGAGTATCCCATAAGAACAACAGGAATTCCAAAGAAATCAACTACATCTCCTGTTGCTTTCATAAGTCCAACAAAGTTAGGTTCCATTAATGCACCTACAATAGCCACTGCAATAAATTGATTTACTTTAAAAGTTTTAGCCGTACTAAATGCTAAGAATAAAGGTAAGAAATAAAACACACTATTTCCTGCAGCACTTAAAATCTTATAAGTACTCCCTGCTTTATCCATAAAACCATAAGTTGTTAAAATTACAAGTAGTGCTTTTATCATACCTGCACCAGCAAGTGCTATTATAATTGGATTGAATATGGAAGACATAGTATTAAACATACGAGTTAATATATTTCCTGAAGGCTTTTCTTCTACATCATCAGTATTCATTGCTTCACTTTTAATTTCTGGAAATAATTTTGATACTGTATCAAAAACATCTGTAACATGATTTCCTATAACTACTTGAAACTGCCCATTTCCTTCTACTACTGATAAAACACCTTGAATATCCTTAATTGCTTCTCTATCAGCTTTTGATGAGTCTTTTAACTTAAATCTCAATCTTGTTACACAATGAAATAAACTATTTATATTTTCTACTCCACCAACTTTTTCAACTACTTCTTTTGCTAGTGAATCATAATTTTTCTTTGCCATTATAATACCTCCTATATGGTTTGCTCTTTAGTGACACCGGTTACACCTTATATTGAAATTATAGCATTGAAAAGTTTTACATATTTAAATTTCGATTTTTGGAAACTTTAAAAAAATAAAAAAAAGCATGGTATAATTAATAAATTACCCATGCTAACCTTTACTTATTAGTGTTTTCTCTTAACTTTTTATATCTAAATGTTATAAAATCAGTAATAACTTGATACAATATGGCATGTGTTTGAACTTCAGAAGTATGCTTAAAATCTATACACAAATCTACATATGGATGCTTTTCCATATCCTTGTTTGCAGTTATCACTACTATTTTAGCTTTTGTTACTTTAAATACATTTTTATTTATATTTCCCTGCATCATTTGGTACTTCTTTATATAATCACCAGAATTAGTGAATATTATAATTAATGTATCTTCTTTAGCATTCTTAATAAACTCATCTTGTCTAATATCATGCATGTGAGAAATAATATATTTACCATTGTATGCAAGTTTTGTTTGAAAATCCATGGCTGCTGATTCTGAATATAAAAGCCCAAAGGCAGCTACTTTATCATATTTAATCAGGTCCTTAGCTAATTCCTCAATTTTACTCATATCTATATTTGATTTAATAAGTTCTAAATCATGAATAATTGTATCTAAGTACTCTTCTTTTGTATGCCCTTCCATAAATCCAATTATATTATCATTGTAATTTAAATAGTTAGAAGACTTATTACTTCTATATGAGGCAGCTGCTTTAAGTTCAAGAAAATCATCAAACCCTATATGCCTTGTAAATTTTGAAATTGTAGATTTCGATACAAAACATAAATCTGCTACTTCCTGAATAGTCATATTTTGTATAGAATCGTAATTACAAAGTAATATATTAGCTATATGATAGTAGGTTGAATTTTCTTTACCATCATTTAATATAATCAATAATCTATTTAATAATGTACCCATGAATATTCTCCTCTTTGGTATGATTAATTCATTGAATTACTTAAACTTTAGTTAAAATGTTTAAAATAATACATAATGGAACAAAAGCACTATGTATTAAAATTCAATAAGATTTAATCCTATATTTTCATTAAACTTTCTTCCCACAGATCCATTTATTTTTGTTATTATTATTTCTGCTGTAGCACTTATAATCGCTTTATTTAAATGACCTCCTATACATTTACCTTCAAAGTTGGCAAAGGTTCCATGTATATGTAGATATACCTCATTGTTCATTCTTGATATATTTCCAGTTATATTTGTAATTTCAAAATCTTCTTCATATGTATTTGAATAATATTTTTTTTCATCAATTTTGAATAATCCTACAACCACATGATTTGAAGCTCCTAAACCTGATATCGATCCTAACTCTATATTTTCTTTTTCACACAAACTTTTAATAGACTCTATAACTTCTTCTCCTTTTTCTAGTCTTAATACTATTGAATCATCAAAGACTCTATAATCCATATCTACCACTCCATCTCTAATAAAAATTTATTATATGTATATTTTGATTTTATCATAAAAATAAAGATAATATTAGCTAAAATCGTTATAACATAAAAAATTCCTTAGAAAAATTCTAAGGAATTTATATAATTAAAAGCATTTAGCCATTTTTATTATTCTTTCGCCTAATAGTACCTTATCGAATACTTTATCGTAATTTAATTTTTCATAAAACTTACTTACTTTTTCATCCTTTGCTAGTAATGATATACCATCATACTCTTCTTTCTTGGCAACTTGCTCTGCATACTTCATTAATTTTTTGCCTATTCCCATACCTCTTGCTTTTTCATTAGTCGCAATATTAGATATATACAAGTTACCCTTCCTACACTCTCTAAATATCATATATTTTATTCTTGTAATTAAGTAATAAACTTTTTCACTTAAGCCTTCCATTTTAGGAATTTGCTTAAAATCAGTCTTTATACTTAATTTATCTAATTCATCATAAGGTATTAATATTACTGCACCTAATATCTTATCATTCAATTCTGCTACTGTTATATATTCAGTGCTATACCTTGAATCTTTTGTTTTTATTAGTGCTTTTAGGTTATCTAAACTTTCTTGTTTAGATTCCCCCCCTCAAACGTAATCAGGGTGAACTTCTGTACAATAGATTAAATCAGCTATTGCATCAACATCTTTATTTGTTGCTTTTCTAATTTTAATATCATTCTTTTCCACTTTTTATTACCTCCTATACAGAAAATCAATTTACTGTATGGTTCTATTATATAGGGTAATTACTAAATTATCATTGCTATATGTACTGCATTAATGATACTAATATGCTTAATTGACATTTATATTAAATTGATTAATCATATAAAAATATCAAAAAAGCCATATATAAAGATAAAATATAAAACTATATATCTTTATAATGACTTTTACTTTACTTAATAGAAATTTCCTTTGGTAATACTTATTTTTTTATTTCATTTGCTATTGCTTCATCTTTTATTTCTTTTCTAAGGCTTTTAAGAGATTTTTCTCTTCTTTCATTTCTTTCTTCTAAATCTTTAATTGTTTTTTGATCATCTGTATTAGAAATCATTTCATTTGCCAAGTTAATATTTTCTAAAGTACTATTAATATTCCTTTGAATTCTTTCTACATTATTACTTCTATCATCAAGATTATTTTTCATATTACTTCCTCCTTATATTGAACTACATTTATATGATGTTCAATATATAAGTTTATACGCAAGTAATTTCTACCAACCTATCATTCTTTATTTTCCTTTTTTATCAACGTCATAATTCCTGCAATTAAAAATAATATAGCTGGTATTATTCCAAATAGTGAAATAGATATAAAAATTCCAACTGCCGAAACAATTAATCCCCATCCAGCTATTTTAGGCTTTGAGGATACTAAAGTTGCAGTTACAATTCCTAATATTGAAAACACAAATGCTAGTATCCCTAATCCCCCTAGTCCACCTGAGTCTCCATTAAGAGCCGTACCTACGCCTCCTAAGAACAAGGCGAATATTCCACCGAACATTCCTAAAATACCACCAATAATCCCCAACACTTTTTCAGTTGTTCTTGATATATTTTGGTCCATAAAAAATCCCCTCTCTCCTTTTATTCATAAAAATAATTTACAATTTACTATATGATTATGGATATATATTATAGAACCTCTAGTTATTATTTATATTTTTTATTTTATCTATAAATAATAATTATTTATAAAAATAAAGTGAAGAGTATAAATTTATACTCTTCATTTTATAAGTAATTGAAATTCATCACAAGAAATAGGTTTACTAAAATAATATCCTTGTATTTTATCACATTCCATTTCTTTTAATATATCAAACTGCTCTTTTAACTCTACACCCTCAGCAACTACAATTATATTCATCTCATGTGCTAGATTAATTATACACTTAACTATTGTTCGATCATGACTGCTTAAATGTATATTATCTATAAATGACTTATCTAGTTTAAGTTTATTAATGGGAAGTACTCTTAAATAACTTAAGGATGAATATCCTGTTCCAAAATCATCTAATGCAATTTTAGCTCCAATATCCTTTATTTTATTAAGGATTTTTAAATTCTCCTCTATATTACTCATAACTATACTTTCTGTTATTTCTATTTCTAAACATTCTGCTGGTAATTTAGTATTATCTAATATATTCCTTAACTCATGTAAAAAATCATCTTTATGAAGTTGCGCTACTGAAACATTCACAGCTATTGTTACTGGGTATAGTCCCATGTCTATCCACTTCTTTCCTTGCATACAAGTGTTCATTAATACCCATTTTCCTATAGAAATTATTAATTCTGTTTGCTCTGATAAAGGTATGAATTCTCCTGGGGAAACATTACCGAATTCACTACTATTCCATCTTAATAAAACCTCAGCATTTTCAACTTTACCATCCCTCAAATTTACTTGTGGTTGATAAAGTAAGTTAAATTCTGATTTATCAATAGCTCTTCTAAGACCATCTATTAATTGTGATTTTCTTATTATTTCTTTAGACATGTCCTCATTATAAAATAAATATCTATTTTTCCCCTTTTCTTTTGCCTTATAGTTTGCTATATCTGAATTCATAAGAAGCTCATTTTTTGTAAGAGCATCCTTTGGAAAAATACTAATTCCTATACTTACTGTTATAAATATATTTTTTTCTTTTACACTTATTGGCTTTTTAAATAAATCAAGAATATTCAAAGCAAATTTATCTATATCTTCTCTACTTTTTACTCCTAATCTTAATATCAGAAATTCATCAGCATCTAGCTTACATATAAATTCATCAGCATTTAATGTATTTAAAAACATTTTAGAAATATATTTTAATACTTCATCACCATAATCATGTCCTAACGTATCATTTATAGACTTAAAATTATCTATATCTATTAAAAACGCTACTCCTTCATATCCTTCTTGTAAGTTTACAAGAAGTACATCATCAACCTTATCTAAAAACATTTGTTTATTAGGTAATCCTGTTAATTGATCATAAAAAGCTAAAAACTTATTTTTTTCTTCTATCTTCTTTCTCTCTGTAATATCTGTGATAGATCCAGAGATTTTTATTGGAGTATTTTTATCATTTATTAATGCTTTTCCTCTTATTAGAACCCACTTAATTTCATTAAAATTGTTTTTTACCCTACATTCAACTTTAAAATATTCAGATTTTCTATTTAAATGTTCGTCAAACAAAGTTGTAACTCTATCTAAATCTTCTTCAATTATTAACTTTTTAAAAGTGATAATTAGATTTTCATTAGAAGTCAATTTATATCCAAATAAACTTTCAAACTTGTCTGAAATATAATGTTCTTTAGTTACGAAATCATATTCCCATATTATATCATTTGAACCGTCAACGGCAAGTTTATATCTTTCCTCACTTGCTTGCACCTCATTGTATTGCATCTCTAATGATTCCTCAATAGCAGCCAGCTCTTCATAAACGACATTTAATTCATCATAGTTTATATTTAATTCTTTCTCTGTTATAATACGTCTCTTTATATTTGCAATAAGAATTCCTATTAATATTAATAAAAATATTATTATCCCTATTATTATATGTATTTGCATTTTATAAGAATCATAAAGTGAAAATGGCTTATTTATTATTTTATAATCACTTGGTAATTCTTTTATATTAATTCCATAATTAATTAGAGTATTATAATTAAATATAAACTCACTTATATCTTCATCTCTAACTTGTACATCCTCAATATTTTCTCCGTCTAATATTCTTATAACCATATCTGCTGCTAATTGTCCTTGACTATATCCTTTTATAACTTTTCCGCCCATCACTTCATTATTTAACAAAAAATCCCAGCATACATAAATTGGTACATTAAATTGCGATATAAAATTTTTATTTTTTTCATATGGAATATACTTCCCATCATCAGTCTTAAATTGTCCAACTACTAATATTGCAGTAGTATTATAATCTAATAAATACATGTCATCTAATAATTCTTTTGGCTGTATATCCTTATAAAAATAGAAATTTATATCATAACCTAAATCCATTATTGATTTTCTTGCCAATTCTTCATTTATTTTCCCTGTAGTAGTACTATCACATACTATCACTACATTTTTAATATTTGTTTGTAAATGCTTAATACTCAATATAGTTTCTTTTACATTTATTTCTTCCGTGATTCCAGTATAATTATTTTTTCCTTTAAGAATATCTTTAGTAAAATTATTTATGCCACAAAATATAACAGGTGAGTTTTCAAATAGATTTTCTCCATATTTCACCATAAATTCTAATGCATCATTATCCGTACAAATTATCATGTCAAACTTAGTATTCTTATACTTTTCTTTATAAATATCATATAGCATGTCTATATAAATATCACTATTATTATTCTTTAGATCCATATATTCATAATATAGAAATATTTCATTTTTATATTCTAATCCATCTTCTATTCCTTTTTGAATATCTTTAACCCATTGTAATTCTTCGCTATAAGAATTTAAAATTAGTATTTTTTTATGTGAGTCTGCTCTTACAGGCATCTGAAAATAAAAAAACATACTGAAAAATATTATAAAAATAATAATTCCTTTTTTCAAATCTTCCATAACATTCCCCCTCTCATAAACTTTCTAGTTCTAATAATTCCAAAACCTTTCTTCTATTATAATACTATTTTTCTATTTTTTTCTACATTAAAAAACATATATCTTAATGCTTTTACTGATATTTTATTATAATTTTAAATTCTTTACTAGTTGTAAAATCAAATTATTTATTATGTACTTATTTTATTTTGCTTTTATCTTAAATATCTAAAAATTATTGTTTTCCTACTGTTAATTTCGACATCATATATAATAATTTCTAAGATTTTATATTAACAAAAAAATATATAAAACATATAAAGAATAAGCAAAAAAAATCGTAGCTTTCACTAAAATGAATGCTACGATTTTATTCTTAATAAGTTCTTTTCCAAATTGACTTACTAAACATAATTAACATAGGATATATTTCTAATCTACCTGCAAGCATGCAAAAAGATAAAACAATTTTACTTAAATTTGAGAATGCCGAAAAATTCCCCACGGGTCCTACCATCTCCAGCCCAGGCCCTACATTACTTATGGCAGTTAATACCGCTGTAATATTGCTAACTAAATCAAACCCATCAAATGAAACTATAAATAAAGCTATTAAATATATTACACTATATGCTCCTATAAATAATAAGACACCTGATATCGTCTCTTCATCTACTACTTTACCATCTACTTTTACACTTTGTATTCTTTTTGGATGAAGTATCTTATCTATTCCACGTCTTATAGCTTTCATCATTATTACTAATCTTATAGTCTTTATCCCACCAGCTGTTGAACCAGCCATTGCTCCAACTATCATAAGAATCATTATTATAGTCTTACTTAGTGATGGCCACAAATTAAAATCTGTTGTTGCATATCCTGTTGTTGAAATAATAGACGCAACTTGGAATGATGATTGCCTTATTGACAATACTATATTTCCATTATTAAAATCTATTATGTTTATTGCTATAAACACAATAGATACTAAAACTATTAGTAAATAATACTTTAATTCTTCATTCTTAAAGAAACCCTTGATATTTCCCTTTATTAATTGAAAATACAATGAAAAGTTTACTCCAAATAATATCATAAATATTGTAATAATCCATTCAGCTGTTGGATTATTAAAGGCTCCAACACTTAAATTCATATTTGAAAAGCCTCCAGTTCCAGCTGTTCCTAATGCATGTATTACAGAGTCATATACTGATAAACCTGACATTATTAACAATATAGTTTGAATAATTGTTAAAACTAAATATATAATATATAGTATTTTAGCAGTTTCTCTTATCTTTGGAACAATCTTCCCAGGATTAGGTCCTGGACTTTCAGCTTTTAGCAAATGAATGCTATTAGATCCCAGAGTTGGGACTAATGCTAATATAAAAATCAGAAACCCCATACCACCTATCCAATGAGTTAAACTTCTCCAAAATAATATTCCCTTTGGCAAAGATTCTACTTCAGTAAGTATCGTCGCTCCTGTTGTGGTAAATCCTGATACAGTTTCAAAAAATGCATCTATGTATGATGGAATTGATCCACTAATTACAAATGGTAAGGCACCAAATGCTGCAATAGCTATCCACGCTAGTCCAACTGTCAAAAAACCTTCCTTTGCGTACATACTTTTATCCTTAATTTTTATATTGCGTAATACTAAAGCTACAACCAATGTAATACCAATTGTTATTAAAAATGAATTAACATCTTTTCCCGAATAAGCTAAAGCTATTGCAAATGGAAGTAATAAAAGTAATGCTTCATATAACAATACATTACCTATGATTTTTAGAACTATTTTATAGTTCATACCATCTATCACCTCCAGAGAAGATATCATCAATATTTAAAACCTTCATATTCTTAGTTATTATAATAACTCTATCATTTACTTTTAAATAATCATCTCCCGTTGGAATAATTATTTTATTATTCCTAACAATTGTTGCCACCAATGTATCTTTTCCAAATTTAATATCCTTAAATTTTTCTCCTATATTTTTAGTACCACTATTTACTATAAATTCTATTGCTTCTGCCTTATCATTACATATTCTATATATATTTTCTATGAAGCTTTTTTTCTTATTTTTTAAAGCTCTTACGTATCTTAAAATCTTATATGCAGTAACTAACTTTGGATTTACTATAGAATTTATTCCTACAGCTTTTCCTATATCCTTATAATTATCTCTTGTTATTTTAGTTATTACATTATCAACTGATTTATTATAAGCTAAAAGTGATGCTATTATATTATCTTCATCTCTTCCAGTTAAAGTTATAAAACTATCAACTTCAAGTAAATTTTCTGATAATAATAGTTCTTCATCCATACCATCACCATTTATTATTATAGAATTTGGCAATAGATCATTAAGTTCTTCACATATTTTAACATCTTTTTCTATTATCTTACAATTCACTCCAGCATCAGTTATCATTTTAGCAAGATAATATCCAATTTTACTTCCTCCTACAATCATGGCTCTTTTTACTTTTTTCTTATATTTTCCAAGCTTATTAAAGAAATTTTGTATATCCTTATGTTCTCCTATGACATATACTTTATCATCTCTTTCAAATATATAATCACCTCTTGGCATTATAAACTCATCATTTTTCTCAATACCACAAAAAAGAACATTTCCTCTTATAAATCTTATATCACTTATCTGCTTTCCTTCAAGATCACTATCATCTGATACCTTAAATCCAACCAAATTCACTTTTCCATCTGAGAAATCATCTATACTGCAAACTGATGGATATTTTATTAATTTTGCTATCTCCACCGCCGCAGCCTTTTCAGGGTTTATAACTAGATCTATTCCTACTGCTGCTGTTAGTAGCGTTATATCTTCATCATATCCTGGAGTTCTCACTCTTGCTATAGTATGTTTAACTCCTAACTTTTTTGATGCAAGGGAACAAAGCATATTCAACTCATCACTCTCAGTTACAGAAATTAATAAATCTGTTTCTCTTATCCCTGCCTCATTAAGTACTTTAAGACTAGTACAGTTGCCTTTAACACACATTACATCCAAACTATTATTAATATGCTCTAAAGCCATATCCTTATTGTCTATAATAGTTATATTGTCCCCGTCTATAGATAGATATTTAGCTAAAGTATATCCTACTTTACCAGCACCAACTATAATGATATTCATTTTATTTCTCCTCTTGTAATTCTTATAATATTATTTTTTTGTATAATATCACAATTATACATTATAAATAATATTTATAATAGACATTAAAAAATATTATTATATTCTATTTTTACATATTTTTATATTAATAATAGATTATAG
>JAQCTH010000044.1 GCA_027686065.1 Clostridiaceae bacterium AF10-41
CGAAAATGCAAAACCACCAGCTAAGCTGGTGGATTTTTATTATTTAAGAAATTATTGTTATCCTATTTATTAAACAAAGCATAGTATATAAATGAAAATAGAAAAAAGGGGAAAATATAGTAAATAAAATATTGACAAATAAAATATTGACAAATAAAAAGATGATAGTATAATAAAAATAAACATATCGGAATAGTGGGAATAATATGATGATGAAGAGAGTAATATTTTAATGAGGCTTACAGAAAGAAGGAATTGATGAGAACCTTTAGCAGTTAATATATGAAGTGCACTTCGGAGTATAAAATGTGAAGTAATAGTAGCATTTTAACGGATCGCCGTTTATAGCGAGTTTAATGAAAGTGGAACTATGTTCAATTAGAGTGGAACCGCGGAGTATAACTTCGTCTCTTATAAAGTATTAGAGATGGAGCTTTTTTTATGTTTAAATTGCTTTAAAATTGGGGGATGTTACATGGAGATGGATTTAAATTTTATAATTAGTAGTTTACCGAATTTCTTAAAAGCTACAATAATTACGGTAGAATTGGCTTTTATATCTATTATATTATCGATTTTAATTGGATTAATAATAGAAATAGCAAGATATTTCAATATAAAATTGGTGAATATAATATCAAAGGCCTATATAGAATTTTCAAGAAATACTCCTTTGCTATTACAAGTATTTTTCTTATATTATGGATTAACCAAATTAGGAATAACCTTAAGCGGATTTACTTGTGGTGTAATAGGATTATCATTTCTTGGGGGTGCGTATATGGCTGAATCCTTTAGAGGAGGAATAGATGCAGTAGCAAAATCACAAATAGAAAGTGGGCAAGCTATAGGGCTAAATAAAATGCAAATATTAAGGCATATAGTGCTGCCTATAAGTATTTCAATATCAATTCCATCTATTGCTGCAAATTGTCTATTCTTAGTAAAGGAAACTTCCATAATAGGATCAATAGCAGTTGCAGAGCTTATGTTTGTTACTAAAGATGTTATAGGAATGTATTATAAAACAACTGAAGCTTTAATATTAGTTGTTATATTTTATCTTATAGTATTACTTCCTATTTCAATACTAAGCAGAATTCTAGAGAGGAGGTTAAGACATGGAGAGTTTGGGCAATAATATAATTTTTAATTTTGATAATGGAAAAAGACTTATAGAAGGGTTGTTAGTAACTTTAAATATTGCAGTAGTATCAGTTATATTATCAACAATGCTAGGAATGATTTTTGGAATAGCTATGACAAGTAAAAGAAAGATAGTAAAAATTATATGCAATATTTATCTAGAGAGTATAAGAATAATTCCAATAATGGTATGGCTCTTCATATTTTATTTTGGGGTACCAACACTTTTAGATATACATCTAGATTCTGTAATAGTTGGATATATAGTATTTACACTATGGGGAACAGCAGAAATTGGAGATTTGGTAAGAGGAGCAATTACATCTATACCTAAAATATATTACGAGTCATCAATGGCACTTTCCTTAAATAAAGCCAAAATCTATAGATATATAATAATTCCAATAAGTATAAGAAGAGTTTTACCAGGAATTATAAATTTAAGTACAAGAATGATTAAAACTACAACTTTAATGACCTTAATAGGAACCGTAGATTTAGTTAAAGTTGGACAACAAATTATAGAAAGAACAGTTTTAACAGAGCCAATGGCATCATTTTGGATTTATGGACTATTACTGATAATTTATTTTTTAATTTGTTTTCCAATATCCTTGGGAGCAAAGGCATTAGAGAAAAAATTAAATTAGGGGGATCTTATGAAGGAAGAAGTATTGCTTAAAGTTAGAAATTTAAAAAAGAGTTATGGAGAAATAGAAGCATTAAAAGGAATAGATTTAGATGTTAAAAAAGGTGAAGTCGTAGTTGTTTTAGGTCCTTCAGGTTGTGGTAAAAGTACGTTTTTAAGATGCTTAAACGGACTAGAAAATATAAAAGAAGGAGAAATAACTTTAAAAGGACATGGAATTTTAGGAAAGGAAGTAGAATTTGAAAAAGTAAGAGGCACAATAGGAATGGTTTTTCAAAGCTATGAATTATTTCCTCATATGAATGTTATAAACAATATTCTACTTGGACCAACTAAGGCACAAAATAGAGATAAAGAAGAGGTCACAAAACAAGCAGATGAACTACTAAAAAGAGTAGGTTTATTTAATAGAAAATTTGCATATCCAAGAGAACTTTCAGGAGGGCAAAAACAAAGGATAGCAATAGTAAGGGCATTATGTATGAATCCAGAAATAATGCTTTTTGATGAAGTTACAGCAGCATTAGATCCAGAAATGGTTAGAGAAGTACTTTTAGTGTTATTAGAATTAGCACAAAATGGAATGACAATGGTTGTTGTTACTCATGAATTAGAGTTTGCAAAACATGTAGCAGATAAAATTGTTTTTATGGAGGAAGGTACTATAGTAGAGGTATCAACTCCAGAAGAATTTTTCTCAAATCCAAAAACTGAAAGAGCAAAAAGCTTTTTAGCTTCATTTGATCTATATAAAGAAAAGTAAAAGGAAGGGGCAAATAAAATGAAAAAAATATTATCATTATTATTAACTTTAGTACTAGCATTAGGAGCATTAGTTGGATGTGGAAGTAAAGCAGAAGAAAGCAAATCAGCAATTGATGAAATTAAAGCAGCAGGAAAAATAAGAATTGGGGTATTTAGTGATAAACCACCATTTGGTTTCGTAGATGAAAAAGGAGCCAATCAAGGATATGATGTTTATTTAGCTAAAAGAATAGCTAAAGATTTATTGGGAGATGAAAATAAAGTTGAATTTGTATTAGTTGAAGCAGCTAATAGGGTTGAATATTTACAATCAAATAAAGTTGATATAATACTAGCTAACTTTACAGTAACACCAGAAAGAAAAGAAAAAGTAGATTTTGCAAATCCTTATATGAAGGTTTCATTAGGAGTAGTATCACCAGATGGAAGTCCGATAAAATCAGTAGACGACCTAAAGGGTAAAAAATTAGTAGTAAATAAAGGAACAACTGCAGAAACATATTTTGCAAAGAATTATCCTGATATAGAGTTAGTAAAATTTGAACAAAATACAGAAGCATTTGCAGCATTAAAAGATGGAAGAGGAGTAGCTTTAGCTCATGATAATACTTTACTATTTGCGTGGGCTAGAGAAAATGAGGGATACACAACATTTATCTCAAGTTTAGGAGAAGAAGATGCAATAGCACCTGCAGTTAAAAAAGGGAACACAGAGCTTTTAGAATGGGTTAACAAAGAAATAGATACTCTTACTTCAGAAGGATTCTTCAAGGAAGCTTTTGAGAAAACTTTAGTTCCAGCTTATGGAGATACAGTAAAACCAGAATCAGTTATATATTAATATCATTAGAATTTTGCTAAATAAAATAATGAAAAAGTGAAAAGTGAAAGAATGAAAAGTTAAGGAAGTAATTCTACTGCTTAGAATTATGAAGAATTATTACTATGCTTTAAACTTGTATCTTAAGACAAACTAACAAGGCTAAGGCATAGTAGTTCTTCCTTAATAAATAAAGTAATAGTATTAAGCTATTCATTTAATTTGAAATTTGTAGACTTTTCTTTATGCTAATTTTATGAAACTTTTATACCAAGTAGGAACAGGATTTTGCATGTTATCATACCATTCAAGAATTTCTTTGGCTTGATTTATCATGGTGTCAATTTCATTTTGTCCAAATGGAATTGCCCAAGGTATAGATGATAGGGTATTGCTTGAAATGTATAGTGCAAGCAATTGCCAAAAATCCATTGGTACATTTTCATCAAAATAGCCATTTACAATTCCTGAAGCAAAAAATGGTGATTTTTGTGCACACCAAACAATTCGATTAAACTCCTCCCATGGATCGCCAAAATCATTTCTATCAAAGTCAATAATCTGCAGTTTGCCATCATAATCGATCATCATGTTGCCGATATGGTAATCACCATGTTGATAGCATTGTGGACGACCTTTCAGCAAATGGCGGTTCGCATTTATATAATCAATAAAATATTGTCCATTTTCATATTTTATTGGGCAGTCTTTATACATTTGGATTTTTCGCTGGATTTTACTATTAAATCTCACCTCCCAGTCTTCTTGTATAGCAGGCGCTGGAATAGTATGAATATGTTTTAGTATTTCACCAGCTTCAATTCCATAAATATATTGTTTCTTATCGGTAAACTTATCAAGAATATCTTGGAGATCTTCTCCTTCAATCCAGCCTTGTAGAGAATATACGCCTTCATCACAAATATCAAATGATATAGGCTTACACATAGGTACGCCAAGAGCTTCTACGCACTGCATCATTTTAAATTCAAGCTTCTTGCGATCTTGTTGATCAATTTTTGAAATACGTAACAAATACTTTTCTCCATCAGGTGCTGTAACGCAATATTTTTTATCATCTGACCACCCTTTAGTAATCTTAACTTTACTCTTAAAATCATATATAGACAACATTACTCATCTCCTCATAAAAGTTATTTTTCATACTATAACTTAATAAAAAATCTTTGTCAAAAATATTCATTAACTATATATTAAAAAGACTATAAGCTGAAAAAAGTTGTTATAAAAATACTAAAGTAATAATATTATATAATAATAACATTTTTATAGGAGAGGTATATGGCTAGGACTTATTCTTATTCAGCAGATTTCGATTCTGAGACTGAAGAACTTTTTAGGGAAGCCGTTTTTCTTGGTGAAGGGCATAATGGTATTGTTTATGAACTGCCTGATAATAAAGCAATAAAGATATTTCAAGAAACAAAATGTTGCAAGGAAGAAGGTGATATACTTAAAAAGGTAAGTAGGTCAAAGTATTTTCCTAAAATATATAATACAGGTAAGTTCTATATAGTAAGAGATAAAGTTGAAGGGCATAGGTTAGATCATTATATTAAGAAAAAAGGTTTTAATTATGAAGTTGCAGAAAATCTATATTATTTGATAGAGGAATTTAAAAAACTTAATTTTACTAAGTTAGATGCTAGATGTAGAGATATTTACATAACAAATGATAATAAAGTTATGGTAATAGATCCAAAGCAATGTTATAAAAAGAAAGTTAGTTATCCAAGGCATTTAATGAAAGGATTAGAAAAACTAGGAGTATTAGAAAGCTTCTTAGAAGATATTAGATTAATTGATAGAAAAGTAGCTATAGATTGGCATAAAAGATATAATCAATACTTACAAAATGGGGAAGTACAGCAATGAAGGGAGTCTAAAGTATAGACTCTTTTTTTATTTAAACTTATTGTATGAACAAAATCAATGAAAAATATTAAAAACATTAAAATAATTAGTAAAACATACTTGTACGGAGCATTTTTATTTTAAAACAATAATGTACGTAAATAATATAGGTTAAAGGTGAGGAAGGTATAATAAATCATACAAATAATAAGTTTAAATTATTTGATATTGCAAGTTTGTTTGATATGTAATATATAGTAATTGATAAGAATGCAGATATAAATAGTTTAATTAAAGAATTAATATATAATAAAATATATTGGAAATTTTTTGCCTAATTTAATAAAAAGTTCATTGCTATGATATAATATTTATGTAATTGTATACGCATAATTATTAAGGTGGTAGGTATATATGAAAAAAATTTTTGGTATAGTTAGGTATTTGTTCTTTATTAGTATTTTCGTTGCTTTAATTTTTGGTGTACAAGATATGTTAAAAGAACAAGAAAATTATGAAGAGGTTTTAAAGAATAAAATAGTATTGATATCTCATGTGTATTCTAATCCATATTGGCAATCTATAAAAAAAGGAGCAGAAAAGGCTGCTGAAGATAAAAATATAATAGTGGAATTTCAAGGACCAGATTATGCCAGTGTAGATGAAGGAATACGACTTATTAAAATGGCATATGCATCTAATGTTAGTGGAATTATAACTTATGTTCAAGATGAGAATAGTTATAATTCTATTATTAATAAAATAATAGAAGACGATATTCCTTTAGTTACAATAGATTCTGATGCTGAAAAAAGTAAACGTTTATCCTATATTGGAACTGACAATGTTGAGGCAGGAAGAGTAGGTGCAAAAGAAATGATAAAGCAAATTGGAGACAAAGGTGATATTGGAATAATATTAGGTGGAATAGAAGTTAAAAATCAAGTTGAAAGAGTTCAGGGATTTAAGTCTTATATTGAGGAAAATTCCAATCTAAAAATAACTAATACAGAATCATCTGATTCATATCTATTACAAGCTGAATTAGCAGCTAAGAAAATATTAACAGATAATACTAATATAAGAGCTTTATTTTGTACTTCAGCACAGGATGGAATTGGTGCAGCAAAGGCAATTAAGAGTATGAAATTAGTTGGAAAAGTGAAAATAGTATGCTTTGATGCACTCTCTCAAACCTTAGAGTTAATTGAAGAAGGTGTTATAAGTGCAACTGTGGCACAAAATCCTTATGTTATGGGACAAGAATCTGTAAATGCAGTTGTAGATGTAATAAATGGGAAAAAAGTTAATGAACTTCAACTTGTAGAGGTATTAGTAATTAATGATGCAAATGTAGGTGAATATAAATAGCATAAGGAGACTTAATAAAAATGAAAAGTTTAAAAAGTAAAATAGTAGTTTTTGTTATATTTTTAATAATACCATTAGTTACAAGTAACTTAATATCATTAATTATTAGTAAAAAACTAAATGACAATTATAGTCTTATGCTTTATAAGTTAAATGAAACTAATGATGTGAAAAATTTACTTAATGAATCTTTTAATTATTTTAATGAATATTTTCAAACTAGTGATTTAGAATCTAAAAAGATTTATGAAAATAATATATTGAAATCAGTAGAAAAGCTTTCTATATTAGAAAAAAATTCAGATATAGAAAGTAGATACATATTAAGAGATTTAACAAATACAATTAGAAGCTATAAAGATCAAGGAGATAAAACTATAGAGTTATTTGCTGAACAAGGAGCAATAGATGCATATTATGACCAATATATGTCAACTAGAGACATGCTATCTTATTGTAATTCCTTCGTTACAAAACTAAATGAAAGCTATATTAAAACTAATAATGCTATTTATAGTAAAAGTAAGGAGAAGGAGTCAGAATTATATAATACATTAGTATTATTTATTGCAATGAGTATATTAATAAGTACTTTTTATACTCTTGTTTTTATTAATGATATTTTAAATAAGCTTCAAGTTTTAATTAATGCAGCTAAGAACGTATCAAAGGGGAATTTAAAAGAAATAAGGGCCGACAAAACAGATATTATTGAAATTAATATTTTATATGATGCCTTTGATAAGATGATAAGAAGCTTAAAGGGATATATAAATTCACTTAAGGAAAATGCAGAGTTGGAAGCAAAAATTAAAGATGATGAAGTGAAATTATTAAAGTATGAAAATGCATTAAAATTATCTCAACTAAGAGTATTACAATCCCAAATAAATCCTCATTTTCTCTTTAATACTTTAAATTGTATAAATCAAACTGCAATAAGGGAAAAGGCATATAAAACTGAAGGATTAATAGCATCAGCTTCAGGTATTTTAAGATATAGTTTAAGCAGGATGGAGAGAAATGCAACCTTAGAAGATGAAATAAATGTGGTCAGGCAGTATATATTTATTCAAAAGGCAAGATATGATGATAGATTGGCTTTTAGCTTAGATATAAATTGTGATATTAAAGATGTAGTAGTACCTGGAATGACATTGCAACCATTTGTAGAAAATGCTTTTATTCATGGCATTGAACCAAAGGAAGATGGAGGATATATTAATATAAAAATTTATAAGGAGTCAAATGAGTGCAAGGTAATTATAGAGGATAATGGAAATGGCATAGAAGAAAATACATTAAGAAATATAAAAGAGGGAGGAGGTGCAAGAGAGCATACAGGTCATACAACTGGGTTAGGAATAAAAAGTGTGGTGGATAGATTAGAACTTTTATATGGTGAAAGGGATATGTTCAATATAAGCAGCAAAGAAGGACAAGGAACTAAAATATATTTGAGAATACCAATTAGGGAGTTGAGATGAGTATGTTAAGAATTCTTATAGCTGATGATGAAAAATATGAGAGGGATTCAGTGATAGGCCTTATAGAAGAAAATTTCAAAGGTAAGTTAACTATAGTTCAAGCAAAGAATGGAAGAGAGGCAATTGAGGTTGCGGAACAAATTAGACCTGAAATAGTAATAATGGATATTAAGATGCCAGGAATAAATGGAATAAAAGCAATTGAAGAAATAAAAAAAACATCATCAAGCACATATTTTATTATGTTAACTGCATATGATTATTTTGATTTTGCTGTTGAAGCTGTAAAGCTAAATGTAAAGGAATATTTATTAAAACCTTTCAATAGAAGTGATTTAATAAATAAGATTAATAATGCTATTAATACTGTAGAAATGCAAAAGGCAAAGAGGAAAAGTGATATAGAAAATCAAGAAAAAATTAGCAATTTAATTGGAGTGCTAGAAAATGAATTAAGCTATAGTATTATAAACAATGCTTTAGATAGTATTGATCACAACATGTATATGAATTACTTAGATTTAGATTTTAGTAATGCTTTTGCAATTAGTATAAAAATATTATCCAGTAATTTTAATAATGTATTAAAGAGAGAAATAGGAGACTACATTAGTGAACTTTTAAAATTTAAATATAAGGCCATTGGAACATATAGCTACACAGAAAATTTTGTGTATTTCATTCAAATAGATAAATATAATGAGAAAAATAAAGAGGTTGTAGAGAATATAAATATCGTAAAAGGTATAAAGAAAGAAGCAGAAAGACATTTTAATATCTTACTTCAAATTGGAATAGGTAATTGTTATAGGGGAATAAATCTAATGAATAAATCCTATGAAGAAGCTAATAAAGCAGTAAATTATAATAATGAAGACCGAATAATTCATATTAGTAAAATAGATGAGTACACTTATAACCAAGATTTCGAAAAAAATAAGGCTAAGCTTTTTAGGAAGGTTACAGAGTATATTGTAAATAATATAGAACAAGAATTGAATTTAGAAGGCATTGCAAATAATTTTAATCTTAGTCCATATTATTTTAGTAGAAGTTTTAAGGAATGTATGGGTTGTAATTTAATTGATTATATAAATATGATAAGAATAAAAAAAGCTAAGGAGCTTTTAAAGAAAAATGAAATGAGTATTAAGGAAATAGGTTACACCGTAGGATATAGTGATCCTAATTATTTTAGTAAAGTATTTAAAAAATATGAGGGATATTCTCCAAAGGAATATAAATTTAAATAGCAAAAAAATACTATAAGAATTTATCTTATAGTATTTTTTTGTTCCATAAATAGTAAAAAATTATAAAAATTAGGGCAAATATCTGAAGAAATAAAGCAATTAATTCCATTGAGTTAAACGTATACATATAATATGCTTTATATGTGATCAAATTATATGAGAAAAGGGGAGTTAAAAATGAGAATTAAAAAATTAATTGCTTTAACTTTAACTACAGCTTTAATGGCGGTTACCATTGGGTGTGGAGCTAAAACAGGAAACGGTGGTACTTCTGATGCTGGAAAGGATTCAAAAGGTAATTTAATAGGGGTTGCTATGCCTACACAATCACTTCAAAGATGGAATCAAGATGGTTCTAATATGAAGTCAGAACTTGAAGGAAAGGGATATACTGTAGATTTACAATACGCTAACAACGATGTAAATACTCAAGTTCAACAAATTGAAAATATGATAACAAAGGGATGTAATATCTTAGTTATCGCTTCAATTGATGGATCAGCATTAACTGATGTTTTAAGTAAGGCTTCTGATAATAACATTAAAGTAATAGCTTATGATAGATTAATTATGCAATCTAAAAATGTAGATTATTATGCAACATTTGATAATTTTAAAGTTGGAGTTACTCAAGGTCAATATATAGAAGAAAAATTAGACTTAAAAAATGCAGCAGGACCTTTTAATATAGAATTATTTGCAGGTTCTCCAGATGATAATAATGCTAACTATTTCTTTGATGGTGCAATGAGTATATTAAAACCTTATGTAGATAGCGGTAAGCTAGTAGTTCCAAGTGGACAAGCTAAATTTACAGAAGTTGCTACGCAAGGTTGGGACTCTGCAAAAGCACAAGCAAGAATGGATAATATAATTACAGCAAATTATTCTAGTGGTAAAAAATTAGATGCTATTTTATCATCTAATGATAGTGTTGCTATAGGTATAGTTGCATCTCTTCAAAATGCAGGTTATGGTTCAGCAGATAAAGCTTATCCAATTTTAACTGGACAAGACTGTGATAAACCAAATGTAATTGCAATGAAAGACGGAAAACAATCTATGTCAGTATTCAAAGATACTAGAACTCTTGCTAAAAAAGTAGTTGAAATGGTAAATGCTTTAATAGATGGAAAAGATGCTGATGTAAATGATACCAAGACATACAATAATGGTGCTAAAGTTGTTCCATCATTCTTATGTGATCCTGTAACTGTAACTCTTGATAACTATAAAGAAATGCTACTTGATAGCGGATACTATCAAGCATCAGATT
This sequence comes from Clostridiaceae bacterium AF10-41, assembly GCA_027686065.1. Lineage (GTDB taxonomy): Bacteria > Bacillota > Clostridia > Clostridiales > Clostridiaceae > Clostridium. Next base: position 10,643 of record JAQCTH010000044.1, read on the forward strand.
TACAATAAAATATATTATTAAATAAATATAAAGCTATAGCTGAAAGTAAATATCTTTCAGCTATAGCAATACAATGTAGAAAATGAAGGTAGGAGGGAGGAAGAGAGATGGAAAAAATCATTTTAGAAATGAAAAATATAACAAAAACCTTTCCTGGAGTTAAAGCTTTAGATAATGTAAATCTTAAAGTAAAAGAAGGAGAGATACATGCTTTAATTGGAGAAAATGGTGCGGGAAAGTCAACTCTTATGAATGTACTTAGTGGGATATATAGTTATGGAACATATAGCGGAGATATAACTTTTAATGGTGAGTTGTGTAAATTTAGTAATATAAAAGACAGTGAAAAAAAGGGAATAGTTATAATCCATCAAGAATTAGCATTAATACCTGAATTGTCTATAGCAGAAAACATATTTCTTGGAAACGAAAGAGCAAAAGGTCTTATGATAAACTGGAGACAAACAGATATAGAAGCAGCAAATATGTTAAAAAAAGTTAAGTTAACGGAAAATGTTCATACCAGAATTAAAAATCTTAGTGTTGGTAAGCAACAATTAGTAGAAGTAGCAAAGGCTATGGCAAAAAATGTTAAGTTATTAATCCTTGACGAGCCTACAGCGGCATTAAATGATAAGGATTCTGAAAGTTTATTACAACTTTTATTAGAACTAAAGAAAGAGGGAATAACTTCAATTTTAATTTCTCATAAATTAAATGAGCTATTAAGAGTAGCTGATAATATAACTGTCCTTAGAGATGGGGCAACTATAAAATCTATGAAAAATGATGGAAGCATTAATGAAGATGATATTATTAAATCGATGGTTGGAAGAGAGCTTACTAATAGGTATCCTATTCATGAACCTAATATTGGAGAGGTAGTCTTCCAGATTAAAGATTGGAATGTGTATGATCCTATTATTGATGATAAGAAGATTATTAAGGATGTAAATATTAATATTAGAAGGGGAGAAATAGTTGGATTATCAGGTTTAATGGGAGCAGGAAGAACAGAGTTTGCTATGAGTGTTTTTGGAAAAGCTTATGGTAGACGTATAAGTGGAAGTGTTATTAAAGATGGGAAAGAAATTAAAATTAATAATATAAGAGAGGCAATAGATTCTGGGCTAGCTTACGTAACAGAAGATCGTAAGAGTGCAGGATTAAACTTAATTGATAGTATTAAAAATAATATATCAATAGCGAAAATTAAAAAAATTAGTAAAATGCAATTTATAAATGATAACAAAGAAATAGGTGTAACAGAAGATTTTAGGAAGAAGCTTAATATTAAATCACCATCTATAATACAAAAGGCAGGAAATTTATCTGGAGGAAATCAACAAAAGGTTGTTTTAAGTAAATGGATATTTACTGATCCAGATATATTAATATTAGATGAACCAACTAGGGGTATTGATGTAGGAGCAAAATATGAAATATATAAGATAATAAATGACTTAGCAGACTCTGGAAAGTCAATTTTAGTTATTTCATCTGAACTTCCAGAAATATTAGGTGTATGCGATAGGGTATATGTAATGAATGCTGGAAGGATAGTTGGAGAATTACCTGTTAAGGAAGCATCACAAGAAATTATAATGAAATGCATAATGGATAGTAATAAGGAGGTAGTTTAAATGCAAATAGATGAAAAAATAGAAGTGAAAGTTAAGCAAAAATTCGGTGAGACAATAAGGAGTATATTTAAACACAATGTAAGGCAATATGGAATGCTTATAGCATTAGTTGTTATCATAGTTTTATTTCAAATTTTAACAAAAGGAATACTTTTAGTACCTATGAATGTAACTAATTTGATTCTTCAAAACAGTTATGTATTTATTTTATCTATTGGTATGACATTATGTATTGTATCTAGCAGTAATATAGACCTTTCTGTAGGATCTGTAGTTGCTTTTATTGGTGCTCTTGCAGGGATACTTATAATTAATAATAAAATGCCAGTATTACCAGCAATTCTAATTTGTATAGCAGTTGGAGTAGTAATAGGAATATGGCAAGGATTCTGGATAGCTTATGTTAGAATACCAGCATTTATAGTAACATTATCAAGTATGTTATTATTTAGAGGCTTAACAGTAAAGTTACTTCAAGGGCTTACTTTAAGTCCATTTCCAAAGTCATTCCAAGCTATAAGTGGAGGATTTTTTCCAGATATATTTGGAGGTAGTAATATAAATATTACAACTGTTATTGTTGGGTTAGTAATATCTGCAATATTTGTTTATATAGAATTTAAAAATAGATCTGAAAAGCTAAAATATAATTTTGAGGTTCTTCCATTACCTTTAAGCATAGCGAAGGTTGCATTAATAGTAGGAGCCACTATGTTAGTAACTTACTGGCTTGCAGTATATAAAGGAATTCCAATAATGTTTGCAATTATAGGTATTTTAGTATTAATTTATACAATAATTACTTCTAAAACAATACCAGGAAGATATCTTTATGCTATGGGAGGAAATGAAAAATCAGCAAAACTTTCAGGAATCAATACTAACAAAGTTTTATTCCTAGTTTATGTTAATATGGCTGTACTTTCTGCAATAGCAGCTATAAGTTTTACATCAAGATTAAATGCAGCATCTCCTCAATCTGGTTTAAATTTCGAATTAGACGCAATAGCAGCTTGCTATATTGGAGGAGCATCAGCTTATGGTGGAGTAGGAACTGTTATTGGTGCTATAATTGGAGCATTAGTAATGGGTGTATTAAATAATGGTATGTCAATTCTAGGTGTAGGTAGTGATATGCAAATGGCAATAAAAGGATTAGTACTTTTAATAGCAGTAGCATTTGATGTATTTAGTAAGAAAAAACAAAGAGCTTAATTAAACTTTAATATAAAAAATTCACCATTTAAAAGGGCCTTTATAAAATTTATAAAGACCCTTTTGCATTATATCAATTAAATTTATATTGAAAAATATGGACAAAGTGGTATAATAATATTAAAAATGTGATAATGATTATTATTTGCTAAAAAATGTTATTTGATCCTATAAAGGTCTATACGAAATCACATTAATGAATAATTTTATTGGCGAATGAAATAATAATAAAGGTATAGATATGGGAAAAACAAATTACATTTAAAATAAAGGAGGAAAAAATAATGAAAAATTATTGTGAAATAGTAGACGTTGTAGCAAGACAAATTCTTGACTCAAGATGTTTCCCTACAGTAGAAGTTGAAGTTTACTTAGAAGATGGTACTGTAGGTAGAGCAGCAGTTCCATCAGGAGCATCAACTGGTATGTATGAAGCAGTTGAATTAAGAGATGGAGATAAAGATAATTACTTAGGAAAAGGTGTTCTAAAGGCTGTTCAAAACGTAAATGATACAATTGCAGAAGAGTTAATCGGATGTAACGTATATGATCAACCATATATAGATAAAATGCTTATAGAACTAGATGGAACTCCAAACAAAGCTAAGTTAGGTGCTAATGCTATATTAGGTGTTTCACTTGCTGTTGCTAATGCAGCTGCTAAATCATTAGAGCTACCATTATATCAATATGTAGGCGGAGTAAATGCAAAAGTTTTACCAGTACCTATGATGAACATAATCAATGGTGGATCACATGCTGATAATTCAGTTGATTTACAAGAATTCATGGTTATGCCAGTTGGAGCTAAGACATTTAGTGATGCATTAAAGATGTGTGCTGAAGTTTACCACACATTAAAGAAGACTTTACATGATAAAGGATATTCAACAGCTATTGGTGATGAAGGTGGATTTGCTCCAAACCTTAAGTCAAACGAAGAAGCTATTGAAGTTATTATAGAAGCTATAACTAAAGCTGGATACAAAGCAGGAGAAGATATGTTCATAGCTATAGATGCTGCTTCATCAGAATACTATAAAGATGGAAAGTATGTATTAGAACATGAAGGAAAAACTTTAACTGCAGCTGAAATGGTTGATTTCTTAGAAAACTGGGTAAATAAATATCCAATTATCTCAATTGAAGATGGTATGGCTGAAGAAGACTGGGAAGGTTGGAAGCTAATAACTGAAAGATTAGGAAAGAAAGTTCAATTAGTTGGTGATGATTTATTCGTTACAAACACTGAAAGATTAGAAAGAGGAATCGACATGGGAGTTGGTAACTCAATTTTAATCAAATTAAACCAAATCGGTACTTTAACTGAAACTTTAAATGCTATCGAAATGGCTAACAGAGCTGGTTATACAGCAGTTATTTCTCATAGATCTGGTGAAACAGAAGACACTACAATTGCTGATTTAGTTGTAGCTGTTAACGCTGGTCAAATCAAGACTGGTGCTCCAGCAAGATCTGAAAGAGTTGCTAAGTACAACCAATTAATAAGAATTGAAGAAGAATTAGACGATGTAGCAGAATACAGAGGAAGAAAAGCATTCTTCAATATTAAAAAGTAAGTAAAAAACTATTAATAAGGATAAGTAAAAAGCTTATCCTTATTTTTGTATAAAGGTATTAATTTGTAATTATCCCCTTGTAATATAGGATTTAATATGTTAAGATATCCTTATCTAAATACGACCGTTTTAAGTTACCATGGGAGGTATAGTTATGAAGAATTTTTTATTAGCTTTAGAAGCAATACTAGGAATAGCAATTATAATATCAGTATTACTGCAACCAAGTAAAACAGATGCATTAAGTGGATTAATTCAAGGAAGTAAAAATGAAACTTTCTTTTCAAAGAATAAGGCAAGAACTAAGGAAGCCATGCTAGTGAAAGTAACGATTATTACTATGACTTTATTTGCTGTGAATACAATAACATTATCTTTAATATAATGTTATAAGAAGGGGCTGCTGTTTAATTAGTAGCTCTTTTATATTATAAAATTAGGAGTGATTTTATGGGTATATTCAATGGACTAATGGGAAATGCATCAGAAGTTAATTTAAGTTCTTTATCAAAAGAGTATGAAAAAATACTAACATCAACAGAAACTATAGAAAAGGCCTATAAACTAGTAAGAGATATGTTTATCTTTACCAATAAAAGGTTACTTTTAGTTGATAAACAAGGTATGACAGGAAAGAAAACAGAATACCATTCAATTCCTTACAAATCAATAACTCACTTTAGTATTGAAACAGCAGGACATTTTGATTTAGATGCAGAATTAAAAATATGGATTTCTGGAACGGCTCTTCCAATAGAAAAACAATTTAATAGTAGCCTAAATATTTATGAGCTACAAACTGTACTAGCAGAATACTGCCTAAGATAATTCAAGCGAACTGAATTATAGGAAAGAATGAAAAAGTGAAAGAGTGAAAAGTTGAGGAAATAATTCACTTTCACTGAGTTGTTATAAAGAGTTTTTGGTAGAATAAATCTACAAAGTCGCAATGGATAAATTTATAATTTATAGTGTTAATGGGCAATTGGCAATGTGGGTTGTTAATTGTCTATTTTTTTGATTAAATATATATTGGTAAATAAAACATTTGGAGGGAAATTAGTGAATTTAATGGGCAAATGCCTTTAAGTTGTGTAATATAAAAGTAAGTTGGTTAAAATATAAAGTGTGGTAAGTTGCAAAGCAATTTTGCTCAGTTCATAGTTGAATATAAAACTATTTTGTAGTTTTAAAAAATAAATTATATAAACTCTTTCATAGCTTATATATGGATTTTTTAATTCAGCTTTACTTAAATTATTTTAATAACTGTGAACTGTGCCTTGTGAACTGTGCACTAAAAAATAGTATGGAGGAAATAATATATATGGGAGTTAAACAAACGTTATTAAGTTTTATGAGGGAAGAAGCATATAGACCAATGGATATACAAGAATTGGTTTCTGTATTTGATATAAATCCTGATGAATATAAATCTTTTAAAAAAGTATTAAAATCAATGGAAAAAGAAGGTGTAATAGTTAGGACTAAGAAGGATAAATTTGGTGTTCCAGAAAGACTTGGGTTAATTACAGGTAAATTACAAGTTCATCAAAAGGGGTTTGGATTTTTATTGTCAGATACAGAAGGTGAAAAGGATGTTTTTATTCCTAGCTCATCTATGAAGGGTGCAATGAATGGAGATAGAGTTTTAGTTCAAATAACAAGAGAAGATTTAAATGGAAAGAAAAGAGAAGGTGAAGTACAAGAAGTACTAGAAAGAGCAAATAATAAAGTTATAGGGGTATATGAGGATAGTAAGAATTTTGGTTTTGTGGTTCCAGAAGATACAAGATTAAATCAAGATATATTTGTATCTAAGAAGGATAGAAATGGAGCACAAGATGGAGATGTAGTAATTTGTGAAATAGTTAAATGGGGGGATAAAAGAAGAAGCCCTGAAGGAATAGTTAAAGAAGTTTTAGGTAAAAAAGGAGATAAGGGACTAGATATTCTTACAATAATCAAGAAGTATGGCTTACCAGAAGAATTCCCAGAAAAAGTTTTAAGTTATGCAGAAAACATTGAAGAAAAAATAGAAGATAAAGAATATGCAAGAAGAAAAGATCTTAGAAATTTAAGAATGGTAACAATAGATGGAGAAGATGCTAAAGATTTAGATGATGCTGTTTCAATAGAAAGACTTGATAATGGCAAATTTAGATTAGGGGTTCATATTGCAGACGTAACGCATTATGTAAGAGAAAAGAATCCTCTAGATAAAGAAGCTTTAAAAAGAGGAACTTCAGTATATTTAATAGATAGAGTTATCCCAATGCTTCCTAGAAAATTATCAAATGGTATTTGTTCGTTGAATCCTAAGGTAGATAGATTAGCTTTGAGTTGCTTTATGGTTATTGATAAGAGTGGAAAAGTTATTCAACATGAAATAGAAGAAACAGTTATAAAGACTAGTGAAAGAATGACTTATACAGATGTAACAAAAATTTTAGAAAATAATGATGAAGAGCTTATAAAAAGATATGATTATTTAGTAGATGATTTTAAGGCTATGGAAGAACTATGTATTATTCTTCGTGATAAAAGAATGAAAAGGGGAGCTATAGATTTTAACTTTGAAGAGTCAAAAATAATTTTAAATGACTTAGGAAAGCCAATAGATATTAAACCTTATGACAGGGCAATTGCAAACAGAATAATAGAAGAATTTATGCTTGTATGTAATGAAACAATAGCTGAGCATATGTTCTGGACTAATTTACCTTTTGTATATAGAATTCATGAGGAACCAGATGAAGAAAAGTTAGAAAAGTTTAAAGAGTTTGTATATAATTTAGGTTATGTAGTAAGATGGGGTCAAGAGGCTCATCCAAGAGCTCTTCAAGATATATTAGAAAAAGTAAAGGGCAAAAAAGAAGAAACAGTAGTAAGTACACTTTTACTACGTTCAATGATGCAAGCCAAATATTCTCCAGAATGTGTAGGACATTTTGGTCTCGCAGCTAAGTACTATTGTCACTTTACATCACCAATAAGAAGATACCCAGATCTTCAAATTCATAGAATTATAAAAGAACAATTAAATGGAAAAATAGATGAAAAGAGAGCTGGAAGATTAACAAATATTGTTGAAATAGCATCAAAACAATCATCAGAAATGGAAAGATTAGCACAAGAAGCAGAAAGAGAAGTAGATGATTTAAAGAAAGCAGAATACATGCAAGAAAGAATTGGAGAAGAATTCTCAGCAATTATATCATCTGTTACATCTTTTGGATTGTTTGCAGAACTACCAAATACAATAGAAGGATTAATTCACATAACAGCTTTAGATGACGATTACTATATTTACGATGAAGCCCATTTATGTTTAATTGGTGAAAGAACTAAAAAGATATACAGATTAGGGGATGAAGTTAAAGTAAAATGTACTAGAGTTGACATTGACAATAGAGAAGTTTATTTTGATTTAGTAGAAGAAGAACCTAAAAAGGAAATAATACCTAGTGAAAAGCTTAGTGAAAAGATTCAAGAAGTAAAAGAAGAAATGAAAAATGAATTAATAGAAGAAGATAACAGCACTGAAGAAATGTAAAAAATTGAAAAACATTTTTACTCAGTTCACGGTGCACAATTCACAGTTCACAGTTCACAGTTTTTTTTATAAAGTAAAATAACTGTGAATTATGCGTTGTAAACTGTGAATTGATATAAATTGCTTCGCAATTTATATCAATTCTGTTATACTTAAAGAAAAATAAGATGAGTGGTGAGAATATGGTAAGAAAGAAAAATAGTAATACATTAGCTGAAAATAGAAAAGCTAGGCATGATTACTTTGTGGAAGAAACTATAGAAGCGGGGATAGCTTTAGTTGGTACAGAAGTTAAATCAATAAGAGCTGGGAAATGTAACTTAAAAGAATCTTATGCAGATGTAGAAAATGGTGAAATTACTATAAAAGGTATGCACATAAGTCCTTATGAACAAGGTAATATTTTTAATGTAGATCCATTAAGAGAAAGAAAGCTTTTACTTCATAAAGAACAAATATCAAGATTTGCAGGACTTGTATCACAACAAGGTTTTACTTTAGTGCCATTATCTTTATATTTAAAAAATGGTAAAGTAAAGGTTGCACTTGGTCTTTGTAGAGGTAAAAAGAATTATGATAAGAGAGATTCTATGTTAGAAAAAGCTCATAAAAGAGATATAGAAAGACAATTAAAGAATTCTACAAGATATTAAAATTAAAAATTATATAAAAGCAATAAATATTTAAAATTAGTTAAACTTATTTGAAGTCTATTCTATTTAAGAAAAGTTAATAGTTCAATAACGTGAACTTATATGTATAAAACTATAATCTATAAATTTAAAATTAGATTATAGTTTTATTTATTTGTAGAAAAATTATCAATCTAATAGTAAACTTATATTATAGGCATAAACAGACATAGATATTAATATAAAAAAGGCTAAGGGGTATGGGTATGTATAATAAGAGTTTATTGATTGAGAATTCTCATAAAAGAAGTGAAGATTATGGTATTGAAAAAGATAGTAATCATTCAAAGATGATATTGCATGGAGATGAACTTAGGAAAGCATTAGAATTAAATAAAGAATTAATAGAAATATCAAAGCCTTATATAGACATGGTAGTTGAATCTGTTGAAGATAGAGATTTTATAATAATTTTAACAGATAATAATGGATGTATTCTTTATATTAAGGGAGCCAATGAAATAAAAGATGAATTAGGCAAGCTAAACTTAAAAATTGGAGCTTATATGGATGAAAAAAATATTGGAACCAATGCAATGGGAACAGCCATAAAAGAAAATAGATGTATTCAAATAACAGCAAAAGAGCATTATGTTAATATATTTCAAAGTTTAACCTGCTCTGCAGCACCTATCCATAATAGTAAAGGTGAAATAATAGGCACATTAAATTTAACAGGAAAAAGTAATATGAAGCATCCACATACTTTAGGATTAGTTATTTTTGGAGTAACAGCAATAGAAAATGAATTATATAGAATTAAAGCAAACTATATATTGAATCAAACATATAATTATATGAAAACTGTTATAGAAAATGTGGACAAAGGTATAATGATTGTTGATACTTATGGGAAAATCATAAATATAAATGAACTTGGTTTAAATATTTTAGATAAGAGAAATCATAATTTAATAAATGAAGATATAAATCATATAATACCCAATTTTCAAAATGTAGTTGATAAAATATCAAAAAACAACAAACCCATAACAAAGGAAATAAAATTAAGTCATGCTAGTAAATATAAAACAGAAGTTACATTCAAAGGTATTAAGCATAATGAAAAAGTAATAGGGATTGTAGCTACCTTAACTAGGTTAAAAGAAGAAAACAAAGGCAATAATTTTACAGGGGCATTTTTTACTTTTAATGATATTATAGGAGAAAGTGATGCAATTAAAAATGTAATAACAAATTGTAAGATTATAGCTAATAGCCCATCAACAGTTTTAATACAAGGAGAAAGCGGAACAGGAAAAGAAGTTTTAGCGCAATCAATTCATAACTATAGTTTAAGAAAAAATAATAAATTCATAGCTATAAATTGTGGAGCTATACCAGCAAATATAATTGAAAGTGAGCTCTTTGGATATGAAGATGGAACCTTTACTGGTGGTAAAAAAGGTGGAAGGATAGGAAAAATTGAACTTGCAAATGGAGGAACCTTATTCTTAGATGAAATAGGAGAAATGCCTCTTGATATGCAAGTTAAGCTACTTAGAGTACTTCAAGAGGGAAGAGTAACTAGGCTTGGAGGAAGTAAAGAAATAGCAGTAGATATGAGAGTAATAGCAGCAACAAATAAAGATTTAAAAAAAGAAGTTAAAAGAGGGAAGTTTAGAGAAGATTTATATTATAGATTATGTGTAATTCCAATAAAACTACCACCTTTAAAAGAACGAAAGGGAGATATAACAAAGCTTATCGAATACTTCCTTAATATGAAATCAATAAAATTAGATAAAGATATTCCAGTAATAAGTAAAGAGCTATATAACAAGTTACTTAGATATAACTGGCCGGGTAATATAAGACAATTAGAAAATTCCATAGAGAATATAGTTAACCTAAATGGAGAACTTTCAGTAGATATAATAGATGAATACGAAGAAAAGGGAAGTACAAACTTAACTATAGATAATCAAGAAATTATAGAAGAAAATATAAAAGAAAAATCATTTAACTTAGAAGAAATAGAAAAAAGAACAATAATAAATGCAATAGATAGTAACAAGCACAATATGACAAAGACAGCAAAGGCTTTAGGAATAAGTAGAAATACACTTTACCTTAAAATAAAAAAATATAATATTGACGTCAAATAAATTGCTTCACAATTTATTTTAGTTCACGTTTCATAATTCACAGTTCACAGTTATTGAAATAATTCAGCAGAGCTGAATTAAGAAATTTTTTAATAACTTTAAAATAGTTAAAAGAAACTAAATTTTAAAAACTACACAGTAGTTTTATCCTAAACTGTGAATTGTGCACTGTGAACTAGCCAACTGTATCATAACAGGACAGTGTCCTAAAATAGAACGATTTCATTTTGAAAGTTGTTTTATTTTAGGACATATATATTTTTGTAGAAAAAATATATCTTAGGGAAAGTCAATAATTTAACAATATTGTTAAATAAAAAACTTTTGGCATGAGTATTGCTACTATATTTAAGTGTAAGCAAGTAAGAAATAAATTATATATATTTTAGGAGGTTTTTATTATGGCACGTTTTACATTACCAAGAGATTTATATCATGGAGAAGGTTCGTTAGAAGTATTAAAGACATTAAAGGGAAAAAAAGCGATGGTTGTAGTTGGTGGAGGCTCAATGAAGCGCTTTGGATTCTTAGATAAAGTTGAAAGTTATTTAAAAGAAGCAGGAATGGAAGTTGAACTTTTTGAAGGAGTAGAACCAGATCCATCAGTTGAAACTGTTATGAGTGGCGCAGAAGCTATGAGAAAGTTTGAACCAGATTGGATAGTTGCTATGGGTGGGGGTTCACCAATAGATGCTGCTAAAGCAATGTGGATTTTCTATGAATATCCTGATTTCACATTTGAGCAAGCAGTTGTTCCATTTGGATTACCTGAACTTAGACAAAAAGCTAAATTTGTAGCAATCCCATCAACAAGCGGTACAGCTACAGAAGTAACAGCTTTCTCAGTTATAACAGATTATAAAGCAAAAATTAAATATCCTCTAGCAGACTTTAACATAACTCCAGACATTGCCATAGTAGATCCAGATTTAGCACAAACTATGCCAGCAAAATTAGTAGCACATACTGGAATGGATGCATTAACTCATGCTATAGAAGCATATACTGCATCACTTAGATCTAATTTCTCAGATCCATTAGCTATGAAGGCTATAGAAATGGTTAAAGAAAGCTTAGTTAAATCTTATAAAGGTGATAAAGAAGCTAGAAACTTAATGCATGAAGCTCAATGTTTAGCAGGAATGGCATTCTCTAATGCTTTACTTGGAATAGTTCACTCAATGGCTCATAAAACAGGTGCAGTATTCCATATTCCTCATGGATGTGCAAATGCAATATTCTTACCATATGTAATTCAATATAACAGAGCTAAATGTGAAAATAGATATGCAGATATAGCTAAAATGTTAAAATTAGATGGCGAAACAGATGCAGAATTAACAGATTCATTAATAGAAATGATAAACGATTTAAACACAGAATTAAATATTCCACATACAGTTAAAGAATACGGAGTAACAGAAGAAGACTTTAAAGCAAATCTACAATTTATTTCTCATAATGCAGTTTTAGATGCATGTACAGGATCTAACCCAAGAGAAATTGACGATGCAACAATGGAAAAACTATTTGAATGCACATATTATGGAACTAAAGTTAATTTCTAAGATAGGTTAAATTTTATAGTATATAATAAATTGAATTTTAAGGTTATCTTAAATAGAAGTTTCTTCTCTTTGAGGTAACCTTAATTTAAAGTATTTAGCAATATATAATAATATTTACAGTAATTAATTGTATGAATATTTAAATAATGATAAGATTATATTATTAGGAAAAAAAAGTCAGGGGGTACAAACATGTATGAAATAGTTAAGAAAAGAGAACTCACAGACAATATATATCTTATGGATATAGAAGCGCCAAGAGTTGCCAAATCTGCTAAACCAGGTCAATTTATAATAATAAAAAATGACGATAAAGGTGAAAGAATACCTTTAACTATAGCAGACTATAATAGAAAAGAAGGAACTGTAACTATAGTATTTCAAGCTGTAGGAAGAGGAACAAAGGAATTAGCTAATTTCCAAGAAGGAGATTATGTTGCTGATTTTGTTGGACCTTTAGGACAACCTAGTGAATTTATACATGAAAATTTAGAAGATCTTAAAAACAAGAACATAATATTTATTGCAGGTGGTGTGGGGGCAGCACCAGTATATCCACAAGTTAAATGGATGCATGAAAATGGTATTGATTGCGATGTAATAGTAGGTAGTAGAACTAAAGACTTGCTAATATTAGAAGATGAAATGAAAGATGTAGCAGGAAATTTATATATATCAACTGATGATGGAACATATGGTTTTAATGGTAGAGTTACAGATTGCTTAAAATATTTAGTTGAAGAAAAAGGAAATAAATATGATCATGCAATAGTAATTGGACCTATGATAATGATGAAATTTATGAGTTTATTAACTAAGGAATTAAATATACCAACAACAGTAAGCTTAAATCCAATTATGGTAGATGGAACAGGAATGTGTGGAGCATGTAGAGTTACTGTAGGAGGAAAAGTAAAGTTTGCTTGCGTAGATGGACCAGAATTTGATGGACACTTAGTTGATTTTGATGAATCAATGAGAAGACAAACTATGTATAAATCTGAGGAAGGAAGAGTTCAGCTAAAAATTGAGGAAGGGGACACTCATAATCATGGCGGTTGTGGATGCAAGGTGGAATAATTATGAATATACAAGATAGAATGAAAAAAGTACCTGTTTCAGAACAAGCTCCAGAAGTAAGAGCAAAAAACTTTGAAGAAGTATGCTTAGGATATCTGGATGAAGAAGCTGTTAGAGAAGCAAATAGATGTTTAAATTGTAAAAATCCAAAATGTGTAGATGGATGTCCAGTATTAATAAATATTCCTGGATTTATATCATATATAAAGAAAGAAGAATTTGAAAGTGCAGCTAAAGAAGTAGCAAAATATAGTGCATTACCAGCAGTTTGTGGAAGAGTCTGTCCACAAGAAAGCCAATGTGAAGGTAAATGTGTATTAGGAATTAAAGGCGAACCAGTTTCTATTGGAAAATTAGAAAGATTTATAGCAGACTGGTCAAGAAAGAATAATATAGAGCTTGCAGAAACAGAAGAATCTAAAGGGAAAAAAGTTGCAGTTATAGGAAGTGGCCCTGCAGGATTAACTTGTGCAGGAGACTTAGCTAAAAGAGGATATGATGTAAGTATATTTGAAGCTTTACATGAACCAGGTGGAGTTTTAGTTTATGGAATTCCTGAGTTCAGATTGCCTAAAGATGATGTAGTTAGACCAGAAATTGAAAATATAAAAAAATTAGGTGTAAAAATAGAAACTAATGTTATAATAGGCAGAACTATAACTATAGATGAGCTTATTGAAGAAGAAGGATTCGACGCTGTGTTTATAGGGTCAGGTGCTGGACTTCCTAAATTTATGGGAATAGCAGGTGAAAATGCAAATGGGGTTTTATCAGCAAATGAATTTTTAACAAGAGTAAATTTAATGAAGGCATTTAAGGAAGAATATCATACACCAGTTAAAATAGGTAAAAAAGTAGCAATAGTAGGTGGTGGAAATGTTGCTATGGATGCTGCAAGAACAGCATTAAGATTAGGATCAGAATCACATATAGTATATAGAAGAAGTGAATCTGAACTTCCAGCAAGAGTTGAAGAAGTACATCATGCTAAAGAAGAAGGGGTAATTTTTGATGTATTAACAAATCCAACAGAAATTTTAGTAGATGAAAATGGCTGGGTTAAAGGGATGAAATGTGTTGAAATGGAACTTGGAGAGCCAGATGAATCAGGAAGAAGAAAGCCAGTAATTAAAGAAGGTTCAGAATATATTATGGATGTAGATACAGTTATAATGTCTCTTGGAACTTCACCAAATCCACTTATATCATCAACAACAAAAGGACTTGAAACTAATAAGTGGAAATGTATAATTGCAGATGAAGATGGACTTACAACAAAAGAAGGGGTTTATGCAGGCGGAGATGCTGTTACAGGGGCAGCAACTGTTATTTTAGCAATGGGAGCTGGAAAAAAAGCTGCAGAAGCTATAGATAAATATTTAAATGAAAAATAATTGATAAAGAAGTTATTTCTAGCATAATACTTATTAATATAAGTTGCTAGAAATAACTCTTTTTAGTATACTTAAATATGAACTTAATAATTAAATAGATATGTAAATGTTAAGAATTTGTAAATATTGTTTATATCTTTTGGTAATTTAATGTTACTTTATAGTATAATCAAAACAATTAAATTTTTATACATAATGAATATTTTGTATGTAAAGGTTAAACTAACTGATTTATCTTAACTAAAGAAAATAATTTGGTAAAATTTACGAATAAATATTCATAATTGTTTTATGATATATGTTTCAATTTATATTCACATATTAATGTAATGTTAAATAGGAAATAAACTTATTTGACAAATACATGAAGATTAATGAAATATATATCTAAAGCACAAGTACCACTTATATACGAAAGAGGGGGATTTTTCATGTACTTATCAAAATTTACTGATTACTCATTTAGGGCATTAGTATATTTAGCAGAAAACAGAGACAAGCTATGCACAGTAGAAGAGTTAGCAAAAAAACTAGAAATTTCAGAACATCATTTAAAAAAGATTATTCATAAGCTTGCAAAGACAGACTTGATAATATCTATGAAAGGAAGAACAGGGGGATTAAAGTTGGGGCTAGATCCACAAAATATCAACTTAGGTGAAGTTATTCTTGTAACAGAAGACAATTTAAATATTGCACAATGCTTCAATAAAGGTGATTGTTGTCCATTTATAAGTTCAGATTGCAAATTAAAAGGAATAATGAAAAATTCATTAAGTGCTTTTTTAAATGAATTTTCACAATACACACTTCAAGATTTACTTAGGTAAGAAAATATAAGAGTATAACATAAAAATTAAGCAATAATTTAAGATATTAATAAAGTTATTATTAGAATTAAAATCATATCTACACATTTAGTTAATTATTTTTATTTAGTTATTAAGAAGCGAAAAAACTAATAAAGGAAAATAAGCTATGATAACAATAATGTGATTATAGCTCATTTTCTCTTTAGAGATGGTTATTTTAAGGAAACCACATAAAATTCACAGGAGTAGTTTTTCCAACCTAAATCAAAAGGCATCTTATATTTATCAATAGAATTTGAATTTACTAAGGGATATCCAAAGTTATCAAAGCCTGTAATTATAGCACTATGTTCTACGTAATTCCCATACTTATACATTATTAAATCCCCAATTTTAATTTTATCATTCGAACTAGACATGTCTTCTAATATTTCATCAAAAGTACCAGAAAAAGATATAAAAGCCTTATTGCTAGATAAAAGATAATCTAAAAGCTTTTCAGAGTTAACCCAAGTATCACTAGCCATTACACCTTTTGATACAGTATATCTATAAGCCCAATCTTTATCCTGAGAAAGACCGCCCCCCTCAATATTGTCAGCTAAACATTGAGATATAAAATTGGTAGAATTTCCTGATCCAGCAACATAAGTATAATAATTTGAATTATAAGTACTATCTAAATTAGAAGAAAGAGATATTCCAGAATACTTATTAGCATAGTCCACAGCAGCTTTTCTATTATAAAGTCCACTGTCTTCAGTACTATTATCAGTATTAAAGTTTAAATTATATGTTTTAAATTTAGTTAATGGAATATTTTTTTCAGTTAAATTAAAGTTATAACCTTCAAGGCCACCTTCAAAACAATCTTGATAATAATCCTTAGTTACTATAAAGGAATTTCCAAACTCTTTTAATTCTAAAGTATGAATCAAAGAAACTCCAAAACTATTAACTTTTTCAGGTGCATTATTATATATGTAATTAAATTTATATTCTTCACTTAAAGTTAAATTATAAGTATTATCCTTAATTTTTAATGCTTTTATTTTAGGTACAGATTCTATATTTTTAAAAGCAACATCTCTTTCATTAGCCCAATCTCTTAAATAAGCAATCCTTTTAAATTCATGATTTAAAGAATAGCAACTAAAGGTTTGAGAAGTATCATAAAATTTATAAAGTTCCTCAACATTACCAGTTGCAAAAGAATTATTTCTAGTACTATATAAATCATTTAAAAATGAGATAATGGAACTTTCAATATTTTCATCAGCATCAGTTATAAAAGTACCAACATTTGCAATTGGTTCATTATCATAACCTTCACTAAAGAAAACAGAAGGTACAAAAGATGAAGTTGAGGTCTTAGAAATAAAGAAAATAAAATTGCCTACAAGAAAAATTGAAAATAAAGCATAACTTATTGCAATTAATACATTTTTCTTTTCCAAATCCTTAAAGATGTTTTTCATATAAAAACCTCCATATTCTAAATCAAAATCTATATGTGTAAATATTAAATTAATAATAGTAGTATGTGCATAAAATGGATAAATATTTTAAAAAATTAAAAAATGCAAAAATAGTGTTAAAGTGTTAATAGATAATAATAACGATATAAGCTATAATAAAAATAAAAACGGTTACTAATGAGTTGGAGGGATAGTTTATGATTAATATTGGTGTTATAGGAACTAATTTTATAACTGAGTGGTTAATAGCAGGAGCAAGGGAAGTTGAAGGAGTAAATGTATCTGCTGTTTATTCAAGAACAGAAGAGAAGGCAAAAGAGTTTGCAAATAAATTTGATATAAAGAATATATTTACAGACTTAGAAGAAATGGCTAAGAGTGATCTAATAGATGCGGTATACATAGCATCACCTAATTCAATGCATGCTAAGCAAGCTATATTGTTTTTAAATCACAAAAAGCATGTTTTAGGAGAAAAAGCTTTTGCATCAAATACAAAAGAAGCTGATGCAATGATAAAAGCAGCAAAGGAAAATGATGTTGTTTTAATGGAAGCTATGAAAACAACATTACTACCAAACTTTAGAGTTATAAAAGATAACCTTCATAAGATTGGTAAAGTTAGAAAGTATTTTGCAAGCTACTGCCAATACTCTTCAAGATATGATAAATATAAGGCTGGAGAAGTTTTAAATGCTTTTAAGAAAGAATTATCAAATGGAGCTATTATGGATATAGGAGTTTATTGTATAGCACCAATGGTGAATCTTTTTGGTAAGCCAAATACAGTAAAAGCAAATGGAATAATGCTAGAAACTGGAGTAGATGGAGAAGGTAGTGTAGTCTTTGGATATGATGATATGGAGGGGGTTGTTATATACTCTAAAATAAGCAATTCATATCTTCCATCAGAAATTCAAGGAGAAGAAGGCAACATTATAATAAATAAAATCAATACCTTTGAAAATGTAAAAATAAAATATAGAGATGGCAGAGAAGAAGATTTAACATTAGAACATAAAGAAGCAAATATGTGTTACGAAGTAGAAGAATTTGCTAACTTGATTAGAAATAAAGAAAGAGAGTCTAAAATAAATTCTTTAGAAGTTTCAAGAAATACAGTTGAAGTTATTGAAGAAGCGAGGAAGCAAATTGGAGTTGTTTATCCAGCAGACTTGGGTTAGTTGACAGTTCACAGTTGGGTTAGGTAACAGGGAACAGGTTTCAGCTGATAAGTAATAGTTAATGAAATAATTTAAATTTGGGGTGGGAATTTTGAAGGATTTAGTAACAGAGCGTTTATTAATACGAGGTTTTAGGGAAACTGATGGTGATGATTTGTATGAGTATTTATCTGATGAAGAAGTGGTAAGGTATGAACCATATAAGGTATTGAGTAAGGATGAAGCTTATAAGGAAGCCAAAAGACGTGCTATAGATGGAAGCTTTCTTGCTGTATGTTTAGAGTGTGGAAAAGTTATAGGAAACTTATACTTTGCTAAAGGTGATTTTGAAACTTTTCAAATTGGATATGTATTTAATAGAAAGTATTGGGGAAATGGGTATGCTACTGAAAGTTTAAATGAACTTATTAAGTATGCTTTTGAAGAACTAAAAGTAAGGCGTATTATCGCTAGGTGTGATCCTAAGAATATAAGTTCATGGCATCTTCTTGAAAGAGTTGGAATGAGAAGAGAAGGAACTTTATTAAAAAATGTTTATTTCTTTACTGATGAAGATGGCAATCCAATTTGGAAAGATACTTATGAATATGCATTACTTAAAGATGAATGCAATTGTTAGGAAAATATAGAGGTAAATTAATAATTGAGAAATTAAATGGACAATAACATAATAAAATGAATTTGAAAAAATGGGATGATGATTTGGAGAATTTAATAATTAGAAAAGAAAGAGAAGAGGATTATTTTAATGTTGAATATATGACTAAGAAGGCTTTTTGGAATTTACATGTGCCTGGATGTAGTGAGCATTATTTAGTTAGTATTCTTAGGAAAAGTGATGATTATATTGAGGATTTAAGTAGAGTAGCGGAACTTAATGGGGAAGTTGTTGGAACAATAATGTATACAAAATCTTATGTTATAGATGGAACGAATAGCACTGAAGTTTTAACCTTTGGCCCTTTATGTGTTGATCCAAGTTATCAAAATAAAGGTATAGGTAAGGCTTTACTTGAAACAACTATGGAGTTAGCAAAGAGAGAAGGCCATAGAGCAATTATAATATACGGGGAACCGGAATATTATCCAAGGTATGGTTTTAAAACTTGTGATAACTTTGGAATAACTACAAAAGATTCTAAAAACTTTCCTGCATTTATGGCAATAGAGCTTATACCAAATGGACTTAAGGATGTACATGGAAAATTCTATGAATCTGAAGTGTTTGAAGAGTTAACCTCAGAAAAAGTAGAAGAATTTGACAAGAAATTTCCTTATATGAAGAAGTTAAAACTGCCAGGACAGTGGGAATTTTAATAGTATGAAAATAAACCAGATAATGTCTGGTTTATTTTTTATATTTAAAAGTATATTGTTTATAAATTAAATAATAATACAATAAGATAAATATTTTTCTAGTTACCTTAAAAAAGGCATTTAATTATACGAATTTTATTAAAAGAGGTGAGTTATGTTAGAAAATATAAATGAAGAAATTATGATGATTAAAAATGATAAAGAGAAAATAAATATTTTTATAGATAATTATAAACCGTTTATTATAGCTTATTGTAATAAGTCGCTAAATAGGTACATAGATACAAATAATGATGATGAGTATAGCATAGCTCTTATGGCTTTTTTTGAATCTATAAAAAGTTATGACATAAATAAAGGAAATTTCTTTTCATATGCCCAAAGAGTTATAAAGTTTAGATTAATAGATTATTATAGAAAAAATAAAAGAGCATCAAATGAAAAATCTTTAGAAGAAGATGAAGATAATAAAGATAAATTTTTATTAAATGAGTCTATAGAAAGTTATAAGATTCAAGATATTTCATATTTAAGGAAGCTTGAAATAGAAAACTTAATTGATGAGTTATCAAAATATAACATAACTTTTAAAGAGTTAATAAAAGCTTCTCCTAAATGGAAGTCTACTAGAAAACAATATAATGAAATAATTAATTACATAATAAAAGATGGGGATATTATTGAAGAAATATATCTAAATAATAAAATTCCAATATTAAAAATTCAAAAAAATACTAATGTACCCCGAAAAACAATAGAGAGATCGCGAAAATATATAATATCAGTACTGATAATACTTTTAGGTGATTATCAATATATAAAAGAATATATAAATTTGGAGGTTTGATATGAAAAGAGCCTTAGTGGTAGAAATAAATGATAATAATATTATTGTTCTTGATAATAAAGGTAGATTTAAGAAAATTAAAAATAAATTGAATTTAAAAGTTGGCGATGAATATGAAAGAAATGAGGGATTAGCTATGAAAAAAGGTATTGTATTTGCAATGATATGTGTATTATTGTTTGGAATAGGGGGATATGGATACTCTTATGCAGCTCCAAAGGATTACTTAACACTAGATATAAACCCAAGTGTAAAATTAACAACAAATAGATATGATAAAGTAATAAAGGCAGAAGCATTAAATTCAGACGGAGAAATTATAAGCAAAGAGCTAAAGATAAAGAATAAAAATGTTAAAGAAGCTATTAAGTTATTGGTAGAATCAGCAGTAGACAATGGATACATAGTTAAAAGCGATGAAAATGCAGTTATGCTTGCTTCAACTAGCGATGAGATATTAAATGAAGCAGAAAATGGTGTAGACGAAGGCTTAAAAGAAGAAGAAATAGAAAACACTGAAATAATAAAAGAAAATATTAATAAGGAAAGATTTGATGAAGCTGAAAGATTAGGAATATCACCTGGAAAAGTAAATTTAATTCAAAAGCTTCAAGCAGTATTACCAGAAGCTAACTTAGATGATTATGCAAACTCATCAGTTAAAGATATTATGAAAAAAATAAAAGAACAAAGAGTTGAAGCAAAAGAGGAAAGTAAGATAGAAAATAGCAAAACAGAAACTGAAGAAAATCAAAATTTAGAAGAGAAAAAAGAATCCATAGATTCTAATGATAAAGGAAACACTAACAAAGAAAATCAAAAGAATAATGAGAATTCTTCAAATAAAGATAACAATGTAAACTTAGAAAAAAATGAAGAAAAAACTGAAGAAAAAATAAATAATGCAGTAAATAAAGAAAACATAAAAGAAAATAATGAAAAAACTAATAATTCAAATAAAAGCGAAGTTAATAAAACAGAAAATAAGAATTCTTCAAAGAATAACAATTAATAGAAGTAAGCTATTGCATTAACAGATTAAGCTCAATTAGTGCAATAGCTTTTTCTTATTTTTATTATTAAGTTAACTATAAAAATAGAAATATAAGAAAACCATGGAAATCAAGGATTTAATCTAAGTTGACACAGTAAATTATATAATATATAATTTACACATAGTCAAAATTGAATATTTCGCGTTAAACTAATTTACCTAACATGGGGGCGTTTTGGCTTCGACGGGGGTAAGATGGGTTTGATAAGCGGGCCGAGGCAAGCATGTCACCTCGATAATAAAGTATGCATTAAAGATAAACGCAGAAGACAATTTTGCATTAGCAGCTTAATATAGCTGTTCATCAGCCCAGAGTGCCCACGCTCTGGATCACTGGTGTCATTGAAGTGGGAAACGAAGTTTAGCAAAGCTTTGAGCTAAAGGGGTATTCATGAAGCTAGGGAATTAGGAGTTTGTTTGTGAGCAAACTAAGGACCGAAATTTTAGTCACAAACTACGCTCGTAGAAAGTCAGGCTGGTCTGCTTTCGGACAGGGGTTCGATTCGTAAGATGAGTCGCCTTATGAAGTAATTCATAAGTGATAACTTGGCTTTATCGGTGAACCCGTAGCAAGTAATGTTGCCGGCAATACCGAGAGGTATGTGAAGAAATTCAACAGCCTCGTATCGACTTATAGGTTCCTAAAGCTAATGCTATGGAATACTAGGATAGAAGACATAAACTATACTGAGCTTCTATAATACGCCAAGAGTGTACAAAACTTGTACACTAAGATATAGTCAGTGCCTAATTAGAAATATAGGATGCACATGACCCCTCGCCTCCACCAATAAATCCACAACAGAAATGTTGTGGATTTTTACTTTATAGAAATAAATTCATTATAGAAATTTTTTTTGGCTTCTAGAATTTCAAAAGAATATCGTCCATTTCTAGGAGTTAGAGCTTTATAATTTTCTAGTATTAATTTAGCACGCTTTCTTTTAGATTCTATAATTAAATAAGGATATATTTCTTTTATTAGATAAATTGCATCATTTCTTCTTAATACATAACTATAACAATCTTTGTGAACTTCAGGATTATAATTTTTCTTAGAAATTATAGTTCCCTTTTGTATGGTTTTTTTAATCCATGTTAATAGTTCTAATGAAGTTGAAGCAATTGATATACAGGGTGCAGGAAATTCATTGGAATGAAATTTTTGTAGCATTATACTTCCTTCACCATCAATAATTCCAGCTATATAAGCTATTTCTGTATTAGTCATAGTATTCCTCCTAAATAATAGTTTATGATTATTACTTATAAATATTCTTTTTCTAATAGTGATATAGATAATAATATAAAACATATTAAAAGTTTTAAATAATAAATCTATAAAATTAATGATAAATATATAATAGATAGAATTTTAGTATTATAAATTAAACAGAAGTATTATTTCATTAACATAATTAAATAATTATAAACATATAATTTTTATGGGGTGGTTTTATGGAGAATACAATAAATAATGGACTTGATTTAGACAAATGGAAATGTTCTGTAACTAAAAATACTTATTATTTTGAGCAAGTATGTAATTTGATAGAATTAGGTAATGAAAATAAACATAATGGAATTGTAGTTGAACCAGATTATCAAAGGGAATATAAATTTGATAAGAAAAAGGAATCAAGCATAATAGAATCACTATTATTAAATATACCTATTCCAATTATTTATCTATCATTAAATACAGAAAAGAATAAAGTATTATTAAATGTGATAGATGGTTCTTATAGGTTAAGAGCTATGTATAGGTATAAAAATAATCTGGTGTTAGTATAAAGTAGTGGACACATTAAGACGAACTAAGTAAAATAATATTTAGTTAAGAAAGGATGTGTCCA
>JAQCTH010000045.1:0-211 GCA_027686065.1 Clostridiaceae bacterium AF10-41
TAGGAATAACAGGAGCAACAGGAGTAACGGGAGCAACAGGAGCAGCTGGAATAACAGGAGCAACAGGAGCAACTGGAGCAACTGGAGCAACTGGAGTAACTGGAGCAACAGGAGTAACGGGAGCAACAGGAGTAACTGGAGCAACAGGAGTAACTGGAGCAATAGGAATAACAGGAGCAACAGGAGCAACAGGAGCAACTGGAGCAACAGG
>JAQCTH010000045.1:221-33737 GCA_027686065.1 Clostridiaceae bacterium AF10-41
GGGAGCAACAGGAGTAACGGGAGCAACAGGAGTAACGGGAGCAACTGGATCTGGAATATCAGCTTATGGATATATATATAACTTAGCAACAGTAGGAGAAGCTGTGATTTTAGGTGGCACAAATATTTCTTTTAATAATAATGGACCTTTATTAGGTGTAGACCATGTACTAGGGTCAACAGATATAATGATTCAAACTTCTGGAATATATGAAATAACCTACAATATATTTATTACAGCGGGAGCAGGTGCAGCAATTGCAATTGCAGTAAATGGAACAATAAGACAATCAACTAATATTTTAGCAATAATAGCTACAGGAGAAATAAGTGGAACTGTTATATTAAATCTAGTTGAGGGAGATGTATTGACAGTGCATAACAACTCGTCAGTTGCATTGACATTAGTATTAACTCCTGCAGTAGGTGTACAATTTAATATTGTTAAGCTAAGTAATCAACCTTAATAATATAGGAAAAATCAAAAGAGATATAGGGATATATGTACAATATCCCTATATCTCTTTAGTATATTATTTATTAAATATATTTAATAATGATAAATCTTTAACTTTTTTTAGAATTAATTTTTTATCAGTTGTATATAAATTTAACTTTTTCATTCTTTTGAAATATTCCCCACCAGAAAATGTATGTCTAAGACTTTTACCATTTTCCATATTTAAAGATTCATTTGCAAAAGCAATTATATCACCTATCGCTAGCTCTCTAGGTAAAACTAATAGTTGTTTATTTAAAGTATATTCTACAGCATTATATCCTGCTAATGCTCCTGTTACCATAGCTTCAGTATGTCCTACAAAGAATCCAGATTTCTCGCCTGCACAAAACATGTTATTTAATCCTAATACCTTCATAGTATTATCTCTAGGGCTAGATGATAAATATCTAATTGAATTAGAAATTCCTCCAGATAAAGGATCGATATATCTTGCGTTTTCAAGACCAGGTATTTTTCTAAGTTTATCTAAAGGATAATAAGAAGTCATAAGTTTAATATGCCCTGTATCTAATAAAATGACATTTTCAGCAAAGTCTTGTAATGCATATTGCTGACATACCTTTTGATTGAGCTTATCTAAATTTATATCTTCTTTAGGAATAGGTAAAGTAGCAACTCCGTATTTATCTAAAAGATTTAGAATATCTTCAGAAAAGGATTCACGTGGTAGTTCACATGAACCACTCATTGCTCCAGGAGTACCATTAGATCTTTCGCCGACAATATCTTCTATACCAGCTTTAGCGCTTAAACTCTCTCTACCACCAAAGGAGGGGCACCTAAGAACACACATTGAACAACCGTTTCCATATCTATTACAATTGAACATAGGTCCTGTTGAGCCCGTGGTTTCTATAAATGCATCTCCTTCTATAAATGAATTATCAGCTAATTTTATTTTTTTTATATAATTATTATCTAAAGTAACATTAATGGCTCTACTTCTAAAGTGAATATTAATACCTAAAGATAAGATATATTTTCTAATTTCAGGTTCAGCTTTACTTATATCAGTTAAGTTAGCATGGTTATGACCTGAAAAATATATATTTGTATGGAGAGCTAGAGAATCCATTATATCAATCAATTCACCAGCACCTAGAAAAGATAATTCTTCAGAAGCTGTAAATCTTCCGTTATTTCTCATTATTCCACCTACGTTTCCAACTCCTAAAAGCATATCTGTTCTTTCTAAAATATCAACTTCAGCTCCCATTTTTCTTGCCTGTATAGCAGCTTGACAACCGGAAAAACCACCGCCTATTATAATAATCTTCATTGTTTATACCTCAAATATTAGTATTTATAATAAACTATTCTAACTATATAAAAATGGGCACTATAAATATGTTTAATATTAAAAAATACAAAGAGCCACCTTACAGTAGCTCTTTGTATTTTTTAATATTAATTTATTACTGGAAGTATGTTATAAACAGGTTCTTCATATGGATGAAGATTTTTTATAACATTAATAACTTCAAAAGCTAAATCTTTATCGCATCTAAACTCTATTTTAGCTTCTTTTTCAATAGATAAGTTATTTTCGTTACCAAGAAAAGGATTAGCTCCATTTAATGGTTTAAAATAACCAGAAACTTCACTTACTGACATGCAATTATCGTAATTTCCAATAGTTAAAGCTCCGGTTCTGTTTATAGCTTCTCTTAATTTATTAACATAATCAAAAGGAACATATATTTCAAACTTAACTTTAGTATAATTCATATAACCAATAGACCCCCTAATAATAGCTATAATTAAATAATAACTTATTAATTAAAAATAGTAAACGAGATAAATGTCTATTAAAAATAAAAGTTAAATTTAAAAAGTTTCATAAAATGCCTAAAAAAACTAATAAATTATTATAAATAATAAAAATTGTATTAAAAAGTAGTAGATAATTAAAGAAAATATTAGAAAAATATGAAAAATAACATATCATATATCTTTTAAAAAGATATAGCATACTATATTAGTGAAGAATATAAAATATTTGAAATGAGGGATTTGAGTGGGAGTAATATTAACAATTATTGGAGTAATATTAACTTTATTTACTGCTATCAATTTAATTAGAGTTATATTATTAAATAGAAAATCGATAATCAAGAAAGCTAAGGTAATAGGTTTTGAAAGTTATACCTATTTAATGCCAGGAACGGAATATAACACAATTTATAATGCGAGTTTATATCCAATATTAGAGATACAAGAAGGCAATAGAAAAGTAAGAGTAACACTTTCATATATAAGTGATAAGATTAACTTAGAAAGAGGAGATGAAATTGATGTAGTCTATCCAAAAGGTAAGGTAGAGAAACTTAGAATATATGAAAGCGAAGATGTTTATAATTTTTATTATCTAACAATTTTTATAGGAATATTAATAACATTATTATCAATTACAATGATTTAGGTATAAGGAGCTAAAAATAGGCTCCTTTATTTTTAATAATCAAATCTGCGATTAAATTATATAAATAATATATAAAAATAATTTAAGGAAGTTTTATATGATACTTGATATTAAAGAAATAATAGTAAGATTGATTTTAGCAGTTATTATTGGAGGAGTAATAGGCTATGAAAGAGAGGTGAAAAATAGAGCTGCGGGTTTTAGAACTCATATATTAGTTTGTCTCGGAGCTACGATAGTTTCTTTATTACAGATAGACATTGGAAATAAAGCTATAGAAATTATAGAGAAAAATCAAAATCTAAGTGAAGTAATAAAAATTGATTATGGAAGACTTGGTTCACAAGTAATAACAGGAGTGGGGTTTATAGGAGCTGGTACCATAATGCATAATAAAGGAAACGTAAAAGGTTTAACTACAGCGGCAACTTTATGGATAGTTGCTTGTTTAGGGCTAAGTATAGGCATGGGGCAGTATTATATAAGTATTTTTGGAGCAATAATAATTGTGATGATACTAGTATTTTTAAAGAGAATAGAAAATAAGTTTATATCAAAAAATATAATACAAAAATTAGGGATAAGATATTATAATGAAGAAAACTTAAAATTAGAGATACAAAAATACTTAGAAAATAAAAATTTAAAAATTAAATTTGTAGAATATTTACTAGAGAAAGAAGATGGTATTATTAAAGAAGTTCATGCAATATATACAATAATAAAACCAGGATATATTAATGTTGAGAAAGCTTTAATAGAATTACGGAATAATGAAAAAATAATATCAATTGATATAATATAATGATATTTCAATAAAGTTTTGTTAATCAAAATATTTTATAGATAAATATTAATTATACAATTGAATTTTAGTTTATATTAGATTATTATTTAAGTAATGAACTATAGAAAAGGATGGGATATAATCATTATGGAAAGACATAGAAATGTAGTAAATGAATTACTTGTAAAGATATTTAACGAAATACTACAAATCGAGGAAAAAACCTTACGAAGTGGACATTTTTCAGATTTATCAGTAAGAGAAATGCATACTATTGAAACAATAGGAAGAAAAAATCAGAGAATGATGAGTGAAGTTGCACAGGATTTAGGTATAACAGTTGGAACATTAACTACATCAATAAATAGATTGATAAAAAAAGGATATGTAGATAGAAAGAGAATAGAAGAAGATAGAAGAGTAGTATTAGTTGAATTAACCAAAAAGGGGAAAGTTGCTCATAGATTGCATGATAGATTTCATAATGAAATGGTAAAAACTATGATGGATGGACTTTCAGAAGATGAAAAAGAAGTTTTAATAAACTCTTTAGAAAAGTTAAATATTTATTTTAAAGATAAATGTGAAAATATAAAATAATACTTTTACTTAGATAATCTCGTAAGTTAATTGTGCTATATGTAATATAATATTTGTGTTATTATTAGTATGTAATAATTGAAGTATGGGAGGATATTATGGTAAACAATAGTTTAGAGGTTGCTAAATATGCAACAAGAATGGCCATTTCATCAAGAGAAGAAGAAGATGAATTAAAAATAGAGTTTAAGAAAAAAGGAATACTTGTTACGGCTGTAAATATAGGTGGAAATATAAATGATTCCACTTCTAAAATATTAGAAAGAGCTTTAGTTGCTGCAAAAAGAAATGGAGTAATTAGGGAAGAACATTTACATGAAGGTGGAGTCATAGGTGCAACTAGAGATGCACTTATGCAGGTATGGAATAAAGCGAGTGGACAAAATGTTGGAGGAAAAGTAGGAATTGCAAGAAAGGGTCAGCACTTAAGTATTTGTATATTTCTAAGTGTTGGACTTTTGCATTTAGATGAAGTAGTAATTGGAATAGGACATAGAGCTGTTCCGGAATAAATAAAATAAGTAAGGCTAAGATGTTAATGAAAGTATCATCTTAGCCATTTTTTTGATAAAAATATTATTTACAAAAAAATGCAAATGTGATATCATATGATAAATATTAAATTATTAATAAAATCTCGATATTAATAAAATAATACTATTATTTTGTATACAAATAAAGCAATTTAATAATATTATGAGGTGTAAAGTAGATAATTAAAAACTAATAATTAGAATGTAGAATTGTAGGAGTCGAGATTTTATAAAAATTAGGAGGATGGATAAAATGGTTATGAAGATAATAAAAATATATCCATAGATTATCAAAATGCACAAGGAGATAATGCTACTTCTCAGACAATAGCTCAAAAGTTTGTAGCAGATAAAAAAGATTTAATTTTAGCAATAGCTACTCCAGCAGCTCAAGCGGTTTATAATGCAACTAAAGATATTCCAACTGTATTTACTGCAGTTACAGATCCGGTTGCAGCAGAAATAGCTAAAGATTGGAAGAGTTCAGGAACTAATTTGACTGGAGTGTCTGATATGGTACCTGTAGACAAGCAATTAGAATTACTGCTTAAGCTTAAACCTGATGTGAAAACTATAGGAGTTATCTATAATACATCAGAAGCAAATTCAGAGGTTCAAGTAGAAGCATTAAAGAAAGAAGCTGAAAAAGTAAATTTGAAGGTTAAAGAAATTGGTATAACGAATGTTAATGAAATAAATCAAAATTTAACATCGGCAATAAAAGATATAGATGCATTATATACTCCGACTGATAATACTGTAGCTTCAGCTTATGACCTAGTTGGACAAGTAGCTATTAAAAATAATATTCCTATTTTAGGTGCGGAAGAGGCAATTGTATCTAAGGGTGGATTGTGTTCAATTGGAATAGATTATTTTAAACTTGGTAAGGAAACAGCATATAAGGCAGTTGAAATATTGGAAGGTAAAAAACCAACTGAAATTGAAATAACAACTTTAAGTGATATGAGTATAACAATAAATACTGATGTAGCAACAAAATTGAATATAGAAATACCTAGTGAGTTAAATGAAAAATCTAATAAGGTTACTGGAGGGGTTAACTAGTGAATTTAGCTTTAAACGTACTAGAGCAAGGTTTTTTATTTGGAATAGTTGCTATTGGTGTTTATATAACTTATAAAATATTAGATTTTCCAGATCTTTCTGTAGATGGAACTTATCCCTTAGGTGCAGCTATTTGTGCAGCACTTTTGGTTAAAGATTTCAGCCCGTGGATAGCTGTTTTAATAGCGACTATGGGAGGGGCAATGGCTGGATTTATAACAGCCTTTTTAAATGTAAAATTGAAAATTACTAATTTAATGTCTGGAATATTAGTTATGATAGGATTATATTCTATAAATCTTATGATAATGGGAAAATCCAATATACCATTATTTAATGCAAAGAATATTTTTAGTAATGATAGCTCTAAGATATTTATAATTATCAGTGTACTTTTAATAATAAAGATTTTATTTGATTTGTTTCTAAAAACAAAATTGGGAAGTTTGTTAGTTGCAGTAGGAGATAATGAACAAGTAGTGACTTCACTTGGAGTAAATAAAAACTCTATAAAAACTCTTGGACTTATGATAAGTAATGGGCTTGTGGCATTATCAGGAGCACTAACTGCTCAATATCAAGGTTTTGCAGAAGTAAGCATGGGGACGGGAATAGTAGTTATGGGATTAGCTGCTGTTATAATAGGAAGTTCGATATTTAAAAAAATTAATTTTATAAAAGCGACAACATTATCTATTTTAGGTTCTGTAATATATAAATTAGCAATTGCCCTTGTATTAAAGTTTGGTTTGAATCCTAATTATTTAAAGCTTATGACTGCGATAATAGTTATTATAGCTTTAAGTTTAAATTCTAAAGTTATAAAATTAAAAAAGAAAAATAAAAGCTATTCTGTGGAAGAGATTTCGGATAGAAAGGGTGGTGATTTGGATGCTAAGGATTCAGGAGCTTTACAAAGTTTTCAATGAAAATACAATAAATGAAAATAAAGTTTTTTCGAAATTTTCTTTAGATGTTAATAAGGGAGATTTTATAAGTATAATAGGATCTAATGGAGCAGGGAAATCAACACTATTAAATATAATATCAGGAAATATAGAGTGTGATGAAGGAGTTATATTAGTAGATAAAGAAGATGTTTCAAATAAAGATGAATATAAGAGATCAAAGCAAATTGGAAGAGTCTTTCAAGATCCATCTCTTGGTGTAGCCCCGAATATGACAATATTAGAAAATTTATCATTAGCAGATAATAAAGGAAAGACTTATGGATTATCTTTTGGAATAAACAAAAGGCGAATTGAATATTATAAAAGTATCCTTAAAGAATTAGATTTAGGTTTAGAAGATAAATTATATAATAAAGTAAATTTATTATCTGGAGGACAAAGACAAGCTTTAACACTTTTAATGGCTATATTATCAGGACCAAAACTTTTACTTTTAGATGAGCATACTGCAGCTTTAGATCCAAAAACTTCTTTAATGATAATGAATATAACTGAGAAGTTAGTAAAAGAAACAGGAATAACTACTTTGATGGTAACTCATAATTTAAAACAAGCAATAAAAAGTGGCAATAGATTAATCATGATGCATAGAGGAGAAATATTAATAGATGTTAAAGATGAGGAAAAAGAAAAGTTAACATCCTCAAAGTTAATGGAGTTATTTAAAGAGGCTAATATAAATGATGATTTAAGTGATAGAACGTTATTATCATAATACAAAAAATAAAAGGTTGTAATTTAAATTATGACCTTTTATTTTTTTTATAATACTTCAAATATGAATATTTAAATTATGTTTTAGGAAAAGTAATAATGTGAAATTGATATTTTAGAAGAAAAAGATTTTAAAAGAACTACATTGTTATATATATCACAATGTAATCAAATTTAATTATATGGATAAATTGTATTAATATAGAAAAAACACTAATTAATGATAGAATATCTATTAAAAAACCAGTTTTATTAATTAAAAAAATAATTTTGATAATTTTTTAACAAAAAACATTGACAAAAAATAAACAATGAAATAAAATAAATTTGTAATCAAAAATAAAGTAAATTAAAAATGTTAAAAAGAAAATTTATCTTATAAATATTAGGAGGAATAAAAAATGGCTGTAACAAATGCACAAGAATTAACTCAAAGGATTAAAGAATTAAGAGAAGCACAAAAAATATTTGCTACCTATACACAAGAACAGGTAGATGAGATTTTCAGACAAGCAGCTATGGCAGCAAATGATAACAGAATTAAACTAGCAAGAATGGCAGTTGAAGAAAGTGGAATGGGAATAGTAGAAGATAAAGTAATAAAAAATCACTTTGCTGCTGAATATATATATAATCAATATAAGGATATGAAAACATGTGGAGTTATAGAAGAAGATCATACTTTTGGAATAACTAAAATTGCAGAGCCGATAGGAGTTGTAGCAGCTATAGTTCCGACTACTAATCCAACATCAACAGCAATATTTAAAACATTAATATCATTAAAAACAAGAAATGCAATAATTATATCACCACATCCAAGAGCTAAGAAAGCTACAATTGAGGCAGCAAGAATAGTATTAAATGCAGCTGTTAAGGCTGGAGCACCAGAAGGGATAATAGCTTGGATAGATGAGCCATCAGTTGAATTATCACAAAATGTTATGAGAGAATCAGATATTATCTTAGCTACAGGTGGTCCTGCAATGGTTAAGTCAGCTTATTCATCAGGAAGACCAGCTTTAGGAGTTGGAGCAGGAAATACTCCAGCTATTATAGATGAAACTGCACACATAAAGATGGCTGTAAACTCAATACTTCTTTCAAAAACCTTTGATAATGGAGTTATTTGTGCATCAGAGCAAAGTATCTTAGTAATGGATGAAATTTATGATGAAGTTAGAAAAGAATTATCTGCAAGAGGAGCATACATCTTAAAGGGTGAAGAAATAGATAAAGTAAGAAAGATAATATTAAATGAAAAAGGTGGCTTAAATGCTAATATGGTTGGGCAGCCAGCATACAAAATAGCTGAAATGGCAGGAGTAAAGGTTTCTGAAGATGCAAAAGTTTTAGTTGGAGAAGTTGAATCAGTAGAATTAGAAGAACCATTTTCACATGAAAAATTATCACCAGTACTAGCTATGTATAGAGTAAAAACATTTGATGAAGCTTTAACAAAGGCATGTAGATTAATAGAGTTAGGCGGTATGGGACATACGTCAGTATTCTATACAGATCAAATAAAGTCAACAGAAAGAATTGCTAGATTTGGAGCGGCAATGAAAACTGCAAGAACATTAATAAATATGCCAGCTTCACAAGGAGCTATAGGAGATATATTTAACTTTAGATTAGCACCTTCATTAACACTAGGTTGTGGATCTTGGGGCGGAAATTCAGTTTCAGAAAATGTAGGACCTAAGCATTTAATAAATGTAAAAAGTGTTGCTGAAAGGAGAGAAAATATGCTTTGGTTTAGAGTTCCAGAAAAAACTTACTTTAAATATGGATGTTTACCAATTGCGTTGCAAGAATTACATGAAATGGGTAAAAAGAAAGTATTTATAGTTACAGATAAAATGTTAGCTGAACTTGGATACACAGCTAGAATAACAGATGTTTTAGAAAGATATGGGATAGACTTTAGAATATTCTCAGAAGTTGAACCAGATCCAACTTTAGGAGCCGCTAAAAAGGGTGCAGAAGCAATGCTTGCATTTAATCCAGATGTTATAATTTCTTTAGGTGGAGGCTCACCAATGGATGCAGCTAAGATTATGTGGGTAATGTATGAGCATCCAGAAGTTAGATTTGAAGATTTAGCAATGAGATTTATGGATATAAGAAAGAGAGTTTACAAATTCCCTACTATGGGTGAAAAAGCAATGATGGTTGCTATTCCAACATCAGCAGGTACTGGATCAGAAGTTACACCATTTGCTGTTATAACTGATGAAAAAACAGGTGTTAAATATCCGCTTGCAGATTATGAATTAACTCCAGATATGGCAATAGTTGATGCAGAGCTTATGATGAGTATGCCAAGAGGATTAACAGCAGCTTCAGGTATTGATGTTTTAGTTCATGCAATTGAAGCATATGTTTCAGTATTAGCCTCAGAATATACTAACGGATTAGCTTTAGAAGCAATAAGATTAGTATTTAAGTATTTACCAGTTGCTTATAATGAAGGAAGTACAAATGTAAAAGCAAGAGAGAAAATGGCACATGCGGCTTCAATAGCAGGATTAGCTTTTGCCAATGCTTTCCTTGGAATTTGTCACTCAATGGCTCATAAGTTAGGTGCGTTCCATCACTTACCACATGGTATGGCTAATGCATTACTAATAAATGAATCAATTAAATTTAATGCAGCAGATGCTCCAACTAAACAAGCAGCATTTGCCCAATATAAATATCCAAATGCAGCATGGAGATATGCTAGAATAGCAGATTATCTACAATTAGGTGGAAATACAGAAGCTGAAAAAGTTGAATTATTAACAAAGGCTATAGATGACTTAAAAAATAAAGTTGGAATGCCAAAATCAATTTCAGATGCAGGGGTATTAAAAGAAAGCTTCTATGCTACAATAGATGAAATGGTTGAGCAAGCATTTGATGATCAATGTACAGGAGCTAATCCTAGATATCCATTAATGAGTGAAATTAAGCAAATGTATATAAATGCTTATGAAGGAGTAAAACCAAAGGAAGTTAAAAAAGAAACTAAGAAAAAATAATATTTCAAATAAAAAATAGAGAATATGATAGGTATTCTCTATTTTTTATTTTTATATTAATCATACATTTTATAAAAATATGATATTATTTATAGAGAGAATTATTAAGAGATTACAAGGATGATGTGATGTTTGGAGGAATTTTATGAAAAAAATAATTTTAGCAGTTTTGATATTAGTTTTTGCACAGATATTTATGATTGGATGTTCAAAGGAGGTAAGCAAAGAAAGTAAAAAAGAGATAAAAGAAACAATTGATTTAGTTTTATCTTATAAAAATGGATATGATGATAATATGAAAAAACATATAAGTGAAGATAATTTTTATATATGTAATTATGTAGAGTTTTATTCACTATATATAGGTGAATTAAATCTTGAGAAATATGAAAGTTCAATTAAAAACATAAATAAAGAAAATGAAAAGTATAAAGTGTATATGGTTCTTAATATGGAAGCTAAGGCACTTGAAACACATGGAGATGAAGAATCAAGTGATGAAGCTATAGGAGAAGATGTTCCAATTGAGGTAGTGGTGAAAGAAAAAAATGGAGAGTATTATATAGAGGGATTTACAGAATATGAGAACTTAGAAAAGGCTAAAGAATTAAATTCAGGATTTAACTAAGAAGTAAAATAAATTTAAGAAAAGGTGAAATAAATGAAACCATTAGCAGAAGTAATGAGACCACAAAAGCTAGAGGATTTTATAGGTCAAAAGAAGATATTATCTAAGGGAAAACCTTTATATAATCTAATTATAAATAAAATGATTCCCAATTGCATATTGTATGGACCTCCAGGAACAGGGAAAACAACTTTAGCTAATATAATGGCTAATTATGTTGATAAAAAGTTTTATAAGTTAAATGCAACTACAGCATCAGTGAAGGATATACAACAAATAACTGAAAGTTTAGATAGCTTACTTAATTATAATGGAGTGGTAATATACATTGATGAATTACAACATTTTAGTAAAAAACAACAACAAGCGCTTTTAGAGTTTATTGAAAATGGAAGAGTTACATTAATTGCAAGTACTACGGAAAATCCATACTTTGCAATTCATAAAGCTATACTAAGTAGGTGTAACATATTTCAATTTGAAGCTCTTAGCATAAAAGAAATAACAGAAGGGTTAGAAATAGCAATAAAAAGAATAATAAATGAAGGAGTAGAAGTAGAATATTCATTAGAAGCTATAAAATATATCAGTGAAATTTCTCAAGGAGATTATAGAAAAGCCTATAATATACTAGAACTTGCTATAAATTCACAACTTAAAAAAGTAAAAGAACTTTCTATAGAGTATATAGAAAGTTTAAATCAATCCCATATGAGGGCAGATGCAAATGGAGATGAATATTATAATTTGCTAAGTGCACTACAAAAAAGTATAAGAGGTAGTGATGCTGATGCTGCTATTCATTACTTGGCAAGACTTATTAAATCAGGAAATTTAACTGCAATAATAAGAAGGGTCTCTGTAATAGCAGCTGAAGATATAGGTCTTGCACATCCTAATGCATTAACTGTAATAAATTCAGGGATAGAATTAGCATTAAAAGTAGGACTTCCAGAAGCACAAATTATATTGTCAGAAATGGTTATATATTTAGCAACACTTCCAAAATCAAATAGTGCGTATTTAGCAATAGCTAGTGCTATGAGTGATTTAGAAAATAAAAATATAGGAGATATACCTAATCATCTTAAAGATGCTCATTATTCAGGAGCAGAAAGCTTAGGAGCTTTTGGTTATAAATATCCTCATGATTATGAAAATCATTATGTAAATCAACAATATATGCCTGAAAAATTAAAAAATATTAAATACTATTTTCCACAAAAAAACAAGTATGAAGAAAGTATAAATAGATATTGGAAAGAAGTAAAATAATAGAGGAGTAAAAGTGATATTATTGACAATACCAGAGTGTTTTGGTAAGATATATAAAGTAAATACTAGTAAAATAGTCAACATTAAAAGGGGGAAGTATTATGAAGCTTTCTACTAAAGGTAGATACGGGGTTAAGGCTATGGTAGACCTTGCGATGCATTATGGAGATACCCCTGTTTCAATAAAAACAATCTCCCAAAGACAAAATATATCTGAATATTATTTAGAGCAACTATTTTCACCACTCAGAAAAGCAAATCTTATAAAAAGTATAAGAGGTGCTCAAGGAGGATATGTATTAAATAGGGCTCCAGAGGATATAACGGTGGCAGATGTAATGAATGTGCTTGAAGGACCTGTTGAAATAGCAGAGTGTATTGAAGGAACTGATTGCGACAACATTGATTTTTGTGCTACCAGATTGTTATGGGAAAAAATAAAAAATAGTATTGATGAAGTAATGAAGAGTATAACACTTCAAGATATAGTTGATGACTATGTAAGAATGAAGGATGAAAACCAATCTATTAAGATTGTTAAAAGGAGCGAATAGATATGAGAAATGTATATATGGATTATGCAGCAACAACTTATGTTAAGCCTGAAGTTTTAGAAGAAATGATACCATTCTTTACAGAAAGATACGGAAATCCATCATCCTTTTATGGGATTTCTAGAGAAACTAAAATGGCTATTGATAAAGCTAGAAGTAGAGTTGCTAAAGCTTTAAATTGTGATCAAAGTGAAGTTTATTTTACAGGTGGTGGATCTGAAGCTGATAACTGGGCTATTAAGGGTATAGCATCAGCTCATAGAAAAAAAGGTAACCACATTATAACTACTAAAATAGAGCACCATGCAGTACTTCATACTTGTGAATACTTAGAAAAAAATGGTTTTGAAGTAACTTATTTAAATGTTGATAAAGAAGGTTTTATTGATTTAGAAGAATTAAAAAATTCTATAACTGATAAAACTATATTAGTTTCTATTATGTTTGCAAATAATGAAATAGGGACTATTCAACCAATTAAGGAAATAGGTGAAATTTGTAGAGAAAGAAAAGTTATATTTCATACAGATGCAGTTCAAGCAATTGGAAATGTTCCAGTAGATGTAAAAGAAATGAATGTAGACTTATTATCTTTAGCAGGACATAAAATATATGGACCTAAAGGAATTGGAGCACTTTACATAAGAAAAGGTGTGAGAATAGATAATTTAATTCATGGCGGTGGTCAAGAAAGAGCTAGAAGAGCAGGTACTGAAAATACAGCATCAATAGTGGGACTTGGAAAAGCTATAGAACTTGCAACAGATAATTTAGAAGAACATAGCAAGAAACTTGTTATGCTTAGAGATAAATTAATTGAGGGACTATTAAAAGTACCTCATACAAGATTGAATGGTCCTAGAGGTGAAAGAAGATTACCAGGAAATTCTAATATAACATTTGAATTTATAGAAGGTGAGTCTATACTTTTATCTTTAGATTTTGAGGGTGTATGTGCTTCGAGTGGTAGTGCATGTACTTCAGGATCTCTTGATCCATCACATGTATTATTAGCAATAGGCTTACCTCATGAATTAGCACACGGATCTTTAAGATTGACATTAGGTGATGGATCAACTGATGAAGATGTAGATTATGTATTAGAAGTTGTTCCACCTATTATAGAAAGACTTAGAAATATGTCTCCATTATGGGAAGACTTTTTAAAGAAGGGAGAAAAATATTATGATGTACAGCGATAAGGTTATGGATCATTTTAGAAATCCAAGAAATGTAGGGGAAATAGAAGATGCAAATGGGGTAGGAGAAGTTGGAAACGCCAAATGCGGGGATATAATGAAGGTTTATTTAAAAATTGAAGATAATATAGTTAAAGATGTAAAATTCAAGACCTTTGGATGTGGATCTGCTATTGCTTCATCATCAATGGCAACAGAATTAATAAAAGGAAAAACTGTAGAAGAAGCTTGGGAGTTATCAAATAAAGCAGTTGCAGAAGCTTTAGATGGCCTTCCACCTGTAAAAATGCACTGTTCTGTTTTAGCTGAAGAAGCTATTCACAAAGCAATTAATGATTATAGAAAAAACACAGGTTTAGAGCTTTGGGACTTCGAAGAACATGATGATATACATGATCATGTTCATGGCGATGAGTAGGAATTAATATGAAGAAAAAAGTAGTAGTAGGTATGAGTGGTGGAGTTGATAGCTCCGTTGCTGCATACCTTTTAAAAAAACAAGGTTACGAAGTAATAGGCGTAACTATGAAACATTTTGATGATGAAGATGAAAGCTATATGGAAAGAGAAGGTGGGTGTTGTTCTCTTTCATCAGTAGAAGATGCAAGAAGAGTTGCTGATAAGTTAGGAATACCATTTTATGTTCTTAACTTTAAGGAGTCATTTAAAGAAAAAGTAATAGATTATTTTGTACAGGAATATATGGAAGGAAAAACTCCAAATCCATGTATTGCATGTAATAAGCATATAAAGTTTGATGAGTTTTTAAGAAGATCAAAGGGAATTGGAGCAGATTATGTAGCTACAGGTCATTATGCTAAAATAGAGAAAAATGAAGATGGAAGATATCTTTTAATAAAAGCAGATGATGATAAAAAAGATCAAACCTATGCTTTATATAATTTTACACAGGAGCAATTAAGTCAAACCTTAATGCCGTGTGGAGATTATACTAAAGATAAGATAAGAGAAATAGCTAAAGAAATTGGTCTTGCAGTTCATAATAAAAAGGATAGTGAGGAAATATGTTTTATCCCAGATAATAATCATGGTAAATATATTTCTTTAGTTAAGCCTAATGAAGTAAATACAGGAAACTTTATTGATAAAAATGGGAACATACTAGGAAAACATAAAGGAATAGTATATTACACAATAGGGCAAAGAAAAGGATTAGGTATAGCTTTAGGGAGACCGGTTTTTGTTACAGATATTATTCCTAATACTAATGAAGTGGTTCTTGGGCCGGAAGAGGATATATTTAAAACTGATTTAGTAGCAAAGGATATTAACTTTATTACTTTTGAAAATTTGAAGGAAGCAATGTCTGTTACAGCTAAGGTAAGATATTCGGCAAAACCTTCTGAAGCAATAATTTATCCACTTGAAAATGGAAAAGTTAAAGTGTCATTTAAAGATAAACAAAGGGCCATTACCAAAGGGCAATCTGTTGTATTTTATGATGGAAATATTGTTGTTGGTGGCGGAATAATAGAAAAAATTATATAATTTTAAAATTCTCATATTTTTGTATGAGAATTTTTTTTTTATCTTTTGGAGATAATATAGGTAATATGGATAGAAAGGAGAAAAGTTATGCTAAAAACTAAGGATTTCTATTTATTAAAAGTATATGACATTAGGGGGAAGTACTTAGGTATAGTAGATGATATTTACATTAATTTTCACGAAGGAACTATTGAAGGCTTTTTTATCTCTAACTATCTACTATTTAGTAAAAAAAATTTCGTTAAGACTAAAGATATTATTTCTTTAGAAGAGGTTATTATTGTAAAAGAATTAAGCAAGAAAGAGGGATTATCATTTAAATCTATAAAGGATATAGATATAAAAGATAAAAATAATGTTATGAGAGGGATTTTAGAAGATTTAATTATAGAAAAAAGGGATTTATCAATAAAGGGATTAGTTATGAGCTCTGGTATATTTGATAGAATGATAAAGGGAAAAGAAATATTACTTTTAAAACAATGCCTTTTAGGGGAAGATTTTATTTTATATTATGGAAGTGATGAGGTAAGGTTACAAAGTTTACCTCGTAAGAAAAAAACATGTTAGTTTATAAGAAATACAAAAAAATAATTAATCCTATTTTAATAATAATAGTAGCTTTAATAACTTTGGCTTTATACATAAAAATAAAAACACTCAATAGCATAGTAAATATAATTTTTATTGGATTTATATTTGCATATACTTTAAAACCTTTTAGAGATAGTTTAAGTGAAAAATTTAAATTGAATAAAAGAGTTTCATCTATTTCTATAATAATCGTCATTGTTTTTAGCTTTATATTATTGTCTTATATTATAATTCCATCAATATTAAGAGAAAGTTATAATTTTGGATCAATATTAGATAATATAGATACTTATATTAAAAATATTGCAAAAAAAATGAATTTGAATGATTTATCTTTTTTTCAAGGAATATATGAGCAAATAAGTGAAGAAGCAAATATGTTCTTTGCTAAAATTTCTGATAATTTTTTAGAAAATTTACTTCTTTGTTTTGAAAGTTTAGTTTCGCTAGCAATTATACCTATAGTTACATATTATTTTTTAGTAGATGGAGATTTAATTTATAATAAACTTTTACTAATATTACCAACGGAAAAAAGAATAATAGCTAAAAAAGTTCTTAATAACTTAGATAAGGTTTTATCAAGATATATAATAAGTCAATTATTATTGTCTTTAATTATAGGAGTTTTAACTTTTATAGTACTTCTTATTTTAGGTGTGAAATTTGCCTTAATACTAGGTATATTTAATGGAATATTAAATATTGTACCTTATTTTGGTCCAATAATAGGAGGGATGCCTGCTATATTTATAGCTCTTATGGATTCGCCTAATAAGGCGTTATATACAATAATTGCTGTGTTTTTGATTCAGCAAATAGAAGGAAATATTCTATCACCCAAAATAACTGGAGACAGTACTAATATGCATCCTATTATAATTATAATCTTATTATTAGTAGGAGAAAAGTTGGGGGGACTTATAGGAATGGTGATTGCAGTACCGATAGGAGTAATAGTTAAAGTTATATATGAAGATATCAATGATTATTTATTCTGAATAAAATAATTGACATAATTTAATAAATAAACTATAATTTCATTGAAATATTAGAAAATTTAATATTTAGCATTGAAGAGAATGAGTAAATATAAGCGTGTATTCAGAGAGGAAGTGTTTGCTGAGAACTTCTTACACTATATATTGAAGCTATCTTGGAGCTATATTATCTAAGTGATGTATTATTAAATACATAATTAGGGTGGTACCGCGGAATTTATGTTTTCGTCCCTTTTTTATAGGGATGGAGACTTTTTTTATTATATAAGAATATAAAGTAAAGTTTGGAGGCAATATATATGAAATTCATGGGAACAAATGAACTTAGAGAAGCTTATTTAAGCTTTTTTGAATCAAAGGATCACTTAAGGTTAGAGAGCTTTCCTCTAGTACCTAAAAATGATAAATCACTGTTATTAATAAATGCTGGTATGGCACCGCTTAAGCCATATTTTACAGGGTTACAAGAACCACCAAGAAAAAGAATAACTACTTGTCAAAAATGTATAAGAACAGGAGATATAGAAAATGTAGGTAAAACATCAAGACATGGTACTTTCTTCGAAATGCTTGGAAATTTCTCATTTGGAGATTATTTTAAAGAAGAAATAATTCCTTGGGCGTGGGAATTTATAACAGAAACTCTTCAAATTCCAAAAGATAAGTTATATGTGACAATATACTTAGAAGATGATGAAGCTTTTGATATTTGGTGTGATAAAACTGATGTGGATCCAAAAAGAATATTTAGACTTGGAAAAGATGATAACTTCTGGGAAATAGGTGTGGGACCATGTGGACCATGTACAGAGATTCATTATGATAGAGGCGAAGGCGTTATTGCAAGTGTAGATGATTTTATAAAAGCAAGTGATGAAGATAGAGTAGTTGAGTTTTGGAACCTTGTGTTTACGCAATTTGATAAAGATGAAGAAGGAAATTATAATAAATTAGCAAATCCTAATATTGATACAGGTATGGGCCTTGAAAGAATAGCAACTATAATGCAAGGGGTTAATAATATTTTTGAAATAGATACAGTTAAGAACATACTTCTTAAGGCTTCAGATTTATCAGGGGTAAAATATGGAGTTGATAAGATAAAGGATATTTCTTTAAGAATAATTACAGATCATGTTAAATCAGTAACTATGCTTATTTGCGATGGAGTACAACCAAGTAATGAAGGTAGAGGATATGTTTTAAGAAGATTACTTAGAAGAGCAGCAAGACATGGAAGATTACTTGGAATAAAGGATCTATTTTTAACTGAAATAGTTGAATCAGTAGTTGAAAACTATGGTAGTGCTTATCCTATGCTTTTAGAAAATAAAGAATATATAGAAAAAATAGTTTTATTAGAGGAAGAAAGGTTTAATGAAACTATAGATTCAGGGATGAATATTTTAAATGACTATATAGAAGAAATGAAAACTTCTAAGGAAAAAACATTAAAAGGGGAAAAAGCATTCAAATTATATGATACTTATGGTTTCCCAATAGAGTTAACAGAAGAAATTTTAGAAGAAAAAAACATGAAGGTTAATCATGAAGCTTTTAGAAAAGAAATGGATGAACAAAGGCAAAGGGCAAGAAATGCAAGAGGAGAATCATCATATATGGGAAGTGATGAAAGTCCAATTAATAAAATAGATTCATCCGTAAACACTGAATTTGTAGGATATAATAATCTTGAAATGAAATCAAATATATTAGTTTTAGCAGATGATAATAGCCTTGTTGAAGAATTGTCAAAAGGACAAAAGGGATATATAGTTACTGAAAAAACACCTTTTTATGCAGAAATGGGTGGTCAAGTAGGTGATAAGGGAATTATAAAAACTTCTTTAGGTGAAGGTTATATTTATGATACAAAGAAAAATGTTGGTGGGAAAACTATTCATTATGTTGAAGTTCTAGAAGGTAAAATAAAAGCAAATGATGAAGTGAATCTTAAAGTGGATATTTTAAGAAGATCTAGAATTACAAAGAATCATACAGCTACACATATACTACATGAAGCGTTAAAACAAATAGTAGGAAAACATGTAAATCAAGCTGGTTCTTATGTTGATGACGAAAGACTAAGGTTTGACTTTGCTCATTTCCAAGGGTTAACTGAGGATGAAGTACAAAACATTGAAGAATTAGTTAATGAAAAAATAATGGAAGTATTTGAAGTTGGTACAAATCTTATGACTTTAGATGAAGCAAAAGAGTCTGGGGCAATGGCTTTATTTGATGATAAATATGGTGATAAAGTTAGAGTTGTAAGTGTTGGAGAATTCTCAAAAGAACTTTGTGGAGGCACACATGTTAATAATTCAGGTGAAATTGGATTATTTAAAATAGTATCTGAGACAGGTGTAGCAGCTGGAATAAGAAGAATAGAAGCTGTAACAGGGTTAAATGCTATAAAATATATGGAAGAAAAACAAAGGCTTTTAAAAGAGGCTTGTGGTGCTTTAAAATGTAGTGAAAAAGATATATTAAAAAAGATAGCTTCACAAGGTGTTGAAATTAAAGAGAAAGAAAAGGAAATCTCAGAACTTAAGAGTAAATTAACTTCAGGAGTTGAAGATGATATATTAGCTTCAGTTAAGGATGTAAAAGGTGTAAGAGTTGTAGCATATGGTCTTGAAGATATAG
Organism: Clostridiaceae bacterium AF10-41; assembly: GCA_027686065.1. Lineage (GTDB taxonomy): Bacteria > Bacillota > Clostridia > Clostridiales > Clostridiaceae > Clostridium. Next base: position 20,274 of record JAQCTH010000045.1, read on the forward strand.
ATGGAAATGCTTTAAGAGACTTAGGGGATAAAATGAGAAGTAAACTCTCAACAGGAGTAGTTGTTTTATTAAGTAATGTAGGTGGAAAAGTGAACATAATATCTATGGCTACAAAGGATGTAATAGAAAAGGGTGTTCATTGTGGAAAGATAATTAAAGAAGTAGCAGCAGTAGTTGGCGGCGGTGGAGGAGGAAGACCAGATATGGCTCAAGCTGGTGGTAAGAATCCTCAAAATATCAAGTCTGCAATAGAGAAAACATACTTAGTAGTAGAATCTTTAGTAAAATAATCTTTAGTAAAATAGTGTACTTTTAAGATTAAATGGGTTATAATATAATTAATTAAGTAAAACCTGTGAATAGAATCTTAAAAAGATGAAATAATATCATTATGGATGCTATTAAACTAAATATTAGTAAGGGGGTGAGCTGCATTAGCAGCGGTTGTATGAATAATAACTTAGATCAAACAATGCAATTTAACTTAAACATCAATAGAGAAGATTTGACAAAATCAATATTAACAGATGTTTACAATGCGTTACAGGAGAAAGGTTATAATCCTATAAACCAATTAGTAGGATATCTTATTTCAGGGGACCCTTCTTACATTACAAGCTACAACGGAGCAAGAGCTTTACTAAGAAAACTTGAAAGAGATGAAATTCTTGAGGAAGTTATAAAATCTTATTTAGAAATAAAATAAAGAGTGCCCGTTAGAATCGGGCACTCTTTAATATTTAAGGAGACAATTATGAGAATACTTGGTTTAGATGTTGGATCTAAAACAATAGGAGTAGCAATAAGTGATCCTTTAGGCTGGACAGCTCAAGGGATAACTACTATAAGAAGAAGTAAAAAAGAACAAGATATAGAAGAAATTAAAAAAATATGTAAAGAATATTCTGTTGAAACTATAGTTATAGGATTACCTAAAAATATGAACAATACTATAGGAGAAGCTGGTGAAAGAGTATTAGAGCTTTCGGAAATTATAAAAGAAGCTACAGGGTTAAAGATTGAGATGTGGGATGAGAGACTAACTACAGTAGCGGCACATAAAGCTATGTTAGAGGCAGATTTATCAAGGGATAAGAGGAAAAAAATAGTAGATAAGATAGCAGCTATATATATACTTCAAGGATATTTAGATAGACTTAGTATGAAATAATTATTTGATTTCCAATTGAAAATTATTATTGACAACTAGTAAGGTAAAAATTACAATTATAAAAAAAGGAGATATTTTAATGGATAAAGATTTAAAACAAATAGAGCTATATGATGAAGATGGTAATTTAGTAAAACTAAATGTTGTTGCATTTTTTGATATGGTAAACCCAGATACAGAAGAGAAGAGCGAATATGTTATAGTATATGATGATGAATATACTGAAGATGATATATTTGCTTTAAAGGTAGGAGTAGATGAAGATGGAGATGATCTATTAATACCTATAGATGATGAAGTAGAATTAGCAGCAGTACAAGAAGCTTATGATACTATTTTTGCTGATGAAGAATAAAATCTAACTAAAAAAAGAAAGAGGTGTTGTCTGTGGAACAATCAAATAGTATAGATTTTAATGTTCTAAAAGAAGAATTAAAACAAAAAGGGTATAAATTAACGCCTCAAAGAAGAGCTATAGTTGACTCCATTATAGAAAAAGAAGGAGAACACTTAACTGCAGAAGAAATTTATGATGAGGTTAAAAAGAATTGCCCGGAAATAGGATTAGCTACTGTTTATAGAACCATAATTCTATTAGAAGAATTGGGAGTTATATGTAAATTAGATTTGAATGATGGATGTAGCAGGTATGAAATGGTACGCAAAGATGAAGGGCATAGACATCATCATTTAGTTTGTAATGAATGTAAGGATGTTATTGAAGTTCAAGATGATTTATTAGATGAACTTGAAGAAGAAGTAGAAAGATCATATGGGTTTAAAATTTTAGATCATAGTGTTAAATTTTTTGGTCTTTGTAGAAAATGTCAAAATAAATCAGATAACAAATAGATAAATAAGGGAACTCCTCTCTCAGGAGATGACAACCTTTGTAATACATATTTTAGGAAGAAGGAGGAGACATATTGAAAAATGAGAAAGCAAAAGTTAAAATTATTCCTTTAGGTGGGATAAATGAAATCGGTAAAAATATAACTGCAATAGAGTATAAAAATGATATTGTAGTTATAGATTGTGGCTTAAAATTCCCAGAAGAAGATATGTTCGGTATAGATTTAGTAATACCAGATATTAGTTATTTATTAAAAAACAAAGATAAGATAAGAGGAATATTTTTAACTCATGGACACGAGGACCATATAGGAGCATTACCTTATGTTTTAAGACAATTGGATGTACCTGTATATGGAACTAAGTTAACTCTTGGAATTGTTGAAACTAAGCTAAAGGAGCACGGATTGTTAAGTTCAACAGAACTAATAAGAGTTAAACCAAGAGACGTAATTAAATTAAACTCAGTATCAGTAGAGTTTATAAAAACAAATCACTCTATTGCAGATTCAGTGGCAATAGCAATACACACTCCATTAGGAGTGGTACTTCATACAGGAGACTTTAAAATAGACTATACTCCAATAGATGGAGAACCTATGGATTTTGCAAGATTTGCAGAAATAGGTAAAAGAGGGGTATTGGCTATGATGGCAGATTCAACTAATGTTGAAAAACCAGGCTATACTATGTCAGAAAAAGTAGTTGGAGAAAGTTTCTCAAGACTATTTTCAAAGGCAAAAGGAAGAATAATAGTTGCAACTTTTGCATCAAATGTGCACAGAATACAGCAAATAGTTGATGCAGCAAGTATGCATGGAAGAAAAGTTGCAGTATCAGGAAGAAGTATGGAAAATATAGTTGCTGTAGCTGCGGAACTTGGATATTTAGAATTTGAAAAAGATATCTTAGTAAGTATAGATCAAATTAATAAATATACAAATGATAAGGTTGTTATAATAACAACAGGTAGTCAAGGAGAACCTATGTCAGCTCTTGCAAGAATGGCAAGCTCAGAGCATAGAAAGGTAAATATTGTTGAAGGTGATACTGTAATAATTTCAGCAACGCCAATACCAGGAAATGAAAAACTAGTTTCTAAGGTTATAAATCAATTGTTCCAAAAGGGTGCAGAAGTAATATATAAATCACTAGCAGAAATTCACGTATCTGGGCATGCTTGTCAAGAAGAATTAAAGCTTATGCAATGTTTAGTAAAGCCTAAATTCTTTATTCCAGTTCATGGTGAATACAGGCATTTAAAGCAACATGGAGAATTAGCAATATCATTAGGAATGCCAGAACAAAATGTTATAATTCCTGAAAATGGTGGGGTTATAGAAGTAAATAGAAATAGTATAAGGAAAAATGGTTCAGTTATTGCAGGGCAAGTTTTTGTTGATGGATTAGGTGTTGGAGATGTTGGAAATATAGTTTTAAGAGATAGAAAGCATTTATCTCAAGATGGTATATTAACAGTTGTAGTAACTTTATCAAAGGAAAACAATTCAGTTATCGCAGGACCTGATATAATATCCAGAGGATTTGTTTATGTAAGAGAATCTGAAGGGCTAATGGACGATGCTAAAGAAATAGTAAAAAATGCCTTAAGAGAATGCGAAGAAAATAATATAACTGATTGGGCAACTTTAAAGTCTAAGGTAAGAGATGACCTGAGAAGTTATCTGTATGAAAAAACAAAAAGAAAGCCTATGATATTACCAATAATAATGGAAATATAATCTGTAAGGTTGACATTTTGAAATAATAATCTTAGAATGTATTATAGTTGAAAATAAATCTTAAAAAAATTGGATACTGGTGTATCCAATTTTATTTTGGGAAAAATAAGTTATAGGTTTACATTATAAAAAACATGTAGATAAAATCAAATATTGGAGGAAATTAAATGAATTTAATAAGTAGAGATGATATAAGAAATATAGCTATAATAGCCCACGTTGACCATGGTAAGACTACACTAGTAGATGCCTTACTAAAAGAAAGTCACGTATTTAGAAGTAATGAAAAAATAGAAGAAAGAGTTATGGATTCTAATGATTTAGAAAAAGAAAGAGGAATAACAATTCTTTCAAAAAATACTGCTATTATGTATAAAGATATAAAAATTAATGTTGTAGATACTCCAGGACATGCTGATTTTGGTGGAGAAGTTGAACGTGTACTTAAGATGGTTGATTCTGTTTTACTAGTAGTTGACTCTTATGAAGGTCCAATGCCTCAAACTAAATTCGTTTTAAAGAAGGCATTGGAATTAGGATTACAACCTATAGTTGTTATAAATAAAATAGACAAACCAAATGCAAGACCAGAAGAAGTAATTGATGAAGTATTTGAATTATTCTTAGAGCTTGGTGCAGATGATGATCAATTAGATTTTCCAATAATCTATGCATCAGCAAGAGAAGGATTTGCGAGATATAATGTTGAAGATACTAATACTGGTATGGTTCCTTTATTTGAAACCATATTAGAGAATGTTGAAGCTCCAAAAGGATATATAGATGGCCCCTTCCAAATGCTTGTAACTACATTAGATACAAACGAATATGTAGGCAGAATAGCAGTAGGAAAAATACATAGAGGGTCTGTGAAAAAGAATCAACAGGTTGCTTTAGTAAGAAAAGATGGAACTACATCAAATTATAGAGTTTCAAGTATATTTACATATAATGGCTTAAATAGAGAAGAAGCACAAGAAGCTTCTCTAGGTGACATAATAGCTTTAAGTGGTATTCCAGATTGTAATATTGGAGAAACTGTAGCTGATGCACAAGAACCTGAAGCATTGCCATTTGTTGAAATAGATGAACCTACATTAAGTATGAACTTTATGGTTAATGATTCTCCTTTTGCAGGTAGAGAAGGTGAGTTTGTAACTTCAAGACATTTAAGAGATAGATTATTAAAAGAGTTAGAAACAAATGTTAGTTTAAGAGTTAATGAAATTTCTTCAGATTGTTTCGAAGTTTCAGGAAGAGGAGAACTACATTTATCAATTCTTATCGAAACTATGAGAAGAGAAGGATATGAATTCCAAGTTTCTAAGGCAAATGTTATATATAAAGAAGAAAATGGTAAGAAATTAGAGCCTATGGAATATTTAACAATAGATGTTCCAGAAGAATTTATGGGACCTGTTATGGAAAAGTTAGGACCAAGAAAAGCAGAAATGGTAAATATGACATCAGCTGTAAATGGTTATACGAGATTAGAATTTATAGTTCCTGCAAGGGGGTTAATAGGATTTAGAAATGAATTTATGACTGATACTAAGGGTAATGGTATAATGAATCATGTATTCCATGGATATGATGCATATAAAGGAGAAATACCAGGAAGAAGTAGAGGATCAATATGTTCATTTGAAGATGGAGATGCAATAACATATGGATTGTTTAATGCACAAGAAAGAGGTACATTATTTATAAATGCAGGAATACCTGTGTATCAAGGTATGATAGTTGGAGAAAGTTCAAGAGCAGAAGATATAGATATAAATGTATGCAAGGGTAAAAAGTTAACTAATACTAGAGCATCTGGATCAGATGATTCTTTAAAGCTAACACCTCCAAGACAAATGACTTTGGAACAATGTCTTGAATTTATAAATGGAGACGAGTTAGTTGAAGTTACTCCTGAAAGTATAAGAATGAGAAAAAGAGTTTTAGATTCAGCTGAAAGAAGAAGAATAACAAGTAGAAGTAGAAAGTAATAATTATAAATGAAATAAAATATCTTTATAAGTTAAAAAAAAAGTATTATAATAAGGTAAATAGCCATAAAATAGGCTATTTACTTTATATACAGGGGGTTTTTATGAAAAATTCTAAGTCGAAAATGATTCCCATAATAATAATTTTAGTATTGGTTATAAGTTTTTTAGTTTCATTTAAGAAAGTAATAAATAAACCTTTAAACATAACAGAAGATATAGTAATAAATGTTAAAGATGGAGATAGTTTTTATAGTATAATAAATACTTTGTCAAATGAGAATAAAATTAAAGGGGTACCTCTTATAAAACTATATGTTAAGATTTCAAGAAAAAACATAGAAGTTAAGCAAGGTGAGTATGTTCTAGAAAAGGATTTAACTGTTAGCGAATTAATAAATAAGTTAACAAGTGAATCTTCATTGAATACTGTAAAATTTACAGTTCCTGAAGGATATACAATAAACGATATAAGTGAAAAATTAGAAAAAGAAGGTATTTGTAGTAAAGAGGATTTTATTTCAGCTATAAAAGAGTATGAATTACCTAAATTTGCTAAAATGAATAGTGAAAAAAAATATAATTTAGAAGGATACTTATTTCCAGATACATATTTAATAAAAGTTGGAGAAACACCAAAAGAAATAATCACTAAGATGATTTCGAGATTTAAGGAAGTATTTGATATTGCGCTTAATGAAACAAATACGAGTATTACAAATGAAGATATAGAAACCGTTGTAAATATGGCATCTATGATAGAGAAAGAAGCAAGAATTGATGGAGAAAGACCCATTGTTGCCTCTGTGATAAGGAATAGATTAAATATCGATATGAAGCTTCAAATAGATGCAACTGTAATTTACGCTTTAGGTGAACATGTTGATACTGTATTATACAGTCATCTAGAAACGGATTCTCCATATAATACATATAGAAATTATGGATTGCCTGTAGGGCCTATATGTAACCCAGGTTTAGAGTCTATAAAAGCAGTACTTAAGCCGACGGAAACAAACTATTTATTTTATGTTTTACAAAGTGACAGTACACATTATTTTACTGATAACTATGAAGATTTTATGGATAAGCAAGAAGAATTAGGATATTAAATTAAGCTTTAATTATATAAAATAATACCTATTCGGAGGAGTGACATGAGCGGAGTAACCCATGATTATATGGAAGATTATATAAGAAATCTAATACCAGAAACTTATGATAAGTATAAGGAATTAGAAGATTTTGCAAAAGAAAATAAAGTACCTATAGCTCAGAAAGAAACTGCAAAATTTTTAGAGTTTATAGTTAGTATGAAAAAGCCTTTAAAAATTTTAGAGCTAGGAACAGCTATAGGATATTCAGCAATTTTGATGTATGAAGCTTCAGGAACAAAACCAAGTATTACTACTATAGAACGTGATGAAAGTATGATAAAATATGCTAGAGAAAATTTTGAAAGATATAATCTTACTGAGAAAATAGATATTAAAGAAGGAGATTGTTTAGAAATTTTAGAAAGATTAACAGAACCTTATGATTTAATATTTATGGATGCAGGAAAAGGGCATTATAATCATTTTTTACCACATTGTTTAAGATTATTAAAGGATGATGGAATTATAGTAGCAGATAATGTTTTATTCAGGGGTATGGTTGCATGCGATGAATTAGTAAAAAGAAGAAAGATAACAATAGTAAAAAGAATGAGAGAATATTTAGAGTTAGTATCTAAGGATAAAAACTTAATTACTTCTGTAATACCAATGGGGGATGGAATTGCAGTGACTAAAAGGAGGTAAATTATGAATAAACCAGAGATTTTAGCACCAGCAGGTAGCCTAGAGAAATTAAAAATAGCAATAGATTTTGGAGCAGATGCCGTATATATAGGTGGAGGAAGACTTAACCTAAGAGCATTTTCAGATAACTTTACTAATGAAGAAATGGCTGAAGGTGTAAAGTATTGTCATGAAAGAGGCAAAAAGCTATATGTAACTATGAACGTATTTCCAAGAAATCATGATTTAAAAGGTGTAGAAGAATATATTAAAGGTTTATATGACTTAGGAGTAGATGCGATTATAGTTGCGGATCCATCCATAGTAATGGCAGCTAAAATGGCAGCGCCAGATTTAGAAATTCATCTAAGTACTCAAGCTAATACAGTTAATTGGATGGCAACCAAATTTTGGTATGAGCAAGGTGTTAAAAGAGTTGTTTTAGCTAGAGAGTTAACATTTAATGAAATTAATGTTATAAAAGAAAATATTCCAGAAGGCTGTGAATTAGAAGTATTTATACACGGGTCAATGTGTATAGCATATTCAGGAAGATGTCTTATTTCAAATTATATGTTGGGAAGAGATGCAAATAAGGGAATATGTTCTAATGCATGTAGATATAAATATTATTTAGTAGAAGAAACTAGGCCAGGTGAATATTATCCAGTAGTAGAAGATGATAATGGTACATATATAATGAACTCAAAGGATTTATGTATGATAAAACACATTCCAGAACTTATTAAAAGTGGAGTTCATTCTCTTAAGATTGAAGGTAGAATGAAAAGTGAATTCTATGTGGCATCTACTGTAAAAGCATATAGAGAAGCTGTAGATTCTTATTTTGAAGATCCTGCAAATTATGAGTTCAAGCAAGAGTGGATGGATATATTATTAAAAATAAGTCATAGACAATATCATACAGGATTTTTCCTTGGAAAAACTGGAGAACAAAATTACGATGTGTCTTCTTATGTAAGAGATTATGATATAGTAGGAATAGTTCAAAGCTATGATCCTGACACTAAGGAAGCAATAATTCTTCAAAAAAATAGAGTGTTTGAAGATGATGAAGTTGAAGTTTTAAGAGCTCGCACTCCTAATTTTAATGTGAAACTTAGTGAAATGTTTGATATAGAAAAGGAAGTTGAAACCAATGTTGCAAATAGAGCACATATGATATTTAAGGTTAAGGTTGAAACTCCATTAAAAGAAAAGGATATGTTAATTAAAGGGAAAAAAGTTTTAGAGCTGTAGACATAAGAAGGAGGAACTATAATGAATAAGCCAATTTTAATTGGAATAACTGGCGGAACAGGATCAGGAAAAAGCAGTATTGCAGATGCTATTTATTCAAGCTTTTCAAATGAATGTATTGCGATGATACAGCAAGATATGTATTATAAAGATCAGAGTTATTTATCTATGGAAGAAAGAGTAAAAACCAATTATGATCATCCAAGAGCTTTTGATAATGATTTACTAATTAAACACTTAAGTGATTTAATTAATGGAATAGCTATTGATAAGCCCATTTATGATTTTTCAAATCATAATAGAGCTAAAGAGACAGTGAGAATAGAGCCAAAGGATATTATAATTGTTGAAGGTATATTAGTATTAGAAGATGAAAGACTTAGAGAATTGTTAGACATAAAAGTTTATGTTGATACTGATGCAGATATAAGAATTTTAAGAAGATTAGTAAGAGATATAAATGAAAGAGGCAGAACTGTAGATTCAGTTATTAGTCAATATTTAGATGTTGTAAGACCTATGCATATGCAGTTTACAGAGCCAACAAAGAGATATGCAGACATTATAGTTCCAGAAGGTGGACAAAATAAAGTAGCAATAGATATACTTGTAACTAAAATAAAAGATATATTAAAATAGAAAAAAGTGTATAGAAAACACCTCCCTAGGCTAGAATTAAGCCTAGGGAGGTGTTTTTTTGATTAGAGGGAAAAATAAGATAGATTTAAAAAGAGTGTTAATAATAATGGGGATTTACTTTCTGGTTATTTCTTTATTATCAATAAGATTATATATTCTTCAGATACATCCATCATCAAAGGTTTCAGGAGAAATGAATAATTATCAATCTGAAAATCTATCTCAGATGAAGTATAGAATCTTTGACACTAACGGAAAAGATATGATGGATTACAATAAAAAATATATTGTTATATTAGATACTAAACCATTTATGTTGAATAATTATGAAGAGACATTGGAAGATTTAATGGCTTTAAATTTTATAATGAAGTCAGAAGACAAGAATTTTAATTATTCAGAAGTAATGAAGGATGATGGTAAAATATATTATACTGTAAGTGAAGAAACTTATAATAAAGTTAATAAATTAAAAAATATAAAAGGAATATATACTTATATTTATGATGAAGTGGATACAAAAGAAGCTTGGAAAACAAGTAATTTTTTAGCTAATATAAATGAAGATAATATTATAGAAAATTCTTTAGAAGAAAATTTATATACGTATCTAAAAGAAAATAGTTATCCACAAGCAAAGTTTTATTTAGATGATAAAGCAACATATGGAGATGGAGAAGTAACTTTAGAAGAAAATAATAATATAAGATTAACAGTAAATGAAGAATGGGAAGATAAAATAAGAGAAATATTGAAGAAGGAAAGTTATTCTTTCTTAAAAAATGTAGGAGTTGTAGTATCAGAAGTAGAAACAGGAAAAATAAGATCCATGGTTCAAAAAGATGAAACTCAAGCAAATGTCAATTTAGGAATAGAGCAATTAGGATATGAGCCAGGATCGATTTTTAAAGTTATAACAGAAACTATAGCTTTAGATAAAGGTTTAATAAGGCATGATGATGTTTTTGCTTGCACAGGAGAGATATGCCAAAAAAATGGAAAGCCTTATGCACATGGATATCTATCTGTAGAGGATGCGCTAAAGATATCATGTAACGATGTATTTGCGAAAGTAGGGACAAAAGTTGGGTATGAAGAAATGATGAAGTATCTAGAAAAAATGGGGTTATTTCAAAGTGTATTGAATGTAAAGGGAGAAAATAGAAATGAAGCCTCAGGAGTAAAACCTACTGTAGAAAATAGTATGAATAATATATCTATTGGGCAGACAATAATGGTTACACCTGTGCAAATGGCAGGATTATATAATACAGTGGTTAATGACGGAATTTATATAAAACCTTCAATAGTCGAGGCTATAATAGATAATAAAGATAATATAGTGAAAGAATTTCCTCATGAACAAGTAAGAGTATTTAGTCAAACTTCAGCTAAAATAGCTCAAGAAACAATGTCAAAAGTAATATGGGAAGGTTCTGGGTTTGAAGCAAAGGTAGAAGGGGTCAATATTGGCGGAAAAACAGGGACTTCAACAGGGACTGGAGGTACAAATCATGGATGGTTTGCAGGATATTTCGAAAAGGATGGTAAGAAGTACACTATAGTTGTTATTGCACCTAATATAGGGGAAAAGCATCCTGATGGAAGAGAACTTGGTGGAGGAAATACTGGAGCCCCTATATTTAGAGAGATAGTCACTGAATTAGCTAAATAGAATGCTATAAATATGAAATTGATTATGAAATAAAAAAAGTGTTATAGATTATATAATTTATAGCACTTTTTAATATAAGAGATAAATCAATTTATATAAATAAAAATATTCCAACTTTATTTTAAAAAACACAAGCAATATTTTTGAATTTCTTCATATTATATAATAAGCACTACTAGGAGGAAGTTCTGTGTTTTTTTTATCTAATATTATAGAACTGTTATGCAATTCAGTATTTTTAACTGGATACATAACGGGCAATAATACATTTCCAAAACCACTTGATGAAGAAGAAGAAGAGCAATATTTAAAACTTTTGAAAAATGGAGACAAAGAGGCGAAAAGTATTTTAATAGAGAGAAATCTTAGATTAGTAGCACATATAGTTAAAAAGTACAATTTTCCAAATAAAGATATAGATGAATTAATATCAATAGGAACAGTTGGACTTATAAAGGCAATAGATTCTTTTGACTCATCAAAGGGAACTAGATTAGCTACTTATGCATCAAGATGTATAGAAAATGAAATATTAATGCTTTTTAGAAACAACAAAAAACAAAAAAATGAAGTTTATTTACAAGATCCAATTGGAATGGATAAAGAAGGAAATGAAATATGTTTAATAGATGTCTTAAGTAGCGAAAAAGATTCTGTTTTAGAGAAGGTTGAAAGTAACCTTCAAATAAAACAACTATATAATAAGATAGGGGTTTCATTAAGTGAAAGAGAAGGTGAAATATTGAAGATGAGATATGGTCTTATAGATGGAAGGTGTAGGACTCAAAGAGAAATAGCTGCATTACTTGGGATTTCAAGATCATATGTTTCAAGGATAGAGAAAAAAGCTTTAAAAAAATTAAAAAAAGAGCTATCGTCCAAATAAAAAATATATAAATATGCTTCATGTTGAAATATTATGCAATATAAAGAAGGAATATGAAAAGTTTTATCGAATATGTTAAAATGTATACAGTTTAGCAACATGGAGGATATAGAGTAATGTATGTATTGAATGATTTATTAAATGAGACAATAGAGAAAGGCGCATCAGATCTACATTTAACAGTTGGACTAGCACCGACGATAAGAGTTAATGGAAAATTAATAAAATTAGGAACAGAAAAATTAATGCCAAATGCATTAAGAGATTTCGCAAAAGAAATATTAGGAGATAATTTTGAATTATATAATAAAACAGGCGAAATGGATACATCTTATTCTATATCAGGAACTGGTAGATTTAGAGTTAATGTGTTCAAACAAAGAAATAGTGATGCTATTGCAATAAGAGTAATTGCATTAAAAATACCTACTTTAGACGAATTAAAACATCCTAAAGTAATAAAAGATATGATTCAGAAGCAAAGGGGATTAGTATTAGTTACTGGCCCTACTGGAAGTGGAAAAAGCACAACATTAGCTGCAATGATAAATGAAATTAATAATACAAGAGAAGCGCATATTATAACATTAGAGGATCCGATAGAGTATCTTCATAAGCATAATAATTGTATAATCAATCAAAGGGAAATAGGAAAGGATAGCAACAGCTATCAAAGTGCACTAAAAGCTATTTTAAGAGAAGATCCAGATGTTATACTTGTAGGGGAGATGAGAGACCTTGAAACTATTTCTATTGCGATAACTGCAGCAGAAACTGGTCATTTAGTATTCTCCACACTACATACAATAGGAGCTGCTAAAACCATAGATAGAGTAATAGATGTTTTTCCACCACATCAACAACAACAAATAAGAATACAATTAGCAGCTGTATTACAAGGTGTTATATCACAACAATTAGTACCTAATGAAGATAACAATGGAAGAGTTGCAGCCTTAGAAATAATGACTACAACTCCAGGAATTCAGAATCTAATTAGAGAAGGTAAAACGCATCAAATAGAATCAGCTATTCAAACTGGTGGGAAGTATGGTATGAAGACTATGGATATGGCATTGGCAGAATTATATAAAAGAAGAGTAATAAGTGGAGAAACTGCATTAACATATTCAGTTGATAGAGAAACTATAAAAAGAATTATGATGTTATAAAAAAGAATTAAAAACAGAGTTAATCTCTGTTTTTTATTCTTTAAAAATTTATAAAAACTTACTTTATAAAAAACTTTTCTTTTTTTTATTAAAATTTATAAAATAATATAAGTTAAGAGAGGAAATTTAAAATCTCTGTTGAATATAAGATTTATAAATATTTTTTAAATAGATTTAATAATTAATAATAAGAGATATTTATATTATAAAATTTAAAGGGAGTGTTTATTTAGGTTAATACATATGATTTAGTTGAAATTTATTATAATAGAAAGTAAAAGGTTGAGTTATT
>JAQCTH010000046.1:0-18818 GCA_027686065.1 Clostridiaceae bacterium AF10-41
GAACTGTGCGCTGTGAACTATATAAATTGCTTCGCAATTTATATCAATCATTCTTCATAGATCATCTTTTTAGTCATTCCGCCATCTACAATTATATTAGCACCATTTATAAAATCACTATCTTCTTCACATAAAAGCAAAACTTTTTGCTAAGTGGTATCCTATTCCCTTTGCAGCTACCGTAATTAATGTAACTTTCATATACCAATACACCGCCCTATTAGTTTCATAACTTTATAGTACTAAATCAAAGTATAAGCATATTCATCTAAACCAATACTATTAAATTTAAAGTCAAAATATATTTAATATAATAAATTTAACTCTCTCTCTACAATATTCTCTTACTTTAAACTCTTTATTCCTTCTTCCAATATCCTTAATTGTAGTAGTGTTTGTTCATCTGTTATAGTTTTATTTTTATTATTTACTATCGCTTCGTATAAATCATCATATACTCTTCCATAATCACCTTTAACGGATTTAACTTTTTCCTCATGAATTATTCCTTCATCATCTATATATGTTAATGTTCCATAATGATTAAAGGAATCTACTCCAAAATCCTTATTAGTTGGCATATAAAACATCTTTAAATGCTCTTCTTGACGATCTTTAGTTTCTTTTACAAAGCATCCCTTTTTCCCATATAAAATAAAGCTAGGTCTTTCTTTTATTCTAAAATAACTAGATTTTACAGATACTTTTAATTCTCCATAATATAAATCTAAATCAAAATAATCATTCATTCTTCCTGTTCCTAATAATTGTCTAACATCATAATTGATTTTATCAGGCTCACCAAAATAGCTTATAACTTGATCTAATGTATGACAGGCATGGCCATATAAATATGAATTATATGGTGAAAAACTATGAGTTGATTCTGGTACCTCTGGACGATAATAATCAAAATGCATTTCAATCTCTAGTAATTCTCCAAGTTTTCCTTCTTCAATTACCTTTTGAACTGTTAAAAAGTCACTATCAAATCTTCTATTTTGATATGCTTGAACTATTAGACCTTTTTCCTTTGCTAAATCAAATATTTCTTTTGCTTCATCATAAGTTTTCATAAATGGCTTTTCAACTAAACAATGTTTATTATGCTCTAATACTAATTTTGCATAATCATAATGACTATCTTGTCTTGTACAAATTACTATTAATTGTATATCCTTATCATTTAATAATTCATCTAAATCTGATGTATAATTTACTCCATTTATTCTATCCCAAGATTCATTTTTAGGATTTCTTTGATATATTGTCTTTATATTTATATTTTTTCTTTGTAAAACAAATGGCAAATGATATCTATTAGTACTTTTCCCATTTCCTATATAACCAATTGTAAGCATATTTTTCCTCCGCAAAATTTATATTTTATCAAAATTATACCATATTCATATAATATTGTGGATCTTGAACATCTCTAGTCTAATAATAAGCTTATCTAATTCTCCCTATAAATCATGATAAATTGCTTTCATTTTATTAAATGTACAAAATTCTTTAAATCCAATATCCTTTAGAATATCTTTAACCTCTTCAATCTTATACCCTAAATCACTTTCTTTATGAGTATCTGAACCAATAGTAATAACCTTTCCTCCTAGTTCATAATACCATTTTAAAATAGTTCTTGAAGGAGTAATATCTGGCAATCCATATCTAAAGCATGAAGTATTGACTTCAATTCCTTTTTCATCTTTAATTACCATTCTTAAAATTTCTTTGATTATATCTTCATTAAATTTATCATCTAATATTCCTTTAGAATCATATCTTTTAATCATATCTAAATGTCCTAATACACTATAGTCTTTATAATTAGAAATAACATTTAATATTGCTTTATAGTATTGATTATTATATTCTAATTGATTTTTTCCTTTTTGAAATTCCCCATTCCAAAATTCTTTATCATCCACTTGATGGTTAGATAAAATAATGAAATCAAAATCATACTTATTAAAATCCCGCTGAAATTCATTAATAGTATGCATTTGAACTCCAAATTCACTTCCAAGTTTTATATTAATTCTATCCTTATATTTATCTTTTAAGAAATTATACTCTTTAAGATATTCATCATAATTAACCAAATGTGTAAAATCATTAATAAAATAATCCATATGTTCAGTAAAACAAATTTCATCAATCCCCAAATTTATTGCTTGTATTATTATATCTTCCATTGGATAAGTTGAATCAATTGAATACTCTGTATGAATATGATAATCAGTAATCATAATTCTTTTCTCCTTATATACTTATTTACTTTAAATTTTATTTATCTTCGAACTACCATTGCATACCTTGCTAACTATTTCTGAAGTCAATAACATTAAAACTACTAAAGTTAATAGAAAGTATGGTAATAAATTAAAGGTAGTAGCTTTAGCTAAAATTCCAAATAGTGGTGGCATGAAAGTACTTCCTACATATGCTGTTGCCATTTGAATTCCCATTATACCTTGTGATATTTCTTTTCCAAATCTATTAGGTGTTTCATGAAGCATCGCTGGATAAATTGGAGCACATCCAAGCCCTATTAATATTAACCCTGCCAATTGAAAATAGCTAGAAAATGGTATAACCAATAAAACAACTCCGCAAATACAAATAACTTGTCCTATTCTGATCATTTTCTTATTATTAAAATACATTGCTAAAAATCCTGACAAAAATCTACCTATTGTAATTCCTAGGTAAAAAAATGATACCCATTTAGCTGCTTTTTCTGTAGAAATTCCTTTACTTACAACTAAATATGAACTTGCCCATAATCCTGTAGTTAGTTCTGCAGCACAGTAACAAAAAAATGATAATAAAGCTGGTTTTGCACCTGGAATTTTAAGTAATGTCCCAAGCTTTGTATCTTTTTTAGAATCTTCATCTTTATTTGTATTAAACTCAAACTTTTCCCATAATGGCAAAGAAAAAATAAGACATATAACTAAAGCTACTTGAATAATTCCAATTGTAGCATATCCACTTCTCCAACCATTATCTTTCAAAAGATATATTGACATTATAAGTGGACCTGCTGTAGCACCTATTCCCCAGAAACAATGTAGCCAGTTCATATGTTTTGCTTCATAATGAAGAGCTACAAAGTTGTTTAATGCAGAGTCTACTGCTCCTGCTCCTAACCCCATGGGAATTCCAAGTAAGCATATCCATAGGAAGCTTGGTGATGAATATATTCCAAGCAATGCAGCTGCAGTTAAAGCCACACTAAATGTAGTTACTTTTCCTGTTCCAAATCTTTTTATTAATTTAGCACTAAAAAAACTTGATATAATTGTTCCTGCTGAAACAATCATTGTAGCTATCCCTGCTGAAGATATAGACACATTTAAATCTTGATAAATTCTTGGCCATGCAGATCCTAAAATAGCATCTGGTAATCCGAGACTTATAAAAGCAATATAAATAATGATTAATAATAAAGTCAACATATTTTCTTCTCCCCTTTACGTAATAATTTTAATAGTTTTTAAATTTTAAAAATTCTTTGTTGCTAAAATACATCTTATTACTGCTAGTGTTCTTACTATTCAATCAGATAAATCTTCTGTATCATTTATTTATTCTTTATAATTTTAATATATTCCTTTATTAAGTGTAACTATAATAGAATAAAAAACTGCTATATTTTTAATATAACAGTTTTTTCTAAATATTTATTTATATCTTTTCTTATAATTTATTCAAGCTATAAAGATAATCAAAACTCTTTTTGAATCTTTCCATTCCAATTTTAAGCTTAGATAGTGTACATCCACAATTTAAACGAAGGTATTTTTCACTTCCATAAACTTCACCCTTCATTATTCCAACTCCACCAACATTTACTAAAGCCTCTTGAATTTCATCACTGGAAAAAGGAACTTTTCTGCAATCTATCCATGCTAAATATGTGCCTTCTGGTTTTGTAAAAACTATATCTTTAAAGTTTTCTTCTATGAAATTTTTAACATATTCCATATTCTTATCTACATATTCAATAAGATCATTTACATAATAATCACATTCATTATATGAAAGCATTGTAGCATACATTCCGAGAATGCTTACTGAATTCAGGAAGTCTTTACTTCTTGTCTGTTTGAGAAATTGTCCATATATTTTTTTATCTGGAATTATCGCGTAAGATCCAATTAAACCTGGGTAATTAAATGTTTTGCTTCCTGATGATACTAAATATACATCATTATATTCATTTAAATATGAAATAATAGGTGTATGTTTATTTCCCTTAAAAACTATATCACTATGAATTTCATCACTAATTATCTTTACATTATATTTCTTACAAAGATTTATTATAATGCTTAATTCATTTTCTTTCCACACTCTTCCTGTTGGATTATGAGGTGAACATAATAATAAAACCTTGCAAGTTTTAATTTTATTTTCAAATTCATCTATACTAAAATCAAAGTGGCCTTTATTGTTATATAATTGAATTTTTACTAATGTCCTTTTATTTTCTTCAATGACATTAAAAAATGCATCATACATAGGATTAAATGTTGCTATTTTTTCTCCTTCTTTGCATAACATCCTAATTAAGACTGCTACTGAATACATAACTGAAGGGCTGTATAATATCCAATCTAGATTTACATCACAATTAAATTTTTTTATATAATGATTGGCTATAGCTCCCTTAAAGTCATCATGATTCCACCTGGAATATCCATAAATCTGATGTTCTAACACTTTATTTAATTTTTGGTACACTGGTAATGGCACCTTAAAATCAGTATCTGATATAGAAAAAGGAATTAAATCCTTTTTATTAAATCGATCTTGAATATAGTCCCATTGAGTACAATATGTATTTAGACGATTATTTTCTTCATCAAAATTATGCTTCATATTATTCCTCCAAAATTATCATTTCTTTAGTTGTATTATTAAGTGGAACTCCTATCCCATCTTTAATTAAAACATCATCTTCTATACGTACTCCCCCTAAACCAGGTATATATATTCCTGGTTCACAAGACATTATCATATTATCTTTTAATATAACATTAGAACTTTGATTTAAATATGGTTGCTCTGCTCCATCCCCAATTCCTATTCCATGGCCAAGTCCATGATTATAATATTCACTATACCCAGCATTAATAATTATATCTCTTGCTACCTTATCTACATCTCTAGCTACAGCACCTGTTTTAATTGCATCTACTCCAGCCTTTTGAGCTCTCTTAACAGTTTCATATATGTTTTTTATTTCCTCACTTGGTTCACCTATAAATATCATTCTAGTCATATCAGATTGATAGTTCTCATACTCTATTCCAAAGTCTATCATTATTGGTTCATTAGAATTTATTTTTCTATCTGTAGGTCTTCCATGAGGAAGTGCAGTTCTAGGTCCTGATGTAACAATTGTATCAAAAGACATTTTATTAGCACCTGAAATTAATGAGTAATATTGTATCCATGCATTGATTTCTCTTTCACTAACTCCAACCTTAATATGCTTTAAAACTTTAGAAAATATATCATCTGTAATTTTACAAGCCTTTTTTATTACATCTATTTCATATTTATCTTTTAAAATTCTTACCTCATTAAGTTCTTCTTCAATAAGAAATACACTAAAGTTATAGTTCTTAAGTTTTTCATAATCAGTTATCGAATATGCACTAGCTTCCATCCCTAAAACCTTATAATTATTTTCATTCATAATATCATTTATAATATCAAAATGTGACTTTTGAGATTTTGCTGGTGTGTTTTCTATTATTTCAAAATCACTTTCTTTTTCTTTTACTTCCTCTACATATCTTCCATCCAATATAGCATATGATTTATCTTTTGTTATAAAAAGATGTATCCCACTCCCAGTCACAGTATCTAAATACTTCTTAATTGTTTTGGATTTTATTAAAGCTGCATCAATATTTAGTATATTAAGAAGCTCTTTTATTTTATTAATATGTTTAGCCATAATATTCTCCTCTAATCCTAAAGGGCTGTCTCATAGACAGCCCAATTAAGAATTTATAATTAAAAATCTAAGTCATCTAAAAGTGCTTGATCTTCTTCTGATATTTTTGATTCTTCTACTGAACCTTTTACAGTTTCTTGCTTTTCATATAACTTGAAGAATGGATACCATATTAATACTGATCCTATCATTTGTAATGCATTTACAACTATTGTTACCCAGTCTCCATTAACTAAAAAGCCTTCTAAAAATACTCCAACATATGGAGGGTTAAAAAATGGTTTTGCTAAAATTCCAGCCCACATTAAAAATGCTGGGAATGTTCCTAAAATAGTACCACCTATAACATATGGTAAGAAAAATGTTGGATTAAGTACTATTGGAGCTCCAAATAATATAGGTTCATTTATACCAAATAAAGCTGGTATTATAGATACTTGTCCTACACGTTTATATGCCTTGTTTTTTGATAATAAGAACCAAAATACTAAACCAAAAGTAACTCCTGTACCTGTGAAGTTTGCGAAAGCACTAGTCATACCTCCTGTATAAAAGTGAGGCAATGCTTGTCCACTAGCCATAGCTTCAATATTTTCTGCTAAAAATTGAGCTGCTATTGGTGCTGTAATTGGTGATAATACTGATGGATGTATTCCGAAAAAGAATAATAAACAACTAAGAAAAGTAATGAATACGAATACAAATGGATTGTCTAATGATCCAACTAATGGCGCTAAGAATCTTGTTAAAACTTCTGGAGGTAATACATCAAAAATTGCTAAACTAGTAAATCTGATTGCTGCAAAAACTCCAACTATAATTACTGTTGTTGGTATTAATTCAAAAGATCTTGAAACAAAATCCGGTACATTTTCTGGCATACGTATTGTGAAGTTTTTCTTCTTACACCAATGATATAATTGAACTGCTATAATACCTGAAATCATTGCCATAAATAACCCTTTAGTTCCTAGATACTTTATACTCATACCTCCATCTTCAGTGAAAGTAAATGTAAGTAAAAGAAATCCAACGGCACCCAAAACCATACATCCTGGAACGTATAATTTATAATGCTCACCTAAGAAATAAGTAATACATAAACAGACATATAGGCCCATCATACCTATTGTAAGATAAAATGGTAAGTAGAAATTATCCATATTATTCATTATGAATTTACCTATACCTGTTTCTACACCAATCATATTAGCAATTGCTTCTGGAATCAAACATAAGCTACCTATAATTAATATCGGCGTCATTGCTACCATCGATTTTTTAATTGCATTTAGATGTGGTTGCTTATCCATCTTCCTTGCTATTGGAGTTAGATATTTGTTCATAAATGCTTCAAATGCTTTAAACATAATTTTCTCCCCTTTTATTATTTATTAAATTATTGTTTATTATCCAGTTGAGCTTTTCTATAAGCAAGTAAGGCCATCTTAAATGCTGTTGCTCCATCCATTTTACCGTAAGTATCTTGGTCTATAACTGTGTACGGAATTTTTTTTGGATCAATAATTCTTTTGATATAATCTAGTTTGTGTGCGATTTGTGGTCCAACCACAACTACATCACAATTATCTGCCTCATGTTCTAACAAATCTACTGGAATTGCTACAAACTCAAAATCCTCCTCATTTAACTTTTTACTTGCCCTTACTGTTTTTTTCATACTGTCCATTAACATTGTAGTTGAAAAACCACCTGCACAACATAATACTATTCTCATTTTTTAACCTCCTTAGATTCAAATACATCTATTATTTTTTCTATAAGATCTCTCACAAGTTGTGAAGACATATAATGATCTTGAGCATGTACCATAAGTAAACTTACTGGTAATTTTTCTCCATCATCTTGTGAAAGCTCCTTTCTAATTAATTCAGTCTGAGCTTTATGGGCCTCAAGATCGATATCTCTTGCCTCCTTTAAAAGAGCTCTTGCTCCTTCGTAGTCAGACTCCTGGATTTTCTCAAAAGCTTGGAATGCTTTTGCTTTACTATCTCCTGCTGCTGATATAATTTGTAATATTTGCATTTCTAATTCACTCATCTTTACCCCTCCTATGCGTAACTTGAAATATTGCTATATTCTTCTTTTGTAAAAGCTTTTATTACATATATGATTAAATTTATTAAACCTTCAACATCTCTTAAATCAGTCATTGAATAACTTCCATGACAATATCTTAAAGGTATTCCAAGTACAATGCTAAGTTTTCCTCCATTACTTAAATGTGCTTGAGCTGCATCTGTACCTCCACCACTAAACATATCACATTGAAAATCAATATTATTATCCTTTGCCATTTTTTTGATCCATCTAAGTAATTTTTTATTTGGTATCATTGTTTTATCATAATGAACTATCATACACCCCTTTGATATCTGGCGTTGATTAGTATAATTTCTGACTAAATCCGGTGCACAAGCTACATCAATTGCAAATATAATATCTGGATTTATTTTATCTGCACAACACTTTCCACCTCTTGTACCAACTTCTTCTGAACTTGTAAAACATAGATATATATCATTCTCATGATTAATATCCTTTAGTTTTTTATCCACCTCCTTTAAAATATAACATCCAACTCTATCATCTAAAGCTTTTGCCATTAGTATATTTTCATTTATCATTTCACTTTTGCTATCAAAAGTAACCATATCCCCTATATTTATTCCTAAATCTAAAACTTCTGCTCTACTGCTTAATCCAATATCAACATAAAGGTCTTTCACCTTATGATTTTCATCAAAAGAGCAATTCATTAAACCTTTAATTTTAACTCCATCATCATTAGTAATGATAACCTTTTGAAAAGATTTTGCAGAATCTTTAACTCCACCAATGCAAATTACATTTATCATACCAATGTCACTAATACTCTTTACCATAAAGCCAACTTCATCCATATGTGCACAAAACATTAATTTAGGACCATTTCCTTTGTGATTCACAATCATACTTCCAATTCCATCATAAGATATTTCTCCTATAATATTTTTTGAAAGTATATCTCTAATCTCTTGTTCATTAGATGCTATTGAATCTACCTCACATATTCTTTTTAATAAATCTATATCCAAATGTGTATCACCTCCTACATCTTTTTGCTTATTAATGCTATAAACTCCTTGAAGCTGTTTACTTTCAATATATCTTGTATCATTTTTTTATCATTCATAATTTCAAATAAATCTCTTGTAATTTCTTTATGTAACTCTAAATTTTCTTTTTGAAGAGAAACCATAAATATTACATTTATTTTTTTGTTATTAAATTTAATTGGATTCTTTAGTATATTTATAAAAACTATATCTTTATTTCCTATCATTTCAATTGGATGAGGTATTGCAACTCCATTTAAATAAACTGTTGAAGAAAAAGATTCTCTCCTTAAAACTAAATCAGTATAGTTTTTTCCCCCAACACCATCCTCTTCAATTTTCTTAGCCATACTTTCTATAGTCTTTATATAATTTTTTTCATTTTCAGATATAATAAAGTAACTTGGACTAAAAAAGCGTTTAATATAATAATCTTTAGTTTTACTTATAAATACCTTATCTATTTTATCTAAACTTACTAATTGCTTTATTTTCAAAATATCATAGTCATCTAAAAGTTCTTTTATATATATTAAAGGTACTTGAAGATTTGAGGTAATCTCAATAGTAGCAAATATGATATCTGGATTATATTCTTCTAGTTCTTTTAATTGAACTATTGAAAATGTCTCTATTTTAGATATATTAAATAAACTGCTTAACTTAAGTTTAGTTAAATACGCGCTTCCTCCTCCTGATGAACAAACAATTGCAATTTTATTATATTTCTTAAGCTTATTTGTAAATTCTTTTTCCATATGCACCGCAAAATGAGTAGTTATGAAGCCTATTTCATCTCGTGTTGGTTTAATTCCATATTTTCTTTCTAGCATTTCTCCAAATGAAATTGCCATATTAAATATTGAAGCATACTTTATAGATAGTTCATCTACAATTGGGTTAGTATAAGCCACTTTAAATTTAAGTCTGTTTATTAGTGAATTTATATGAAGTGTTAGCAATCTTTTAAAATCTTCATCCTTATTAAATGATGTGTTATTTTTTTCATCTAGCTCTTGCAAAAATTCACATATATCAGATGGTAACTGTTTTAAATCTTCAAAGTCTTCTTTTTCTTTTTTAGTCTTCATGTTTATCAGTTTATAAAGTTCTTTTTTATCTTCTTCAGAAAATCCTACATTATATTTTTCTTTCATGGCAAGCTCTAAATTATTCTGTTTATCTTTTATTAGTAACTTCTTATATTTCAAATTAATATATATAGTTATTTTTAACCAAGCTAATATTTCCTTTAGTTCTGAATAATCGATTATTAAATTTTCTTTCTTTATTTCATCAATTAATGCTTTTTTTATATACGTAAATTCCTGACCAATACTTTTATCAATATATTTCCTAATAACTTCATTTTCTTTTAAATAAAGATTAACAATTAAATCTTTTCTTTGTTCTAAATATTCATTAATTTTTACTCCATAGTGAGCCTTTCTTTCTACTGTAAGATTATATTCCTTTAGATAATTATCAACATCTACCTTAAATTTGTTTATTAAAGACTTACTGCTATTAAATTCTTCAACTATCTCTTCAATTGTTATGTAACTTTCCTTTAATGCTATATATGCTGATATATTTTCTACAGTTACTTTTGGTTTATTATCCATTCTATTTAAATCTTTAATAAAACTTTTTAACTTTTCTTCGTTTGTTATCTCTATAAGATATCCTTTTCCTCTTTTTTTCATTAGTATAAAACCTTTTTCTAATGAAATATTTGTTAAGTATGAAAAGTCATTTTGTAGTGTCCTTTTGGAAACAGAATATTTATCAATGAAATATTCTATAGTTAAATATCCATTAGCTTCTATCAAATCATTGATAATATTAAGTTCTCTCATAAGTACACCTCCTATTTTAAATTTATTGGGTTATCGTTTTCACAATATAAGAATACAACAATTTATTAATATACAAAAGATTATTAATTGCATCATATTGTGCAAATTATATTCTAACTGGAAATTATTTGGACCCCAGGGGTAAAAAAATATATGTTTATATTAATTAGTAATAATCTCAACAATATGTTAATATTAAATATGCTAAACAAAAATAAAATAAATTTTATGATATCCAAATGGATTTAGATGGAGGCAATAATGGCTGTAAACCAAAGAACAAAAAGAAATTTTCATTATAATAATATAGAAAAGAAAGATAAAAACTTTATGTATCAAAATCTTGAAGGAAGCAATTGCTATAACTGTAATTTTGCTGGTTCAAACTTTGATTATGTAAATTTTAGAGGAGCACACTTTAAATCATCTAGCTTTATGAAATGTAGTTTTAAATGGTCTGAATTTATAGGAACAAACTTTAGAAAGAGTAACTTTAAAAATGCAATCTTTGAAAACACCATATTTGATTCTGTTAAATTACAAGATGTTGACTTTAAAGATGCAAAGTTTGTAAATACTATATTTGTATCAACAGATATAAGTAAAGCTAAAAATTTAAATATTAATAATCCTGAAATAAGAATTTTTGATGAAATGCCTACAATAGAAATAAGTGAAGATCTTAAAAATGCAGCTTTTGCTACCTTCAGCAATAAATATATAAAATCTTCAAGGCTTCTAGATACAAAAGAAGGAGCACTTAATTATTTAAACATTATGATTCTTTTAGAAAATTTTGATGAAGAAACATTAATTAAAGGCTTGAATTTTATCACTGCTGAAGTAGATAGAGACTTCTATACACTAAGCTATATAATAAAACTTATTAAAAACATGCCAATATCTTAGTATTAATAATTTTATTTATTATGGTGATAATGTTATCTTCTTTTTAGTTAATAAAAAAATAAACCTCCTCTCATGTAAGGTTATTAACTTTACATAAGAGGAGGTTTATTATAAAGACTATTTATTGGTTTATATTTACTATTTCTAATAAAACACTCTTTATCACTAGTCTATAAATGTTATAACTTCTTCTAATGGCTTACGAGGAGGCTGTTTTGGCGTATTATCCTCAGCTACCCCCAAGGCAATCATAGACATAAGTTCATATCCTTCTTTCTTAAAATCAATTAAATTCTCTATATCACTTTTTGCATGTGTAGGTCCTGTCATGTAGCAACTTCCATATCCCATTTCTGTTGCTGCTAACAATATATTTTCTACTGCTGCTCCTATTCCTTGAGCTGCTGATTGTGGTGATAATAATACATCTAAAATTTCTTTTGGTGCATTATTTTCTTTCAATATACTATATTCTATCATTTTATATTCACTGCCGTATACTAATATAACTACAGGCGCATCCTTAAAGCATGTATAATAATTTATCACACTCATATGTTTTTTGAAATCTTTTTCGTTTTTTGCAAGTTGTCCAATTTTTTTATGACTTTCAGTCACTATTTTTGCCATTTCACCTATTACTTCTTTATTTTGTAATACAACAAAGTGCCAGTTTTGTTGATGCTTTGGAGATGGTGCATAGGTTCCAGCTTTTATTATCTCTAATATATCATCCTTTTTAACTGGTATATCTTTAAACTGTCTTACACTTTTTCGATTATAAATAAAACTCAAATTTGTCATTAGTTACTTCTCCTTATAAAGTTTAATACTAAAGAAATTATAAATAAAAAGGTTTTTTAAGTCAAATTTATAACTTTAAGATTTTTTGAATTGAGTATCATATAATTTCTTATAAAGTCCACCTTCCACCAGCAAATCTTCATGCTTTCCACTTTGGACTACTCTCCCATCTTCAAAAACCAAAATATTATCTGCTGATAAAACTGTAGATAATCTATGAGCAATTACTATGCTAGTTCTACCTTTTAATAATGGAACTAAAGCTTTTTGTATATACATTTCTGAAACAGAGTCTAAAGAAGATGTTGCCTCATCTAAAATAAGAATTCTAGGATTTTTTAAGATTACTCTAGCAATAGATATACGTTGCTTTTCCCCACCTGATAGCTTAACTCCACGATTTCCTACAATGGTCTTATATTTTTCTGGAAGAGACATAATAAAATCATGAATATAGGCTGATTTACATGCTTCAATTATTTCTTCATCAGTAGCATCTTCCCTTCCATATCTTAAGTTTGCTTCAATTGTATCATTAAATAAATATGGTTCTTGCATTACTATACCTATTTGACTCCTAAGGGAATGAAGCTTAACATCTTTAATATCAATTTCATCTATCTTAATACTACCTTCTGATATTTCATAAAGTCTTGGTATAAGGTTAGTAACTGTTGTTTTTCCTACGCCACTTGCACCAACTAATGCAGTCATAGTATCAGGCTCTATAGAAAAGTTTATATTATGCAATACCTCAAGCCCATTCTTATATGAAAAGGAAACATTATTAAACTCAATATAACCCTTTATATCTTTAAGATCCTTTGCATTTATTTTATCACCTTTCTCTTCTTCCATATCAAAATAATCAAATATTCTTTGGAATAATGCTAATGATCTTGTAACATCAATATGAATATTAGATAATTGAGTTACTGGTCTATATAATCTATCTAATAAAGTTACAAAAGCAACTATTTCTCCAATAGACATTTTATCTTGCATAAATAAATATCCACCATATAAGTAAATAATCATAGGTCCAAGAGTAATAAATATACTCATAGTCATAAAGAACCATCTTCCAGCTAAAGATTCTTTAATTTGCAATTTTATAACTTTTTTATTGGTGTTTTCAAATTGATTATAAGCATCTTTTTCCTTAGTGAAAATTTTCATTAATGTTGATCCACTAATACTTAATGTTTCTTGAACTAGTTGATTTAACTCTCCCAACATTCTTTGACTATCTAAAGCAATCTTCCATCTATATTTACCAACCTTTCTTGTTGGTAAAATAAATACTGGTAATATTATCATACTTATAATTGCCAATTTATAATTCATTGATAACAATGCAACCATAGTTGTAACAATTGTTAAAATACTGCTTAATGCATTTACAACCGTTGTTTTGAATATATCTTGAATTCCTTCAATATCACTAGTCATTCTAGTAATAATCTCTCCTGGTTTTGAAAGAGAAAAGAAATTCATGGACATACGTTGCAAGTGATCATACATGTTATTTTTTATATTGTAAATAATATGCTTAGATATCCATGTATTAATATAATTTTGTCCAACAGATACTAATTCCTTTAAAACTGTTGCTCCAATACATGCAAGTATATATATTATAAGTAAATACATGCTTTTTTGTGGTAATGCCTTATCAATTATATTCTTAGTCATTATTGGTGGTATTAATCCTAGTAGAGATACAATGAAAAGTAATATAATTGCAAGTAGTAATTGCTTCCAGAAAGGATTAAAATACTTTAGTATCCTAACTAAAATTTCCTTACTTATTTTTACTTCCTTATCATCTTCACTGGCAAATCTCATTTTATTGCCTCCTGCCATAATCTTACCTCCATTTATTTACTATTAAAGCTCCACACTTTCTATGATACCCATTATATTTAACTATATTTTTAAATTTTAGATGAAGATATAACTAATTTACTTATTCATAAAATTATCTCTAATTATAATAATGATCCCTTTAAGAAACTTCTCTTTTCATATATTATTAAAATTATGCTGCCAATGAAATAACATAAAATATCCTTCACATCAAAGGAAGTCCCCATAATTATTGAAGCTACTTTATTATTTTCTAAATTTAAAAACTCTATAATTTTAAGATACTGCATAACTTCTACAAATAGAGCAAATAAAAATAGATAAATAGGTAAAAACTTTATATTTTTATTTATAATCCCTTTAATAAAGGTGTACATTAAAATAATTACTAATATATCGCCAATGTACGGTCTAATAAAATTATCATGTACAAAAAGTGCTATTAATGCCTCTATTATAAATAAAACCAAAAAAGATACTATGTATTTTTTATTTATTTTCATGTTATAACCTCTTCTTTATATATTTTTCTAACATGTAACATTATCTAAATTACTTCCTTAAATATACTATCAATCCCCCTAATATATTGAATGTTATCCCTGCTAATATTATATAATAGTAACAAATTTGAAATAATATGTAAAACTAAATAGATGTAAACATTGAGCTGTATTTTTAGAATAATGTTAATAATATATTAAAGTCCAGTGAATTCAAATCACTGGACTTCATCTAATAAAGTTTCAAATATTATTCATTATTTTTCCACTTTGTATAGTTATATATTAATTGTACTAAATTCATAGAGATTAAAAATAATGTTATTCCAGTCTTAAATATTATATCAGAATTTAATCCCCATATTAGCACTAACCCAGGAACTGAAAGTGGAGTCCACCATAATGTTCTGAGAAACTTCCTTCTATAACTTAATTTCCAATAAATTAATTGAAAACCTTTATCGACTTTTCTACCCATCTTAAATCTCCCTTATATTTTACGTATTTATATTTTAATACAAATGTTCAATAGTTCATATTTTTATTATATATTATAATTGTATAAATTTTAAAATATTACATTCCAATATAAAAATATAGAAGGGCAATGTTCATTCTTATTTACATTCCAATATGGTGCTACTAATATACTTAAACACTTAAATTTACAGAATATTCATTCAGTATTTACATTCCAATATGGTGCTACTAATATTTGGAGAAAAGATTATAGCTTAAATGATTTTATGGGATTTACATTGCAATATGGTGCTACTAATATCTGTTTGTTCCATCTTGAGTACTTGCTACTCCATAAGATTTACATTCCAATATGGTGCTACTAATATTCAACTTACAGGATATATATCTTCATTGACAACTAAATTTACATTCCAATATGGTGCTACTAATATAGAAAAAAGAAGAATTGAATATCAAGAATATCTAAAATTTACATTCCAATATGGTGCTACTAATATTGATCCAAAAGAAATTTTTTATTCTGAAGGTAAGAATTTACATTCCAATATGGTGCTACTAATATATATTTGTTTACCTTCATCAAGTGTAGATATTTATCAATTTACATTCCAATATGGTGCTACTAATATTAAGATAGAAAGATTTAAAGATTATTTTATTGTTTAATTTACATTCCAATATGGTGCTACTAATATGCAATGTTAATGTAAGTCATAGATATTGCCCATTTTGATTTACATTCCAATATGGTGCTACTAATATTTCAAGATTATTGTTTTCGTAATTAACATATATTCCATTTACATTCCAATATGGTGCTACTAATATGGAGTTAAAAAATAAGCTTCATCATTTACTTATTGTATTTACATTCCAATATGGTGCTACTAATATGTAGCTGCGATAATAGGTATATTCATAACAATGGCATTTACATTCCAATATGGTGCTACTAATATTGTAAGGAGTGTAATGCGGGGGTAGATGCAATAGGATTTACATTCCAATATGGTGCTACTAATATGGAATGGGGGACTGTTTTTGCAGGATTACATCCTGTATTTACATTCCAATATGGTGCTACTAATATCAAGTTAGGTTAGATAGTAGTAATGGTGCAATTTACTATTTACATTCCAATATGGTGCTACTAATATTATAGCACTTGTTGATGATGCACTTTTGTGGGCTTTATTTACATTCCAATATGGTGCTACTAATATTTTCAATCATCATATTTTTTAATCTACCAGTTTTAAAATTTACATTCCAATATGGTGCTACTAATATTCATTGCAGTTTCATAATCCACAGTTCCCTGCATTTATTTACATTCCAATATGGTGCTACTAATATGGGCGAAATATCCCTTACAGAGTTTCAGTTAACTAGATTTACATTCCAATATGGTGCTACTAATATATTATGTTAGTGCTTCAAGTACTATAACCCATATTGGATTTACATTCCAATATGGTGCTACTAATATTGGTAATGGTCTTTATGCTTCTAATTATGCTGAAAATTTACATTCCAATATGGTGCTACTAATATAGCAAAAAAAATTTAGTTATTCAAAGTGCTTATAATATTTACATTCCAATATGGTGCTACTAATATTCTATTTTCAGCATATACCGTTGCTTCTTCTTCTTTATTTACATTCCAATATGGTGCTACTAATATTAATCTGTTCTATGTCTCATATAATAATGTGTTTATTTACATTCCAATATGGTGCTACTAATATTTATTATGATTAGTTCAGTTTGCAAAGGAATTAATATTTACATTCCAATATGGTGCTACTAATATGATATAAATTAACTGTCCTGCCATAATATTTTTCATATTTACATTCCAATATGGTGCTACTAATATTAATACGTGAGGGTATTTTAGCATATTGGCTACCATATTTACATTCCAATATGGTGCTACTAATATAAAGGGGGATTAGTTTCTCCCTTTTATATTAAATTGATTTACATTCCAATATGGTGCTACTAATATCGTTAAGAAGACTAGATATAATATTCAATATTCTAATATTTACATTCCAATATGGTGCTACTAATATCGCAGCTGAAGGAGATGTTGACCCAGCTATAGTTTCATTTACATTCCAATATGGTGCTACTAATATACTTTTATTAATGCTTCGATATGGATAGGTTTTTTGATTTACATTCCAATATGGTGCTACTAATATTATAAATGTATCTTATAATTTGCCTTTGCTTTCGCCATTTACATTCCAATATGGTGCTACTAATATATATTGCTTAAAAATGTTCAAGAAGGAATATTATAGATTTACATTCCAATATGGTGCTACTAATATGACACTTATATCGTCATTATCTCTAATTGCTTGTTGATTTACATTCCAATATGGTGCTACTAATATAAACTAAAATGCCCAGACAGTTATATAAAAAACTAATTTACATTCCAATATGGTGCTACTAATATCTAAAACAAGATGGTTTGATAGTCATATTATAATTATATTTACATTCCAATATGGTGCTACTAATATTCTAAAGTTAGTATAGAAAAAGGAATAAAGGTTGTTAATTTACATTCCAATATGGTGCTACTAATATGTATTTAAATCCATTCCTTCTTGTGTTCTTCCATAATTTACATTCCAATATGGTGCTACTAATATAGTAAATATGTTGACACAAGAGATAAGAGATCTTAAATTTACATTCCAATATGGTGCTACTAATATTAGCAAATTAGATTTGTCAACATTAAGAGTTTTTCGATTTACATTCCAATATGGTGCTACTAATATGATGTAACCCCAAAGATACCTTTGATTATCGAGAAGAATTTACATTCCAATATGGTGCTACTAATATCCAAGTAATAAGGTATTCCAAATCTTCTTCACTCCAATTTACATTCCAATATGGTGCTACTAATATCAAAATCAATAGGGTTTGGTACTAAGGACTCTTTATAATTTACATTCCAATATGGTGCTACTAATATTTAAAATTGTTAAGTTACTAGTTATAGCTTCAGTAATATTTACATTCCAATATGGTGCTACTAATATTGGAAATTTTTCTTTTTATAAGTACAAGCTTTCTTAATTTACATTCCAATATGGTGCTACTAATATATTATTGCAAATGTTGGTTTTTGGTTAACTGTCCATAATTTACATTCCAATATGGTGCTACTAATATCTCCAGTAACCATATTAGGTATATACTGAACAAAATAATTTACATTCCAATATGGTGCTACTAATATAGGGCTAAGGAGTGATACA
>JAQCTH010000046.1:18828-31212 GCA_027686065.1 Clostridiaceae bacterium AF10-41
TACCTCTTTCTTTAATTTATTTTAACTTGTCATCATCATTTACATTCCAATATGGTGCTACTAATATGGCAAACTTTTTTAATGTATCTTTAGATTATCTAAAATTTACATTCCAATATGGTGCTACTAATATTAACTATAAAGTACTACCACCTATACTGATAATAGTATTTACATTCCAATATGGTGCTACTAATATCCAGTTTTAGAAGATTTTAAAGAGCCAGAGTTATTAATTTACATTCCAATATGGTGCTACTAATATTTAGAAAAGCTAATTCAATGTAAAGAGTTGTCTGACATTTACATTCCAATATGGTGCTACTAATATTTATAATCATATATATTATCGCCCTTACCTCTCTCTATTTACATTCCAATATGGTGCTACTAATATTTTAATCCATTTAGTAGAATAAAAAATATTTTTGAATTTACATTCCAATATGGTGCTACTAATATAGATGATAAGTTAATAAAGGATCAAGCACAAACAAATTTACATTCCAATATGGTGCTACTAATATGTCGCTCGGCTATAAGCAAATAAAATTAATTAAGGAATTTACATTCCAATATGGTGCTACTAATATTGGTTAATGATGAGAATATTAAAGAAGTTGATTTTGATTTACATTCCAATATGGTGCTACTAATATTTCCTAGCTACAATTATAATTTGGAGGTTTTATTAATTTACATTCCAATATGGTGCTACTAATATTTCCTGGTCGTAACAATAAGCCTACGTTAGCTATAACATTTACATTCCAATATGGTGCTACTAATATGTTATAAAGATTTTTTTCTAGATGTTTGGCTTTCTAAATTTACATTCCAATATGGTGCTACTAATATTGAATTAAAAGAAAAAATAAATTTTATAAAATCAAAATTTACATTCCAATATGGTGCTACTAATATATGGAAATTTTTCTTTTTATAAGTACAAGCTTTCTTAATTTACATTCCAATATGGTGCTACTAATATTGTTTGTTGCAATTTAGTTTTTGAAATTCTAAGCTTATTTACATTCCAATATGGTGCTACTAATATTAATACTATTAGCTCACCATCAACATAAATTTCTAAATTTACATTCCAATATGGTGCTACTAATATTTTTGTATTCATTACCTGTAGTACAAGTTGCATCAAATTTACATTCCAATATGGTGCTACTAATATACTTTTTATCAATTCAAGTTTTTCTTCATAAGTTATTTACATTCCAATATGGTGCTACTAATATTTTCTAAATCCATTACTGTTTTCATAGCTAATTCATGATTTACATTCCAATATGGTGCTACTAATATTTGCCATATATTTTTGAGCTTTCTGCATTTCTTTTATTTACATTCCAATATGGTGCTACTAATATAAAATGGTAAAAGAATTAAAGATAGCGATTTAGCTTAATTTACATTCCAATATGGTGCTACTAATATAAAATATAAAATAATTTATAAAGGGGTTTTAGAAAAATTTACATTCCAATATGGTGCTACTAATATTTAAATATTTAAAATTTAAAAATTATAAGTCTTTTGGATTTACATTCCAATATGGTGCTACTAATATACATACTCATAAATGGTAATTATAGTGTTTTATTATTTACATTCCAATATGGTGCTACTAATATTTCAAAAAATGGTTGGTGAAGATAGGCTTGTACTTTATTTACATTCCAATATGGTGCTACTAATATTGATTCTTCTATTCGTGATATTACAATTAATTGGCGATTTACATTCCAATATGGTGCTACTAATATATATTAATTTAAAAATATTTCAATTATTTTTTAAATTTACATTCCAATATGGTGCTACTAATATAAATCATAAGAAATTAACTTATGAATATTTAAGTTTATTTACATTCCAATATGGTGCTACTAATATTTAGAAGGTTTATCAACATATTCTCTAGCTTCATTATTTACATTCCAATATGGTGCTACTAATATCTTAATAGTAATCAAAAAAATAAAGTAAGTTTAGAATTTACATTCCAATATGGTGCTACTAATATACCATATGACACCGACAAAGGTAAGTAATATTATAAATTTACATTCCAATATGGTGCTACTAATATCGCAGCTGAAGGAGATGTTGACCCAGCTATAGTTTCATTTACATTCCAATATGGTGCTACTAATATAAAGTTAATTTTGTGGAGGTTTTAATATGAATGTATATTTACATTCCAATATGGTGCTACTAATATAAACACAGGGGAAAACGAAGGTGAAGGTGAGGGAACATTTACATTCCAATATGGTGCTACTAATATACTGGATTGAGACGTGGTGAACTGTGTGGATTAACAATTTACATTCCAATATGGTGCTACTAATATTATAATGATTCATCTTTCTTTGATTCTTTTACCTCATTTACATTCCAATATGGTGCTACTAATATACTATTTGAAGATTTAGATCCAATAAGTCCTACTTAATTTACATTCCAATATGGTGCTACTAATATTCCTTCGTAATTGCTTGGAACAGTTAAAACTCCTTCATTTACATTCCAATATGGTGCTACTAATATATTGTCTAAAAACCATGCAAAGCCTTCTATTGCTTTATTTACATTCCAATATGGTGCTACTAATATCTTCTAACATCTTTTCATATATAAGTTGTTTTATATATTTACATTCCAATATGGTGCTACTAATATACAATCCCCTAGCAGTATCTTTAGAAATAGTTCTTTCATTTACATTCCAATATGGTGCTACTAATATGCTCTGCTACCTAAGCCTTTTTCTGAATATACCTTATTTACATTCCAATATGGTGCTACTAATATCCCTTTGCCTAAATCTATAGTATTTGGAGCAACTCGATTTACATTCCAATATGGTGCTACTAATATACTTGCCTTTTTTATAATTCCCAAATCATTTTGTTCATTTACATTCCAATATGGTGCTACTAATATATCTGTTCTAGTGCTTTCTTTAATCTTGTTTGTTGATTTACATTCCAATATGGTGCTACTAATATATTCCAGCAGGGTATGTATTAGAAGGACTTAAGAAATTTACATTCCAATATGGTGCTACTAATATAAATAAGAAAATTTAATATACCTAATAAATTTCTAAATTTACATTCCAATATGGTGCTACTAATATCATAAAATACCACCTAGAATCGTCTCTATCACTCAATATTTACATTCCAATATGGTGCTACTAATATAGATGCATTTGATGCATTAGATGAAGTTATAAGCCAAATTTACATTCCAATATGGTGCTACTAATATGAAGAAGACTTAATTGCTGAAAATCAACGTTTACGTAATTTACATTCCAATATGGTGCTACTAATATGATATAAATTAACTGTCCTGCCATAATATTTTTCATATTTACATTCCAATATGGTGCTACTAATATGCGTCCGCTGACAATCCGTATTATTACTTATATCTAAGTGGTATTTTTGTCTATCTACTAATTTTAAAGTGATATTACTAACTTTTATAATATAAAGTATATAAAATATTTCTTTAATCCCTTAATATTACTATCATTGTCTACTCACCTATATTTTAACATTATCTTAGGTCGACAATTAAATAAAGTTGCTAGTTTTATCCTCCTTTTTCCCCCACATATCTTTAGATAGCCATCTTTCATTTCTACTTTTAAATAATATTATAGAATCTTTATCTTTTCTTATTATACCATCTAATTCGTATTTTAGCTTAATTATTTGTGACTCTGCTAGCTCCCCTTCAAATACTGAGTTTTGAATATGAGATAAGTATTTTTTACATATTTTAAAAGTTCTATTTAGAACTCGCTGTCCCCCATCATCACTTTTTATATCATAAACTAATATAACATACATTTAACTCTCACCCCTACCACCATATTTTAAATGGATCATAATCTTTCTCTTCTAATAAATGCTTTATAAGTTTATAACATTCAAGTCTCATTAAATATTCATATGATACACTTTTATTTAAGTCTTTATGTTTTATGGTTGTCTGTAGTCTTTGATCCAATTCTCCTACTATTATTTTTGATGCTTCTTTTGTAAGATGTAGGTAATTTAATTCTTTGGTAAAACTTTTTTCAGTTATCTGCTTCTTATTTAAAAGTGAAAATATAAGTCTATCAGCTAATATTGGTTTAAATATTTCTGCTATATCTAAACTTAAGGAAAATCTTCGCACTCCTGGCTCATGAAGATAACTAACTGTAGGATTTAGTTGTGTATGATGTATAGCTCCTAATACTTTTGTGTATACTAATGTATTTACAAATGATATTAACGTATTTATCATATTATCTGGTGGATTTTTCACTCTCTTTGTAAAATCTATCTTTTGGTCTATGATTATATTCCAAGCTTCATAATATACTTTTCTTATGTTCCCTTCATATCCCATTAACTCATTTATGTTATTGCTAGTATATATTCCCTTTCTTAAAGTTTCTATCTTATCCATATAGTTTTGTACATCCTTACCTCTACCGTTATAGTATCTTAAATTTCTATATATATTATAACTTGCTCCATCTATAAACCTTTTAGCTATTTCTAACCTTTTCTTTTTATCAGTATAATGCGTTACTTGATTCACCAATAAATTTCCTGATACAAGTTTTTCTCTTGGTTGAAAGCTTCCAGTATAGAAACTATAGTAATTAAAAAAGTGTACCACTACATCATATTGAGATAAAAAATTTACTAGGCTTGTATTAAAATTCATTTCAGACATAACATATATTTCATTTACTGTCTCTATAGGAATATATCGTTTTTGACCTTCTTCATCTATAAATGCTATAGAGTTGTCTTTTCTTTTCAATTCACCATTATTATATATATAATAACTTCTTTTCATAAATTCTCATCCTCCTTTTATATAAAGCATAAATCATAGTAAGCACAAGATTTGCATATTTTCTTTTTTTCTAACGGCGGAGGATTTTTTAACGCAACTATCTTTTTGATATCTTCTAAAATTCCTTCAATAAGAATAATATCTTGATCTGTTAGCTCCACATCTATACTTTGTTTAAGTAACGGATAATCTATTTTACCTTTTATATTATCTACTTCTCTTTTCTTAAGAAAATACAAATAATATTTCACCTGTAATATACTAGCTTCTTCTATTTTATTGCTTTTTTTAACTTCATGTAATATACCTTTAGAACGTATAAAATCTATATTTATTATGTTATCTATATTTATGTGCTTTTTATCTCTTTTGTATGTTTCTTCGTCTATGGCTTTTCCTATTTCAACATTTTCATTACCCTGTTCCATTTGTATTTCATTATAAAAATACCATAGCTTTCTTTTGCAAACTTCATAATAATAAAGCATTACTCCAGTAATTTCTTTTTTCATTATTCAACCTCTCATCTAATTCTGATAAATTTATATAATATTTAGTATTCTCTCTAATTAAATCATTATATTTAACCGTATTGCTGTACATCTATAATAATTAATACCATATCATAAAATTTCACAATTATTTTTTTCGTTCTTTTTCTCATTTTTTCTCTTGATAAGTTCAATTCCAGTAGATTTAGAATAGTTACAGTCCAAAACAATTACTTCCTCATAGTCACTTATCTTTAAAACTTTTAAAGTATTCCCTTCTTTATAATAAGGTCTTACACTACAAACAAAATCTGATAATTTATTTCGTGCTTCAATTTTTTCTCTGGCTTTAACTTCTTTTTCTTTTATAGATAATTTAGGTAAATACTCTGAGATTATTCTAACACACTTATCTATGATTTCTTTATTATCTTCATATATAGACTTAGGTATTATATTAATAGATTCTATATTTCTAAATTCCTTTTTAGCTTCTTTTTTACTCTTTTCATATGCAGTAAAATCATTAACATACTTAACTATATTTTTTAATTTTTTAAAATAATCAGTATTTTTTAATTTTTCATAAGAATATACATCTTCTATTATAGATATTTTTTTTTCCTCATCTAACGATCCTTTAACATCTCTAATAGCCTCTTTTGATAGTTCATGTATTTTTTCATCAATTGCATATCTAACTCCACTACATTTATCTATATATACGTAACAATTATATCCATTCCCATCGAAGTTACGACTTCTGTAACACCTACCTAATCTTTGGAATAATCCGTTAATATCTGATAACTCTGTAACAAGAATATCAAAATCAATATCTAATGATGCTTCTACCACTTGTGTGGCTATCCATATTCCATGTACTTTATTTTTTAACTTTCCAAATATATATATATCATCTTCTTTTTCTTTTCTATCAGCTTTTATAAACCTACTATGGAATAAATTAACATTTTCAATATTCTCACATTTTAACTTATTATAAATTTCTTGAGCTTTTTTTACAGTATTGCATATCACCAATACTTTGTTTTTATTATATAAACTCTTTATATGCTTTATATTTATCTCATCATCAATTACCTTTATACTATGTCTTGCATTTAAAGCCCTATTAATAAATGGCTCTTTTGGCATTTCAAATTTTATCCCTTCATCCTCTAGTAAGTTTAATACAAAACTAGGTAATGTCGCTGTTAATATGGCAAACTTGCCACCAACCTTATTAATATTACTTAAACCAACTATTAGATAAGCTAATAAATCTGGAGAATACATTTGTATTTCATCTATTACTATCTTTGAATAAGCAAGAATTGCTAACTTTGGTTCAAATCCTCTATATTTGTACACAAAATCAAAAATCTGGTCTAATGTACATATAGTTAAAGGAAGTGACATATGTTTTGTCTTATTATAATACTCTATATAATCTATATATTTATATTTAGTCTTATTCTCCTCTTTCTCTTCACTCTTATTTATGTACTCACTTAATGTATCTGAATGAAGAAGTCCTATTCTATCACCTATATTTTCTTTTACAAGTTTAACTACTCTATCATAAATTGAATTTATAGCTGTCTTCAATGGCAATGTAAAAAAACCTTTATTATCTCCAATCCACAAAAGACCAGCCTCTGTCTTTCCCATACCAGTTTGAGCTATAACTACAAGATTTTTATTTCTGTTTTGAAGCATATACTCTTGTAATTCATTCCATTTGCTTTTTGGTTTTTTCTTTTTCCATTCATTTAATAAATTATTTAAACTGTCCTCTAGAAAATCATTCTTTTTTTCAACTTCTATGTGTCCACTTGCCGCATAGTCTATTCTGTTTAATAATCCCTTAACCATAATATATTTAAAGAAAATGTCTTCATTTTCATATATTCTATCATCTTTATAAAAGTACATTTCATCAATTTGATCAAGATAATATTCTCCTTTTAATTTATCATAATTAAATCCATTATACTCATTCGCTAATAATTCTATTTCTCTTTCTAATTCATCATCTTCATAGCCTAATTCTCTTTCATGGTGATATGCTATAGCATGAAACAAAATTTTTATTTCATCTTCACTAAATCCATCTTCCTCCATTTTCTCATAATCTATGAATGCTAAACTTAAAATTCCATGAGGAATTTCTAAAGCTACTTTTTTTTGTTTCTCTATTCTTTCCTGAAACTTTAAATTCATTTTTCCTAAATCATGATACAAACAAGATCTATACAATATATCCCAATTCACTTTTAAATTAGGATATATTTCTTTTAATATATTATAATTTTCAAGCAATCTATTAGTATGCTCTTGTATTGTTTCAAGTGGATCTGACTTCGCCAAATATCTATTCATAGAACACCCCACAAATTCTAAATATTTTTTAAGAGGGATTTCTCCCTCTTAAAATTGATATAATTAAGGTTTTACTAAACTGCAAATATTAAGAAATTATCATCATCTAAATAACTTTCATGCTTTCTTAGGAAAGATATATTAGTTGCATAAATAACTTCTTTTTTGTCCCATCTTCTAAATATCTTAGGAGCTTTTTCAGTTCCGTAATTTGTAAGTTCATAATTTTTATTAAGTTTATACCTTGTACCTGTATACTTAACTCCTTGAATAGAATTTTTCATTTTAACAGAGTCAATTATTTCTAATGGTATATATGCACCATAAGAATTTTCTCCTTTAATACTTTTTCTTGGCACTTCTTTTCGAACATTTACAACTTTCACTTCTTCTATAGTTACTAAATCTTCTCTTCTTCCCAATGACGGATACTCTTTAGGATAGTTAAGTGCTTTTTCAATTTCTTCAATCAAGCTATCATCTTCAGGTATTATATGAATAAGCAGCTCTACATCAGCCAATAATTCTGCTGTGGCTACTCCCCTTGATACTCCAAACTCGCCTACTTTTAATTGATGTCTTGTTTCATCATATTTCATTCCATTTTTAAACTCATATCTAGTATATAAATCATTTGTTTTAGATACCGACCTTCCTTGAACGCTAACTTTCATAGGTTTATATTCATCATAGCCACATAAGCTATGAACCATTCCTATAACTGTAGAAAAAGGTGGCAAAGGGTATGTCTCTTTAAGTTGAAAACTTGTTGGCTTCTTATAATTTACTAGATCTTGAGTTAATTTTATTCTAACAGCTCTTTCCATAGTAACTCTCAACCCTTGTCTTTAATTCTTCAAAAATTTTAGGCATTGACTGTGCATTAAGCTTTTCTCTTATCTCATCATCGTTATCAAAAACACTAGGAACTAATCCACAAATAGTATCTTTCTTTATATTTTCAAACATAACTCCTTCTATTTTATCTATAGATAATCTATTATCTTTAACATCTAAAACATTTTGAAATACTGGGTTTTTAACATCATAAACTCCACCAATTATAAATAATGGTTTTAAATCCTCTCTTCTACCTCTTATATCTCTATAAAGAAGGGCTACCGTATCAAGAAGTCTATTAACTCTTCTTGCTTTTTCCTCATTAGAAATCTCTATATTATCTACTTCATCAATACCTATTTGATCTAAGTCTGCTGTAATTGTATATCTATAATATGACTGATGAATTTCAGACTGGGCAATATTCATATTTTCATCTAATCTATCTGCAAGACCTTTATTAGTTAAAAAATCTAAGTCTCCTTTATATGTTTCAAGTGAAATTGCATTTGATAATCTAACTTTTGCTGTTCTCTTTTTTCCTGATGTTTTTTTCTCCGTTTTCATATATCCAAAAAAATCTATTTCTGGATACTTATCTATAGTAGCTTCAGAGTCAAATTGTATTACTTTTTTATCTCCACTTCCTTCTGCTTTTACAGTAGAAAGTTGTTCTCCTAGTTGTTCAACTATATTATATCTAATTGCTTGTCTTGAGATATAAGTATATTGATCTCCTTTATCTCTAGTAAT
Organism: Clostridiaceae bacterium AF10-41; assembly: GCA_027686065.1. Classification (GTDB taxonomy): domain Bacteria; phylum Bacillota; class Clostridia; order Clostridiales; family Clostridiaceae; genus Clostridium. The sequence goes on from JAQCTH010000046.1 coordinate 28,188, forward strand.
CTTTTTTAATGATGCTACATTCCCTACTGATTCACCATAATTAGCACTTTCTGCTTTAAATATCATTGAAATTGATAATCCTTTTAAATCCATTTTATTTATCATCTTTTTTACCCCCATTTTCTTTATTATCATTTTCTGAATTTCCTATTAATGATGCTACAAATGCATATCCTATATTATTAAATACATCAGGATCCTTTAGTACTCCTAATAATTCCATTGGAACTGTTTTTTTAGTATATAAGTAACAATTTAACATGGTATCCATAAACATCGGGGCATTATTTGTTTTTAAACAGTTTAATAATCTATAAGCAATACCACTTAATTTTTCTTCAGAACCCTTTGCCTTATATGCTAACCTTAAATAATATCCATAGTTCCTAGCTAGATCTACTATATCTTTGCCATTCTCATTTTTAATATCTTGCATATATACTATCTCCTTCATATATTTATAGTTAATTTTTAACATATCTATTAGGTTTTTAACTGAATATCTACAATCATTTGGATTAGAAAGTTTATATAACACTAATCTATGTATTAGTGATATTAGATTAGCGTTATCTAATAAACGTTCTATCACTAATTCGTATATACTATAAAACTTCTTATTTTCTATATAACCAGCTTTTATTAAATTATCTAATTGTTCTTTGGAGTTCTTTATCATTTTTAATGAATTTCTGGATAAAATATTGAATTTATATCTATCATCTTCATATCTAATAACTTGTATATCTGCCAGTTCATATTTAAAGTTATCATTTTCCTGTTTTTGTACTGCTGAAATTAAAGATTTATAACTTAAAGATTTAATATCTTCATTATTTTTAAGTATTGATTCTTTTATATTATTATTTACGTTAACTAAATTTTCAGCATTAAAGTTGGCATTTATGAATATTCCATTTCCTGCCCCATAAGATATCCCTGCTGGAATACATGAATATATAAGTTTGCAAAAATTGCATATGGCTACATCATTATTAAAATTCCAAACATGAGATGGTTTTCTGTTTACATCAAATCCAATTCCATTTAAGAAACTTAGATCATTGTTTAAATCTTTCATCTCACTATCACATATAAAACAATGGTATTTATATTTTTCTTTAATAGCTTCTAGCTCATCTGTAGCAGGATTAACAAAATAATTCTTATAGTCTACATACATATCCTTTTCTTTAGTTTGAGCATTTAAAAATGATATCCCATTCCATGCATTCTTAATTATAGTGTATATAACATTTTTACCTGCTAAATATTTTTTAGATTTTTCCATTGAAAAATAATCTATTATTTCTCTTAATACCTTAATATTTTCCTTTATTTGTGGCAGTTTATCTTCTAAATTATCTTTCTTGGTTAAATTTATTGTAGTAAGTTTCTTTTCTAAAGCAAGAATATCAATATTTTCATCTATTAATTCATAGGCAGCTATATAACTATTGCTTTTTAAATAATATTTAACTGTATTTTTAACATAGTCATTTAAAAATTTCAGACTATCCTCTGTAAAATCTTGAAAATTACTATCTTCAAAATTATCTAAGATTTTCTTATATGAAATAATTTTATTCCAAGATAAGGTTCTCCTATAAGTATCAATGAAATACTTAAAATACTTCTCTTCAAAATTATCTAAATAAGATCTATCAATAATAATGTAATTTGATTCCTTAGTTACTTTATCACCAGCGTTTTCTAGAACATTACAGATTCCAACTATCCCTGCATTTATCATCCAATCTCCAAGTTCTATCCTGATTAGATTCTCCATTCACTCAACTCCTATACTGTTTCTATATTTCTTAATCCTTGTAATCCTCTAAATATTAAATCTAACTTTTCAGTAAGTTTAAATCATCTTTATCAAGCCAATTTCTAGACATTCTAACATAAAGATTATTATAAACTTCTTCTTATTAGGTATCCTCATAATATTACGTCATGTATTTAGTTAGATTTATTTATTCATATTCTAGTTATAGTAAATCTTGTGTTACTAGATCCATCAGACCAAACCCCATACTTTTCCTACTACCTACTCCTACCTCATACAGATGCTGCAGGATTTTATTGTTTGCTTTTATTTCAAAAAGTCCTACACTCGTATCTATATATCTTTTATAGTGCTTTACTACTACCTTTTTACATTGTATTGGATTTATATTTACCTCATTTACTTCTTCTTCAGTAAATCCTGAATTTAATAACTGATTTGATAAAACCACTTTAATTTTTTCTCTAAATTCTTTATCATTATATACATAGTATGTATCTGTATTTTTTTCTTTATCGTGATTTCTCACACATATTCCACTACCTACTGCTGTTCTGAATATAACTTTAGAATTTATTATTTCTTGTTGTTTTTCTTTATTTATATTTTTTAATACCATAAGATTATTATTAGGCAAAGGATATTGCTTATTTATTTGCTCTATAAATGCATTGAATAATATAAAAGTCATCTCTAAATTGCTCTTCATTGAAAAAATAATTTTTATTTCATTCTTATCTATTATCACTTTATCATTTGTAAATATAGGCTTAGGCAATATAACTGAAAAACAGTAATCTTTTTGTTTTGTATCTTTAAAGAAGTCTTCGTAATATTTCCCATTATCATATTTAGTTAGTGCATTCTTTATAAAACTTAAAATAATTCGCCTATATTCCACAGTAAGAAATCTTTCTTTTAGTTGTAACGTTAAACAAAATCTCATTTTTCCCTCCTTAATTTTCTAATATAATACTATTTTACATTATTTTTGTTATTTTTTGAATATTTAACTTTTTTCTAACTTAGATTTATACTATAATAATTAGATTTATTTACCTTCTTATATTCCTTAATAATCTTTCTACTAAATAACACTTCTTTAAATTGAATGAATACTTCCGTCTTTATCTACTGCACTTATAAATATATTTGACTGAAAATTTATTTATAAGTGCATTTTTAAAAAGAATTATCAGGCTAATTTTTATTATATCCTTCTTAAGTCTAAAT
>JAQCTH010000047.1:0-8343 GCA_027686065.1 Clostridiaceae bacterium AF10-41
TGAACGTATCCACATACTGTACAAACAAATTTCTTCATAATCTAAACTCCTCCTAATTTCCACATTATTTATATAATTAGATTACATATAATATTTATTAAATTATATATAATCTCTTTTCGATGTTTTTATTATATAATAATTATTATTAATTGTAAATAGTTTTTCTTAAATTTAATTAAAAAATTTCTAATATTTAGTTTATTATACTATACTTCGTAAAAATGTGATTAATTTATAATTAGATTGGATTCCTATTTACATATAATAACCTAATATATCTATAACCTAAAGAAATATAAAATTAAAAAATAGGTAATAAATGATAGGTGTTAGATTTTTAAAATAAAGCACCTATTACTTATTACCTATTACCTTATTATCTATAAGATGAAAGATTTTTGATTTTTCTATTTTGAACCTTGTACTCACAAAACTTACTACCACTATATTTACTATTACTTAATACCAATCACATAGCCCTATTAACTAATACATTAATCCCTATATTTATTTACTTCTTTTTTTACTGATACTAATAGTTTATTAAGTTCGTGTATTTCGCCATCTTCTATTAGTTTATTTAATGAACTTTCATATCTGCTTGCTTCTACAAATTTACCAAGAGAAGTTAGAGTTAGTATATTATGCATTATACTTGATATTATATCAGATTTTATTTCAAATAATTTTTGAGCATCTTTTATTTCATCTTTTATATCTAACATTTGTTCATCTAACTCAAAAGCTGCATCTGCTGCCTTCTTTAATTTTTCTCTTACATTGTCAGGAAGTTGTTTTTTATATTTATAATTTAAGGAATGCTCTATAGTTGCCCAGAAATTCATGGCTAGAGTTCTTATTTGGAATTCTGCTAAAATTTCTTTTTGGCCTTCTGCCATATTAACTGGATATTTTATTATCATATGGTAGCTTCTATAACCACTTTCTTTTACGCTTCTAACATAATCTTTTTCATAAAGGATTTGCATATCCTTCCTTGCTCTTAATATTTCTACAACTCTATCTATATCATCTACAAATTGACACATAATTCTAATTCCAGCTATATCTTCAATTTCATATTGAAGTCTATCTATTGGAATTCCAAATTTATTAGCTTTTTCTAGAAGGCTTGATATCTCCTTTACCCTTCCTGTAACAAATTCTATTGGGGAATATTCATTTTTCTTTCTATATTCTTTTCTTATGCTTCTAAGCTTTACCTTTAATTCATCTACAGCCTGCTCATAAGGCATAAAAAAACTTTTCCAATCTTGAATCACCATATTTCATCACCCTTTTCAAACTTCACCTTAATTATTATATCAAAAATCTTTTAATGTGTAATCAAATTGTTAATTGAAATAAATATAATTTATTTCAATATTTTATTTGTAAATGTTTTATAAACAAACTATATACAATATGATATAATTATATATAAGTTGCAATAAAACTTTAACATTTAATTAGTATAAATTGTTTTGCACCTATACTATAAATTTTGCGTTGCAAAACCTCCTCAATTGTTAACTGTCAATTATTAATTAAATTATATATGTAAAAATTAGAGGTGATAACTTATGATAAAGAATTCAGCAGATATAGATGCTAAAGATTCAATAAATAAAGACGATAATAGTAACACAATTAAAAGTTTATTTCTTAAAGAAGTATCCTGTCCAGTTTGTAAAAATTCATTTAGAACAGCAAGTGTAAAGGTTAATGCACCTAGAATTGCATCAAGGGACTCAGATTTATTTTTAAGATACTCTGTTATAAATCCTTACCTTTATGAGGTCTGGCTATGCCCAAATTGTGGTTATGCAGCTTTAAAAATAGATTTTACTAAAATAAGAGAGTTTCAAATAAAACTTGTTAAAGAAAAAATAACACCTAAATGGGTTAATCGTGAATATGATATTCCTTTTACTGAAAAAATTGCAATTGAAAGATATAAACTAGCTTTACTTAATGCCTTAGTCATTGAAAGTAAAAATAGTACAAAGGCTATGATTTGTTTGAAAATTGCTTGGATGTATAGGTTACTAATGGATGAAGCTAATGAAAGAAATTATATAAAGCAATCATTGGTAGCTTTTAATGATACATTTATAAATGAAAAACTTCCAGTTTATGGACTAGATAGATTTTCTATCATGTTTCTTATAGGTGAGCTACATAGAAGAATAGGGGAAGATTCCTTAGCTCTTAGATGGTTTTCGGAGGTTATTACATCTATAGGTGCTCCCCAAAAAGTAAAAGAAATGGCTAGGGATGGAAAAGATAAAATTAGGAGGTACTAAAATGGGTTTATTTTCTAAATCAAAAAAGAAGGCAGTCGACAATACAAACGAAAATATCTCTAATGAGTTTGTATCAAACAGTATCAATGAAAAGGAAAATACAAGTGAGAATCTAAAAAATGAAATGGTAATGCTAAGTGAAACTAGCTCTAGTATATCTAGTGCTATTCAAGATGTTAATAGCTCATTATCTAATTTAACTAATGCTACTCTTACTCAAGCAGAAGAAATTAATAATGTAAATGGCATTTTAGAAAACTTTAATACTCGTATGGAGCAATTAGCTTATAATGTTACTAATGTTCAAATAACAGTTTTAGATACAGATAAAGTGGCTGATGAAGGTTTAAATACTTTCACTGACTTAGACGAATCATTAAAGTCTTTACAACATGCGTTTACAATAGTTAGCGCAACAGTAAATTCTCTTGTTTCAAAGCTAGAATCTGTAAATACAATAACAGATTCTATAAGTCAGATTGCAAGTCAAACTAACCTACTTTCTCTTAATGCTGCAATAGAAGCTGCAAGAGCTGGGGAGGCTGGTAGAGGTTTCTCTGTAGTAGCCGGTGAAGTTAGAAAACTTGCTGAAAACTCAAAGCAATCTGTTGAAAGTATCACTAAAATATTGGATGATATAAAATCTGATATACTTGATACTTCAAAGGCTATGCAAGCTGGTAGCTCTGCAATAGATAATCAACAAAAAACATTAATTAGCACTAAGGGAAGCTTTACGAATATAAAATCATCTATAAGTGATTCTATTAAAGAAATAGATGACTGCATAGGAAACTTAACAATAGCTTCTTCTGAAAAAGATGATGTTTTAGCTATAATAGAAAAAGTTTCTACTCTTTCACAAGAACATTCTGCTTTATGTGAAGAAATCGCTGCAAATATGGATATTCAAACAACGAGTTTAGAAAAACTTGATTCAACTATATCTTTATTAAATTCTGAAATTTAAAATCATTTATATATAATTTATATAAATAATAAATGGTTGTACACAACTATTTTAATTATATTAGTTGTGTACAGCCTTATATTTTAATTATTCATAAGTATCTTTTAATATATAATTTATTTATTAAATAAATAAATTAACATTAGCATCATCTGCTTCACCAAGATAGTATCCAACTCCACCATAAGTTATTCCATCTATTAACTCTTCCTTTTTTATTCCCATAACATCCATAGACATTGTGCAGGCTACTACTTCTACACCATTTTTTATAGCTGCATCCATTAACTCTTCTAATGATTGGATATTTTTATTTTCCATGACTCCTCTAATCATTTTAGCACCCATTCCACCCATATTCATTCTTGATAATCCAAGTTTTTTACTACCTCTTGGCATCATCATTCCAAAAGCTTTTTCTATTATATTTTTAGGTGCTTTTATTTTTTCAGGCTTTCTTAAAATATTTAACCCCCAGAATGTAAAGAACATAGTTACCTTTTTTCCCATTGTTGCTGCTCCGTTGGCAATTATAAATGAAGCAATTGCTTTATCTAAGTCACCACTAAACACAACCATGGTTTGACCATTTTTACTTGGAACTGTAGTACAAGTATTAGAAACTTCAGCTCCAGATAAAATTTGATCTGAGCATTTCATAATTGTTGCTTCTATAATTCCTTTATTCTTGTCTAAATTCATAAGCCTATTATTGGTTTTCCTAGTCCATGCCTCTATATCTCTGCAAAATCCCTCATCTGATACCTTTACTTTCAAAACTTCTCCATCGCTCATATCATCCATGGTTGCCTTTACCTGCATTAGAGGCCCTGGACAAGATAACCCAGTTGCATTCAACTCTCTTACTTTATCAGCAGCTACTTCTCTCATTACAGAATCCCTCTCCTCACTATTATCTATATCATCACTTTTTCTGTCTAACACTTTAGCCTTATAATTCCAATTTACATAAGACTTATACCCACCATTTAAGTTTCTAGCTTTAAATCCATTAGCTTTTAATATTCTTGCTGCTATATATCCTCTAATTCCTACTGCACAATAAATTAAAATTTCTTTTTCTTTATCCAACTTATCTAAATTATCTCTTAAATCATTAACAGGTATATTTATTGAATTTGCTATTTTCCCAAGTTCTACTTCTTGTGCATCTCTTGTATCTAATAATATTTGTTTTGACTCATCAAATTTATCCAACTCTTCTATGTTTATAACATCTACTAATCCTCTGTTTTGGTTTTGAGCTATAAATCCAGCCATATTTGCAGGAGATTTTGCTGATAAAAACGGTGGTGCATATGCAAGTTCTAGCTCTGCTAAATCCTCCATTGTTCCACCAAACTTAATTGATGTTGCTATTACATCTATAAATTTATCAACACCCTCATATCCTAGAGCTTGAGCTCCTAAAATTTTTCCTTCACTGTCATATATAACCTTTATTGTTAAAGGTGTTGCATCTGGATAATATCCAGCATGATTCATAGGATGAAGATATACCTTATTAAATTTAATTCCATATCTACTTAAAGTTCTTTCATTATTTCCTGTAGATGCTGCTACCATATCAAAGATCTTTATTATTGATGTCCCTAATGTTCCTTTATATACAGAGTTTAGCCCTGCTACATTGTCAGCTATTATTCTTCCTTGCTTATTAGCTGGTCCTGCAAGTGGTATAAATGCTTCTTTTCCATTTACATAATCTTTTACAATTACCGCATCTCCTGCTGCATATACCCCTTCTTTATTTGTTCTCATATACTCATCTACTACTATATGTCCTCTTTCACCAAGCTCTATACCGCTATCTCTTATAAATATAGTATCTGGTGTTACTCCAATAGCTGAGACAACCATATCAACCAATATTTCTTTTCCGCTTTCTAATCTAACCTTTATTAGCTTACCTACTTCTTCAAATCCATTAACTTTCTCATTCAACATTATACTTATATCATTTGAGTTTAACTCTTTTTCCATTAGACTTGAAAATTCTGAATCAAAAGGTGCCATAACATGTGGTGCTGCTTCTACTAAAGTTACTTCAATTCCTCTTTCCTTCAAATTCTCTGCCATTTCTATTCCTATAAATCCACCACCAATAACAACAGCAGATTTAGTGTCTTTAGAATCTACAAGGGCTTTTACTTTATCTATATCTGCAACATTTCTAACAGTAAATATTTTATCACTATCTATTCCTGGCAAATTAGGTTTTATTGGTTTAGCTCCTGGTGCTAAAATTAAATAGTCATAATTCTCTTCGTATTCTTCATTATTTAATTTTTTTACTTTTACTTTTTTATCATCCGTATTAATTTGTACAACTTCACTATTAATTCTTACATCTATATTAAATCTGCTTTTCATTTTTTCAGGTGTTTGAAGTAATAGTGCATCTCTTTCTTTTATTACTTCTCCAACATAATAAGGAAGTCCACAGTTTGCAAAAGAAATATATTCTCCCTTTTCAAACATTACTATCTCTATATTTTCATCTAATCTTCTAAGTCTTGCTGCTGCAGAGGCTCCGCCTGCAACTCCACCAACTATTAAAACTTTTTTATTCATTGAAATCCTCCTAAATTTAGATATATTATTTTATTTAAAATTTTATATTGAATCCATTTATTAGTATATTAAAATAATACGATATTAATTTCAAATTTGAAGAACAGCTAGCTTTAAGCTGTTCTAACCTTTTAAGTAATTAAACTAATACTATATAATCTTAATATTACCTTTTATATAAGAGCTTGTATAATTTTTTCTGCTCTTTCATCTACTACTTCATAAACTATTTCAAGCCCGTTTCTTTCACCCTTAATTATTCCTACACTCTTTAATTTTTGGAGATGTTGAGAAATTGTAGATTGAGGCATACCTAAACAACTATGCATATAAGTTACATTGCAAGAACCTTTTCCTAAAAGATTTTTTACTATACAAAGCCTAACTGGATGAGCTAAAACTTTTAAAAATTCTGCTACATCTTCGTATTGCTTATAATTACTATCCAAGATATCACCTCTTCTCACTTATTATATTTATTGTATATTAATTGTTATTAATATGTCAATAATATTACTATATTCAAATTTTAAGATATTGCTACTATAATGTCAATGCTATTTTAAAATTTCCAGTTTTTTATTTTAATTTTTCCTCTTCCAAGTTCTAATATTCCCCTTTTTTCTAATGATTTTAAACTCCTACTGACCACTTCTCTTGAAGATCCTATATCCGCTGCTATTTTTTCGTGTGTTGTATATATTATTTTACTATTATTATTTTCTTTCATCCTTTTTTCAAAATAACTTATAAGTCTATTTTCAATACTATTAAAGGTTACTTTTTCTAAGCCTTCCACTACATTCTCAAATTTATCATAAAGATTTTTAAATATATATTTTAAGAAACTGCTATTATCTAATAAATATCTTTTTGAAAAATCCATTGGAAGCAAAGCAATTATTGCATTTTCTTCAACCTCTGAAAATGATTTTTCCTCTGAATCAGTTAATGCACATAATATGGTATTAAAACAATTATCACCTCTACCTAATCTATATAATGTTATTTCCTTTCCATCATCCCCTATCTTATACACTCTTATTTTTCCTTCCAATATAAAGGAAAACCCTATGCAACTTTGTTTATTATTAAACATACTTTCTCCAGCTTCATAATTTTTTATTGTTATTTTCTCAAAAAACTTATTTAATATGTCTTCATCTAATTCTTGTAAAAAAGGATAGTTTACCATTAATTCTTTTCTCAAATCCATATTGATACCTCTTATAATTTTTAATATATTTACTAAGGAATTGATATAATCATATTCTCCTAATTGTAAGTTTTATACTTCTTTATACAAAAAAAAGTAAAACTAATTTTATTTTAGTCTTACTTTTTTTATTTATCAATATATTTGATAATAACTTATTATTTATAATTTATAATCCTAATATAGAATCAATTCTATTTTTATCAAAGCCAACAACAATTTTACCATCTATATCCAAAACTGGTACTCCCATTTGTCCACTTTTATTTACCATCTCTATAGCTGCTGCTCTGTTTAATCCTACATTCACTTCTTCATAGTTTATATTATTACTCCTTAAGTAATTTTTCACTTTAGTACACCAAGGACAAGTATTAGTTGTATATAATCTTATATTACTATTCATTTATATTTCCTCCAATATTATATTATTCATTTATGATATAATTATATTCTTATCTCCTTATTTTGACTGTAACAAAGTCACAAAACTCAAATTTTTACTTAACAAATAGGAAAACTATATACTACTTACCTTTATACTGTTGTTTTCTCTTCCGATCTTATTGTTTTTATTCTAAAAATGAAATAGTAGTACTTAAATATTATAATTAATATTATCCCCATCTTTATAAATATGTTATTTATCAATATTAGTGGAAATGCTAACATAAAATCTGCAAATACTAAAATACCTATTTTTTCTTTTAGTGTCATAGCTCTTTTCTTCACAAATGATTCCAAGTGATTTTTATATAACTTCGTCCCTATAAACCAATAGTTAAATCTATCAGATCCCTTTGCAAAACAATAAGATGCTAATAGTAAAAATGGAGTGGTTGGAAGTATTGGAAGCACTACCCCTATAGCCCCCAATACTATTGAAATCAATCCTATAGTTATATAAGTATATTTTTTTATCGACTTCATAATAATATCTCCCATTTCAATAGTATTTAACTTAATAAATAATTGTATATCTCATTACTTACATTGTAAAAATGCCAAGCATTTTTCAGTTCACAGCACACAATTCACAGTTCATAGTTGTAATAAATTGCGAAGCATTTTTCAGTTAACAGTTCACAAGGCACAGTTGTTTTTTAGGTAACAGGGAACAAGCTCAATTATAGTTTGCTCCACTTAACTAAGTTTTTAAATTCCCTCACCAATTATTTTTTACTAATAAATTAATTCATTATTAATTTAAATTCTTAATATAAGTTGGTGAAGGTAAATAGGATATGTGAAAT
>JAQCTH010000047.1:8353-30499 GCA_027686065.1 Clostridiaceae bacterium AF10-41
TATATTATATTTCTTATTATTTCCTCTAAAGAGTGAACTGTGCTATTATGATTATTTATTATTTTTATATTTTTCCTGTCTGCTTCTTTTTTCGCCTTTCTAACCATTTTATGAGAAACTACATTAGTAAATAATATTATTACATCTGGACTCCCTATTTTATCATTAAGTCCAGCTTTCATTTGTGTAAATATTTTTGCTTTGCAATTATATTTTTTACAGACATCAAGATATTCTCTACTCATTCTATCATGTCCCCCAACTACAACTATACTCATTTATACCTTCCTTCCTTCTATTTAAATATATATTTGGTTATAATTATAAAAACTTATATTTCTAATTATTTTATCTATTGGAGTTCCATTCATTATATTTTTCATAGTTTTTTCTCTAATTTCATCATAATTTTTAAAAACTCTCTTAGCCTCTTCATAATTACTATAGACTTTCCAATATCCACAACCTAAACATCTTTTACTACTACATTCCATAAAGTCTTTTACATCATCAATTGGGATTCCTAAGAAAATACCTAGCTCGTGTGGACAATTAAACTCTTGATATCTTTCCTTTAATTGCTTAACATATTCATTAATGCTGTCTTCATTTTTATATCCTAATTTATTTAGAAATTCTATATTTTCTTTTTTCAAAATATGTTCTTTAAGTATATTTTCATTGTATACCAATATAATTGAGGCGTTTTTTTCTTCCCTTAAACAAATGGATTTTAAATTTATATCACTCAAAAAATCTCTTCCATATTTTATCCAATTTCCATGTGTATTTTCTGGAGTTTTTTTTATTGTCACAGTAACTGAAGGTTTTACACCTGCTATTACTAGAGAACCATTATATACTAAAAATTTTTTTATAGATTCTTTATCATCCATACTTTGTAAGCTTTTATAAAATTCAACCTTTTTCATAATATAACACCTCTTTGATAATTAATGATTTTATATCAAATTTATTTTTTGCTCTTTATTTGTTAATATTGATATTCATTATCAATTAGATATTATAATATAATTATAGTTTTGTCAATATTTACTTTATTATACATTGTAACTATTATCACAATAAAATTTATTTACATGCTAAACTTTTTATAATTTATTAAAGCATAAAAAATAGACTACAATTAATATAGCCTATTCCCATTAATATTTATTTTGTTAAATGAGCTGCCTCACCTACTGAATCCTTATCAAAATACTTAATAAGCATTAAAATTGCTAATGCAACTATTGCTACAAACACTAAAAATTGTATTACATAACTTGTTGTTAATCCACCTGTAACAAGTGTGGCTATAAATCTAAATAAGTATGCACCTACCCATGCTAAAACAAATTGATATACTACTGATATAGTCATCATTTTATTTCCGTATTCTTTTCTCATAACCCCAATAACTGCAAAGCATGGAGTATATAATGATACGAAAACTAAGAATGTTAAAGCTGTTATACTTGTAAACATTGTTGGTAATATAAGTGCTAAATCTCCATAAACTATTTCCATAGTTCCTATAATAACTTCTTTTGCCGCAAGCCCAGTTAATATTGATACTCCTGCTTCCCAAGTACCAAATCCTAGTGGCTTAAATATTGGAGCTACTACACCTCCAAGTTTTGCAAAGAAACTTGTACTTATCTCATCTGTATATCCACTCATATTGAAGTAAGTTAAAAACCATACTACTATTGAAACTGCGAAAATTAATGTTCCTGCTCTAACTATAAATCCTTTTGATTTATCCCAAGCATTTAATATTATACTTTTTAAACTTGGAAGTTTATATTCTGGTAATTCTAGAATAAATGGTTGTTCATCTTTTTTAAATAATGTATTTTTAAATAGTAATCCAACTAAAATGGCTATAACTATTCCTAAAAGATAAATTCCCATTACAACTAACTCTTGATTAGTGCTAAAGAATATTGATGCAAATAAAGCATATACCGGTAAACGTGCTCCACAAGATACCAATGGCGCTATTAATGCAGTCATTTTTCTATCTTTTTCACTTTCTAATGTTCTTGTTGCCATTATAGCCGGTGCAGAACATCCAAAGCCCATTATTATAGGAATAAATGCTTTTCCTGATAATCCTATCTTCCTCATGATTCTATCCATAAGGAAAGCAACTCTTGACATATATCCACTATCTTCTAAGAATGATATTCCTAGGAAAAGAGCAAATACTATTGGGAAGAATACTATTACTCCTCCAACACCTGCTACAACTCCATCTAGAATTAAAGAGCTAAACCATATTGAGGAATTTTCCAATAATCCTTCTACAAAAGGTGTAAAAGTGTCAGCCACAAAAGCATCTAATCCATCTGCTAAAGGTTGTCCAAACCAACTGAATGTAAATTTAAAAATTAAAAATAGTGCTAATAAAAATATTGGGTAAGCAAGAATTGGATTAAGTACTAGTTTATCTATTTTTTCACCTATATATTTAGAATTTCCTTTTCCTTTTGAACTTTTACTTATAGCTTCATCTATATATGAATATGCTTCTTTTTCTGTTTTAAAAGACATTGTATAATTTGGTGTAATTTCTTTTGATTTCTTTATTACTTCTTCTATATTATCTAAACCTTCTTTTGTTTTTGCTGATATAGGTAATATAGTAACTCCAAATTCTTTTTCTAATTTGCTATAATCAATATCCAGTCCTCTTTTTTTAGCTATATCTATCATATTTAGAAGTATTACTATTGGCTTATTAAACTGCATTAATTGAGTTGTTAAGTATAAATTTCTCTCTAAATTTGTTGAATCAACCACATTAATTATTACATCTACATCTTCATTTTCTAAATAAGCTCTTGCTATTTTTTCTTCATTGGAATAAGTATCCATAGCATATATACCTGGTAAATCGACTATTTTTATATCCTTATTCATAAATCCGTATTTTTTGTCTATAGTTACTCCAGGCCAATTTCCTACATATTGTTTTGAACCTGTTAAAGCATTAAACACTGAGGTTTTTCCTGTATTAGGATTACCTATTAATGCTGCATTTATCATATCCCCCACTCCTTATACATTCAAATATATATTTTTTGCGTCTGTTTTTCTAATTGCTAAATCAAAACCTCTAAAAGATATTAACATAGGATCTCCAAGAGGTGCTACTAATTTTATCTCTATCGGTGTCCCCTTCACACAGCCTAGAGCCATTAGCCTTTTTGCTAATCTAGGATCCCCTAATATTTCTTTAACTATACCAGATTGCCCAACTTTCATATTGTATATAGTCACATCATTTCCCCCTTACAGTATTTTCTATATCTATAATTATACTCAATTGATATTGAATGTCAATAACTCTAAGCACATATATAAAAAAATTTGTTAGTTTTTTAACTAGTATTTAGAAAATAAAAAGAGCTGCCATTGGGCAGCCCTATCTTCTATACTATTCTCTTTGGATCAAAATTTAAAAAATCACAAGATGTCATTATATATTCTATCCCTTCATGTTCTTCATTAACTACATTGGATAATGAAGGCCCATGTAAATGTCCATATATAACTTTTTCTACATTATATTCCTTAAATAGTTCTGTGAATGCTGATTCTTCTCTTTTTTCATTCATTGGTGGATAATGTATCATTACTATTATTTTTTCATATCCCTCTTCTTTAGCTTTATCTAATGAAAGCCTTAACCTTATAAGTTCTCTATTAAATATTTTCTTATCTTTTTCTGTGAATTTGTCGTTTCCTTCTAATATCCAGCCCCTGGAACCACAAATTGCATAGTCTTCATATGTATAAAAATTATTTTGAAGAAACTTTGTGTTTTCATACATATTATTAAGCTTTGATATTCCACTCCACCAATAATCATGATTTCCTTTTGATATAATCTTTTTCCCTGGTAATTTATCTATCCAATCTAAGTCAACCTTGCTTTCATTTGCTCTCATTGACCATGATATATCTCCTGCTATAAGAACCATGTCTTCATCTGTAATTTTATTTATCCAGTTTTCTTTTATTTTTTCATCATGCTTTAACCATTTTGATCCAAATATATCCATAGGTTTATCTGTTGTAAAAGCAAGATGAAGATCTGAAATAGCGTATAAAGCCATTTACTTACTCACCTTCCCGACATAAATTTCTTGGCATTGAAATGCTTAATATTCTTCTATAGCTTATCTAAATCTGCAACATAAGCTATAATATGTGCTACAGCTTCATAAAGCTCAGAAGGTATATAATCTCCTATATCCACATTGCAAAGCAAATCTGTCAATTCTTTATTATACACTATTGGAACATCATTTTCTTCAGCTTTTTCAATTATTTTATCTGCAATATGACCTATTCCACTTGCTGTAATAGTAGGTGCCATCAGATTTTCTTCATATTTTAACGCTGCCGCTTTCTTTCTTGATTTCATAATTTCCTCCTAGGGTCTTTAACTAAACTCTCCTATCTATAGATATTCCTGATGCTGAGTTAAAGAATTCTCTACACGTTGTTAATGATACTTCTTCTTCTTTCTTCGAAACTTTAACTTCAACTAAAAATCCTAAATCTTTAATATTATTGACTAATTTAGTCTTTGCTATATCTATTATCTTTACAAATTTTTCTTCACATTTTAAATTTATATCTATTTTTTTATCTAAAACCTTCAGATATCCATCTACTATGCCTAAATTTTTAGTATCAATTGTAATTACCATTTTAACATTTGTACTATCTATTCTTTTTCCTTCTTTTCTATTATCCTTTACAATTATCTTACAAGGGTATTCTCTCTCCCTTATATTTACAGGAATATCTGCATAATAATATTCTGAACTTATTTTATTAAATATTTTTATATTATTTATATTGTTTTTTATAATATCTAACACTTTTTCTGAAACAATAGAATCCCCCTTTATATTAGAAATTATATCTTTAATTATTTCTTTATTTTCTTCTGCTCCTTTATTTAATGAGGATTCCACTAAATTTTTTGTTGGAAGATTGTTATTTTTACTTAATATATTATTTGGATTTACTTCTTCCTTATTACCATTAACTGCTTGTAAAATTCTACTACTATCATTATTTAAACTAGTTAAACTCTCTTTACTTATACCTTTATCTGTATTATTTAATTCTAATTCTCTAATTTCTTGATATTTCAAATTTATAATATCCTTTAACTTAAAAAACTCTTCTTCTGTTAAAGTTATACCTTTTCCCATAACTCTTGAAATAACATTTTCTAATTCCACCTTACTTAAATCTAAGGCTTCTGTTATTCCTAAAATTTCATTATTATTCTTACTTAAATAATTATTAAAATCATCTACAATATCCTTTGCTCCAATTTCATTAAATTGAAATATAGTATCTTTAATCATAGATATAAATTCTTCTGGTTTTAATGAATTTATAGAGTTTAAAGTTCTATCAAATTCATTGCTTGTAAATTCCATCCTTCTATTATTTAATATATCTTTTAGAGAAATATTAATAAGGTCCTCATTTTGTCCTGAAAGTGATCTTAATAAAGATAGTACGCTAACTTTAGAAGATAATATATCTCTTTTTTGATATACATCATTCGCTAATTTATTATTTGTGTTGGATTCTTTTTCATTATTTTCTTGTACATCTAATTTAGGTGTAAGTGCTTCACCCAAATCTTCTTCTACCTCTGATTTTTTTATATTACCATCCATTTTAAAATCTAAATTTTCTTCACTTAACTTTTGTGTAACTTTCTCTTTTGCACTATTTGACATAACTTCATTATTTAATATTTCTTCCTTAGATTTAGATATAGAGTTTGAAATATCCTCAAGCAATTTTGATATATTTTCTTTTCCTTTAAATATATCCTTATATCCCTTTATATTCTCTTTAGTAAATTCTATATCATTTTCAAAAAATAATAAAATATCTTCTTTGGATAAAGTTTTAAATTCCCTTAAGAATTCCTTTAAAATATTATTTATTTTTCTTCCCTCTTCGCTATTTTGAGATATACCTTTACTCATTAAGTATTTATTTGCAAACTCCTCTATTTCTTTTGGATCTCCTTGTATTTTGTCTAAAAACTGAATTAGCCCTTTAATTTCTTTTATATTTTCCTTAGTAAGTGGAATTTCAAAATTTATCATTGATTTTACTAATTTAATATCTTCTTTTTTTAATCCTAATTTTGAAAGTATTTCCTTTAATTCACTTTGAGAAGTTTCTTCTCCATTGACATTTTTCCCGATAACCTTTAATTTTAACTTTCCGCCTTCAAAACCCTCAACTTGAAATCTTTGTAATCCCTTGTCTAAAGAGTCCATATCTCCATCTATCTCTGCTGAAAATTCCCATCCATCTATTAATTTTATGGTTGCTTCATTACTTCCTTCTTTTTTTATTATCTTCCCAGAAAACTTTTCACCAGTATCAAAGGTTAACTTACTAGATATTCTTTTATTATTAATATTATAGTTATTCCCTACATTAAATACTCCTGGCATATCTTCACCCCGTAAACACTTATATATTATTTATAATATCGAATGTATAAGAGACTTTCTTAATAGAAATAGTTTTGGAAATAAGTTGGAAATATTATTATTATCTTTAGAAATCTCTTAAGAGTACTATAAAAATATAGAAATATTTGGAGGTTAAAAAAATGAACTTATCTATTATAAAAAGATTATTATTTTTAATTATTATATGTATTCCAGTAACTCTTTTATCTTGTAGCAATACTTCTAAAAAAATTACTTTAAGTGAAAATACAGAAAATGAAATTTCCTTAGAAGAGAGTGAAATCATAAAATCTATAACAGCTGGTGAAAAACTTTTAGATGAAGGAAAACTTGAAGAAGCTAAAGAAAATTTTAGCAAGGCTATCTCTCTTGATAAAACAAATAAGGATACCTATTTAAGAATAAAAGACAAATATATATCTGTAAATAAGTTAGATGAAGCCTATAACATTGTTAAATCAGCAATATCCAATAATGTCGATATTGAAAACATGAAATTATTATTGAAAGAAATATCATCTAAGTTTGAAGTGATTAACTTAACTTCTTCAATATATCAATATAGCAATTATGCTCTACCTAAAAATGCTAATATAACGCTGCTTGGAAACTCAGTGCAAATTCCCATAACCTGGGATAATGAAATTGTTGATGCTGAAAATTTAGGTACCTTTAAATATGAAGGTTTTAATGAGGAGTATGGACGAAAAGTAATAATGAATATTACTATTTTAGAAAATGTTTATGATAAGCAAATAGGATGGGTAAAAGACTTTTATAAAGAAAATGGACAATTATATATTAATTTAGATTTAGTTGAATTTTATTTAGGCAGAGAAGAATCTCTTAAGGAAGCAATTAAAGATGGAAAAGCTGGAATTGATGAAAATGGAGAATATTTTTTGCCAGCCCCAGTTTGGATAAGAAATAACTCTAGTGCTATTACTAGTTATCCTATATCTGATGATTGTATATATTCTTTATGTTCTGCAACCATAAATCTTGAAAATTATGAAACTAGAGGGACATTAGTAAATATTTCTTATACCGACTTTTTAAAAGCATTTAACGATACTAAGAATAATAACGCAAGAATATTACTTGTTTGGGTTGATATAAAGAATGGTTCTATCTTTAAAATTTATGAACAATATCTTCCATAATAATAAGCTTAAAGGAGAATCTATAATGAATAATAAATTTATAAAACTGACTATCACTGCAACTTTTTTAATGCTAAGTATTTCACTCTTTTCATGTACTGACACAAGCAAAAAGGTAACTGTTTCCAATAATACTGAAGAAGAAATTTTAGTTGAAGAAAATGAAGTAACTGAACTTATAAATAATGGAACAAAGCTTCTTAATGATAAAAAATATGATGAAGCTAGCGCTTATTACAATAAAGCCATTGAATTAGATAAATCAAATAAAGACTTATATTTAGAAATTAAAGATATTTATTTAGAAGCAAATAGATTAGATGATGCTTATTTTATAACTAAAACTGCTATTTCTAATAATGTAGATGCTGAAAATATGAAAAAAGTATCTGAAGAAATCTCATCTAAATTTGATGTAATTAATATTAATGATAAAGTTGAACAAAATTCCGAGTATTATTTTCCTAAGAACGTAACTGCAGTAATAAATGATCAATCAATTACTTTACCTATAAAATGGGATTATGCTAAAGTCGATACAAGTAATAGCGGAACCTTTGAATACTATGGTTTTAATGAAGAATATGGCAGGAAGATAAAAGTTACTTTAACTGTTCCACAAGTTGTTTATGATAAACAAATAGGGTGCATAGAAAATATCTATACCACCAATGGTAAAACTTATATTGACGTTGATTTAGTTGGCTTCTATATAACCAAAAATCTATCTTTACAAGAGGCATTTAAAGATAAAAAAGATATTCCAATTATTGAAAGCACTGAAGAATTCTATCTTCCGGATGGCTACTATATAAAAAATGACTATAGCACAATAACCACCTATGAATTATCTAATGACTGTAGTTTTCAATTATTGCACCACGACTTTGTTGAAACTTTAGGTTTAAATCGTGATTATCCTGGCAATTCTTCTATAAATCTAATAGCCTCATTTGATAACTTTAAAGATTATATAGATTTAAGAAATCCAATGGATATAGGAGATCTTGTTATTGATGATAATACTATATTAACTAATAGAGGAACTTTATGTTGGATTGAACTGAAAAATAATGTTGTATATTCTATCTATAGGCAATATACACCTTAAAAATTAAACTAGTATCATTAAGAAAGTGGACTTATATAAGTTTGCCTATAATCTCATTTCGCTCTAAATCACTCAAAACTTATATAAGTCCACTTGAATATTGTAAATTATTCCATATAATTAAATATATAACATTAAAGGAGAAGACTATATGGCTAATGAAATACTTATTGTTGAAGATGATAAATCTATAAATGACATATTATTTTACGCATTAAAATCTGAAGGATATAATTCTTACAGTACTTTCACTTTAAAAGAAGCTAAGGAGTATTTAAATATAAATTTACCGCATTTAATTTTACTTGACTTAAATTTACCTGATGGAAGCGGCTTTGATTTATGTAAAGATATAAGTTCTAAATGCTCTATTCCCATAATAATCCTTACAGCTAAAAACGATGTTGTTGACAAGGTATTAGGTCTAGAACTTGGAGCTGATGATTATATAACCAAGCCATTTCATATAAAAGAGGTATTAAGTAGAATAAAGGCTGTTTTCAGAAGAATAGAAAAATCCTCTTCTGAATCTAACACTATCTTCATTAATATAAATAAATATATAAAGATTAACTTTAAAAATAGAACAGTTTTAAAAAATGATAAAGTCATTCAGCTTAAGCCTAAGGAATATGAACTTTTAGAGTTTTTTGTCCAAAATAGAAATAAAGTCTTTTCAAGGGAACAACTTATAGATAATGTTTGGGAATTTTCTTATGATGGAGATGTAAGAACCGTTGACATTCATATAAGAAGGCTTAGAAGTAAATTGGACACGCCTAATGAAGCATCAATAATTGAAACAGTATTTTCTGTTGGATACATTATGAGGTAAATTATGAAACTAAAATATAAGTTCACTTTAATAATAACTATTACTATGATTTTTCTCGGACTATCTCTTAATATTTCTGTTAGAAAAATTCTAAAAAGTAGTATGGAAGATTCAATTACGAATTCACTAAAAGAAGTTATGAAAAGTACAAGAGAATCAATAAAATATACTCTATCTATACGAGATTATATCTTTAAAGATAAGGCTTTGGTTCAAGAAGCTGATTATCTAATAGAATATATTTCATTAAACTATGAAAGTCAAATTCAAATATGCGATGTTAATGGTAATTCAATTGCTACTAATTTATTAGAAAACCCTATTGAATTTTCTAATAATCTTAATGAAGTAAAGGATGGAAAAACTATAGTTAATATAAAATATAATAATAATTCTCTTACTGGAGTGCTTTCATATCCTTTAATAATAAACAAATCTTATCTAGGAATAATAAATTTAACTAAAGATTACACACCTTTGCTTATTGACTATAAAAAAGCCACTAACACTTTAACATTAATTGAAATATTTCTTATTATTTTTATATTTACTATTTCCTATAGACTTACAAATAAAATAGTTAAACCTATAGAAACACTAACTTCAGCTTCTAAAAAGTTAAGTGAAGGAAATTATGATATAAATATAAATACAGAAGGAAATGATGAAATATCTATATTATCTAAAGAATTTATTAATATGAAAACAAAAATTCAAGAACAAATATTAGATATAGAAAAGGAAAAGGAAAAGGTTGAAAAATTGGCCTTAAGTAGAAAAATATTTTTTGACACTGTTACTCATGAACTTAAAACTCCTCTTACATCTATTATTGGATATTCTGAAATGATGATAGAAAATATAGTTGATGATGAAGAATTTAGAGCTCGAGCTCTTGATAGAATATACTCTGAAAGCCAACGATTAAATAAACTAGTTCTTGAAATAATAAATATTTCAAAGGGGTTATCTTCTATAAATGATGAGTTTATTAATATGGATATTGCACCTTTGATTAAAGCCATTTGTTCAGATATGAGTATTAAAGCTGAAAAATATAATTTTAGAATATATTCTATTATAGAAAGTGGCAATGTTTCTATAAAGCCAAACAAAATTAAAGAAGTTTTGATAAATCTACTTGATAATGCAATAAAATACTCTATTGAAAATTCCACAATAATTCTTAATTCTTATGTTTGTAATAATTTTTATATTATTGATGTAATAAATGAATCTATTCCTATTCCAGAATATATATTTGAGCATATATTTGAACCCTTTGTTAAGTCTAATGATTCATCTGATTTATCTAGTACAGGACTGGGATTATACTTATGCAAAGAAATAATAAAAGACCATGATGGCATAATAACCTTAGATAATGGTGATGAAATAATTTCAACCATAAAGCTGCCTTTAATAAAAAATCACAATTAATATATACTTTTAATCTTATACTATATTAATTGCTTCTTTAAACATATATAAAAGCTATTAATATTAATACTTATCTAAAGCCTAAACTTTAAATAAAGGTTATATTAATAGCTTTTTTAATCATTATTTAATTTATTCTACAACTATCTTATTGTAGTTTTTCTTTCCTCTTTTAAGAAGTGCTGAACCATCTTCTAAATCTGACTCTTCCAAAGTTCTGGTAACTTCAGTTACTTTTTCTCCATTTATTGATAAGCCACCTTGTTGGATTAGTCTTCTTCCTTCTGCTTTAGATGGAACTATTTTATTTTCAGCCATTATATCTAATAAGCTTACACCTAATTTTTCTTTACTTATTGTTACTGTAGGAACATTGCTCATGTCAACTCCACCAGAGAATAAAGCTTCAGCAGCATTTTTAGCTTTAGTTGCTTCTTCTTCTCCATGAACTAGTTTTGTAACTTCAAAAGCAAGACGCTTTTTAGCTTCATTTATAGCTGCTCCTTCAACAGAACATATTTCTCTTACTTCATCCATTGGAACAAATGTTAATAATGATAAGCATTTTTCTACATCTGCATCATCTACATTTCTCCAGTATTGATAAAAATCAAATGGTGAAGTTTTATCTGGATCAAGCCATAAAGCTCCCCCCACTGTTTTTCCCATTTTTTGACCTTGGCTATTAGTTAATAAAGAACAAGTCATTGCCATTGATTGAGCTTGAGCCTTTCTTCTAACTAATTCTACACCTGCAATCATATTTGACCATTGGTCATCTCCACCTAATTGCATTTTACAGCCATACTTTTGATTTAGTACGTAGAAATCGTATCCTTGCATTAGCATATAATTAAACTCTAAGAAAGAAAGTCCTTTTTCCAATCTTTGTTTAAAACATTCTGCTGTAAGCATTCTATTTACTGAAAAGTGAACTCCAACTTCTCTTAAGAAATCTACATAATTTAAATTTAATAACCAATCTGCATTGTTAACTAATATTGCTTTATCATCAGAAAAATCTATAAATCTTTCCATTTGTTTTTTTATTGAATCCACATTATGTTGAATTTGTTCTTTTGTAAGCATTGTTCTCATATCAGTCTTTCCTGATGGATCTCCTACCATTGCTGTTCCACCACCAAGAAGCGCTATCGGTCTATGTCCTGCTTTTTGCATATGAGCCATGAACATTAACGCAATAAAATGTCCAACATGTAAACTATCAGCTGTTGGATCAAAACCTATATAAAAAGTTATTTTCTCCTTTTCCAGCAATTCTCTTGTTTCATCTTCATGAGTGAATTGCTTTATGTATCCACGATCTAATAACTCGTCTAAAACATTAGCCATTCTACGTAACCTCCTATTTATTTTTACTTATTATAGTATATCTTTTTATTTACATATTATCAACTATAAAACCATTGATTTAAATTGCGAAGCAATTTATATAGTTCACAGCGCACAGTTCACAGTTCACAGTTTTTGGAATAAAGTAACAGGGAACAGGTTATGATATAAATTGCAAAGCAATTTATAAATGAAAGAATGAAAAAATTAAAACAACTGTGCAATGTGCCTTGTGAACTGTGAACTGAAAAATGCTTCGCAAAATAAAACAAAGGAGTAATTCTTAACAATAGAATTACCCCTACCTACTACTTCTTCGACATTTAATTTTTATTAATTTAGATTTCACGAATTATTGCTAGAATTCCTTTATTTAATATTTGAACTTTAAATTTCAAATAAAACTTACTTATTTAACAACTTAATTCTTATAATCCGGTTTATCTAAGACAATCTTTAACTACTTAAGCTTTTCTTAACTCTCTAATAACGTATCAGTTATAAATTATCCAGACCTTTAATCTTTAAATTCTATAATCCACTCCCGATAAATTACTTAATTTTTCATAAAAATTTTAACTATTTCATTCTTCCTACTTCTCTAAGCCACGTGTTCCCTTATACAATCTGGTAGCTCATCAGTACATTCGCAATTTAAATTTATATATAAATTTAAATTGTATCTTTGAGAGAATTCCTTTAATTTTCTAAATAGACTCGTTGATTCCGATATACTATTGACTATACTCGATAAAGCATCTATATATATATTTTCTACATCATAATTTTGAGATATAACTCCACAAAGTAAACCATAAAAGCTATCACAATCTATTACGCCAAGTTCATTAGTATTTATAAACCTTATCCTACCTCTAAGTTGCATCATACGTCTTGCATCATCATCAATATAAACTGAATCTCCTTTTGCTTTATTTGAATGTTCATTGGCAAGTTCTATTAACCTTTTAGTTTTACCTGCCCCTCTCCTTGCACAAAAGACTTGAATCATTGGAATCCACTCCCCTTAATAGAATTTTTTTATTCTCTTAATATATGTATATTCTATTAAGTTGAAAATATTTACAGAATATTTTAAAAAATAAAAAGATAGTGCTCTTTATTACATCACTATCTTTTTATCTAAAAAAATGAGAACTCATTACTTTATTTTTTCCTGCATGCTTTGCTTTATAAAGATATTTATCTGCACAATTAATAACAGCTTCTAGATTTTCTCCATCATATGGATAAAAACCAACGCCAAAGCTTGCGGTAATATTGCCTCCGAGTTCCTCTTTTGATATAAAGTTTTTTGATACAGCTTTCCTTATATTATCGATTCGCTCGTATACCTCTTGATTACTGTTAGTACAATCTATATATAATATTATTTCTTCTCCACCATATCTTGCTATTATATCCTTTGGATATAGCATGTTCCTAATTAAATTTGCAGTTTCTATCAATACTTTATCTCCAAATTGATGTCCTAAAGTATCATTAATCCTTTTAAAATTATCTAAGTCAATCATAACTATTGCATATTTTTCTATTTTATCATCAGTTAATCTTTCTTCTATAATTTCATAAAATGTCTTTCTATTATAAATTCCAATTAATGCATCACATTGTGCTGCTTTTTCTATCTTTTTATATAAAATAGAATTTTCTAAAGCAATTGCTATTTGACTAGCTATTGAAGATAAGAAAATTTCATGAAATTCAGATAGAAAATTATAGTGGGTATGATCCACTATAATATAACCTATAAAATTTTCTCCAACTTTAATTGGCACACCCATTCTTGAATGAATAAATATACCATTTAACTCGTCTTCTATTATTGGCTCCTTTGAATTTAAAATAAAAGTTTTATGCTTACTTATGTATTTTTTACATTCCTCTGTAAGCCCTATACTTTCTTCTGTTCCATTAGTAGCTTTTATCACAAATTTAAAATCTTCTAATAAATATATGGTGGATTGAGTAACTCCTATAATTCCTATAATCATATCATTTATCATTGGTATTATATTTTTACTACTTAAATTTGAATTTATATAATTGCTAATTAATATTACATTAGAAAGCATATCGAGGTTTTTTTCATATTGAACATTAGCAGAACTTAATTCCTGTATTTTTTCTTCTGTGATTTTCTGATAGCTTTCGTACTCTGACTTAAGTTGCTGATACTTAACTTTATAATCGTCCATACTCCCTCCCTATTTCATCTAACATAGTATGAATCGAATCCAGACAATCTATAAGTTAATATTACTTTATTTTCCTTTTAATATCAATAGATTTTTACATCCAAAATTGTTTTCATTATAATATTTGTACTATAGTATAATGAAAATATCTATAAGCTATCTTTTATTAATCCTGTTCCTTCAACTATTATGTTCACATTTACTTCTAAGTCAGTTTTTGATATAGGATTATATACTGCTACCCTTGGGTAATGTATGTCTAAAAGCCTTTCTATTTCAAAGATATCAAGTTCCTTTTCTTTATATTCAGCAAATATATTTTTGATATAACTTTCTACTTCTTTTTCTTTAACTTCTTTTATATATTTCAATAACTCTTTATCAACAATTAGCCTTCCTTGTGTTTCTGCCACAGACACTTTCATTTCTAAATTTTTAATTAATTTAATATTTTCTCCATCATATTGAATTTTGCTTTCTGTATTGTTATCTAATATATCTAATGTTATGAATCCTTGTTCTGATTGAGGATTAGACATTTCTAAAGTTCCTCTTCTTATATTATTCATAAGTAAGTTATAGCTCATTGCATCCTTTGCATCAATTCTTTCTACTAATATATTATCTTTTATTATTGCGCCTCCACCAATTTCAATTTTTTTATCTAAGGCATCTTCTCTTATTTCAATAACTCCAACTATATATGTATCACTAGCTGTTACTGAATTATTTAGGTAGTCATTCATATTAGCTCTCATAGCTCTTGGATTTCTTTTGTTTTTATGTACTAATTCTTCTAAATATAGCCCTAAATATTCTTCATCACTTGAAGTTATTTTTAATAAGTCCTTAACTTCTCCAAAATAGACAAACATGTCTGGTTTAATTTGAAACTCTTGACTATTATTTATTAGGTCTATGTATCTTTTTATACCATCCCTTGCAGCATTTTCTGTAAAAATATATGCTCTATTTTGAGAGTAATTCAATTCAAAACTTGATGCCAAATTTACGTCTCTTAAGGCTTCTAAAGCTGTTTTCCCTATACCTCTATAGATTATCCTCTTTCCTTTATCTGAGCTTTCATTAGTGCTTCTATAGGGTTTTACACAATCTACATAAACTATTGCTCTTCCAAAATCATCTGTATCAAATATAACACTTGTAGCAAAACTTACTTTGTTTATATCTCTATAATTAAAACATCCTACTAAGAAAAAGGGGATAAAAAACACTGTTATAATTTTGCTTAACCTCTTGAACTTCATTTTTCATCCCCCTTTTTAATAAAGCTTTTTGAAATTTTTTCTAAGTTTCCTCTAAGCACAACATCCTTAAACCTATACTCATTAATACTTCCAATTGGAAATAGGAATTGATATCCTACTGAATCTAATTCTGCTAATTGAATTAATAGTAATAAAGACCCACATAAAAATCCAGGTATTCCAAAAGCTGCTGAAAATGCAACTAATACTAGTGACCAAAATGATAATGCTCCATATAATTTGGGAATTAAAAAATATGATAAGGTACTTAATGCAACTACTATTATAGTTATTCTTGATGCTATACCAGCTCCTACAGCAGCTTCACCTAAAATCAACCCTGAAACTATACTCATTGCTCCTCCTATTGGTTGTGGAAGTCTTAACCCTGCTTCTTTTATAAATTGAAATGCAAGCATCATTAATATAACTTCAACAAATGTTGGAAAGGGAACTCCTGCTCTAGATACCGCAAGCCTAAACATAAATAGTGATGGTATAGTAGAAAAATGATAAGTTATTATTGCCACATAGATTCCTGGTACCATTGTTGCAACAAAAAAAGCACACCATCTTAATATTCTATTAAAATTTGTATGATATTTATTTAAATAATAATCATCTGGCATTTGAAAGTTTTCTAAAAAAAAGTATGGTACGGTTATTACAAAGGAGGTTCCATCAACAATTATAGCAACTCTTCCTTCTAATAGTTTTGCACCAATCTCATCTGGTTTTTCAGTATATCCTACTGTATCAAAAAGACTTTTTTGACTTTTAAGTTCATCTTCTATATAGTTGGTATCAAATATAAATCTTAAGTCAAGATTTTTCACTTTTTCTTTTATATTATTAACTAATTCTTCTGGTGCAACACCATCTAAATAACATACAGCTACTGAGGTATTTGATTCTTCACCTACTACTATTGCTTCAAATTTTAAATTAGGATTTTTTATTCTTTTTCTTATTAACGCAACATTATGTACTATTAATTCATTAAATCCTTCTCTTGGTCCTTTTAAAACTGATTCTGTTTCAGGGATTCCAACTCCTCTTACTGGAAATCCTTTGGTTTCTACATATATTATTTCTTGAAAATCATCAAAGACTATTACCGGATCACCAGATAATATATGCATTATTGCATCATCTTTATCTTTAGCAATATCAGTTGCTCCTATATTTAATGCATTTTCTATTACTTCTTTAATAGAGGTTATTTTTCCTCCATTTGGATTAAGTTCGCCAAAACCTCTCAATGGTAGAACGACATATTCGCTTATCATCTGCATATTGCATAGATCATCAATAAATACTACTGTTGCTTTACCTAAAACCGTTTGAACTGGTCTATATTTAACATCAAAAGAGTTTTTCATTTTCTCTTTTATATATTCTAAATTATTCATATACATCACCTGATTGTATTATTTGCTGAAAAATTGTTTAATATTCATTTTTTTGCTAATACTAAAAAGAGTGAAAAAAGTGAAAGATTTAAAAAGTGAGCGAATTAATAAAAAACTCTTTGGAGTTTTTTATTAATTAAGTCCTTAATTTGGCAAAGCTAAATTATTTCAATAATTTTTCATTCTTTCCCTTTTTCACTTTTCCCATTAACTTTAGAAGGGTGGTAAATATGAATAAAATTTCTAGTAAACATTTTATATTATTTATAATTGGTGTAGTAATCATATCACTAAAAACATATCCATCAATTTTCATAGATATAGGGGGAAGAGATACCTGGCTTGCGTCCTTAATAGCTTCCATACTATTTGTTGTTTTTTTAATGTATATAGTCAATATTTGCAAAATTACTAAAACCTTTGATATAAATTATATATTTGAACATTCTATGCCAAAAGCATTAAGTTTTATTATAATGCTTATATTTATACTTACTTTATTTATAAATGCAATTGAAGCTGGTGCTCTAGAAGCTAATGTATTACATTCTACATTATTTCTTGAGACTCCTGTTTGGTATGCCTTGGCATTTTTTTTACTTCCATCGCTTTTCATCTTTAATAAAAGATTACGTACTATATTAATATTTGTTTTAGTTAGCGTATTTATAATAATAATAAATGGAATTATCTTCTTTGCTCTCGCTCAAAGTTATAAAGACATAAATAATTTGCTTCCTGTACTTGGTAGTAATATTTCTTATGGCTTCGTTATTTCAACTTTACTTATTTTAGGTGGGTTTTCCTCATTTATGATAGCTATTCCATTTTTAAAATTCATTGATAAAGTTGAGCATATTAGAATACATACTCTTTACGCAGGTATTATTTGTGCTGTATTTATTATTATTTCTTTTGTAGGTGTAATAACCGCCTTTGGTCCACTAAGAGCTTCTAATATATTTTATCCTGAATTTATACTTGGGCAAAGGATAGAATTTGGTGGATTCATAGAATTTGGAGAATTATTTTTCTTGATTCAAACTGTAATTGGATTTTTTGTTAAATATGTATTATCAACCTATAGCATTTTATTAATTTGCGAAAAATATATTAAACACAAACGTATTTTTATTGGAATATATACATTTTTAATATTTGTTTTTTCTAATTTCTTAGGAATGAATAATTACCTGCTTTATGATGCTTTGAAATATCTGCAAATACTTAACTTATTCAGTTTTGTTTTATTACCACTTATAGTATTTTCATCATATTATCTAAGATATAAACCGAGGAAAAACTCAGTGAAAAATTCTAAATAATTAGAAATTTCAAAATAATATGATTTTTTTATTATATTCTCTTGAAATAATATTATTTTGTGGTATAATTATTTTGAAAATTTAAATGATTAGGAAAAATTTCGATATATTCTCTCCCCTTAAAGTTCATTTTTCACCTTAAGGAAGAAATTATCAAGTTTGTCCTTATGAATTTTAAGGAGGATTTTAAAATGGAAGATAAAAAAATTATTTGTAAAGATTGTGGAAAGGAATTTGTTTTCACAGTTGGAGAACAAGAATTCTACAAGGAAAAGGGATTTGATAATGAACCAGTAAGATGCCCTGATTGTAGAAGAGCTAGAAAAGCACAAAATAACAGAAGATAGTTTCTGTTTTAAAAGACTAATCATTAATTTGATTAGTCTTTCTTTCATTTTTGTCAAATTATAAGAAGTCCGATATTTTATAAGTATTTTTTCTTTAAATCTACACAAACTATTATCTGCAGCTAATATTTTTCAAAGGAGGATTTTTTTAATGAAATTAATAAAGATGTTTTTTACAATATCTGTTTTATTAGGATTATTTGCTTTAATATTTAAATATTCAATTTGGTCAATAAATATAATATTGCTTGCGGCCATTTTATTATTAGTAGTAGATATTTTTTATGCTAAGGCTTAAATTTATTATCTACGTACTTTGAAAGAATATCTTATAAGATAACTTTATTTTATGATAACTTTGAGGTTAATAAAAAACATTTTAAATTATATATTTTTTATAGTTCAATTATTGTTAGTTTAAGATTACTCCCTCTCATAAATTATTGAGCTTAATATCCCATACCTTTTATTTAGAATACTTATTTATACATAAATCTAAATTCATACTTTTCCTCTTATTTGATTTCATATTCTTTGTACCTCTTAATTCTGATTCATTGACTAATGCTAAATTGAAATAATCAAATCTAAACTTATATATTAATCTTGTATAAGCTAAATTTAATCATATATTTTATATACTACTCATAAATACCGATCTATAGTCTTATTCCTTGTTGACATGGTAATTTTCCAAATTTATAATTAATTGTATAACTATAGTCTTATATGTTAGTATGCACAAATGAAAGGAGTGCTTTAATTGGAAAATAATATAGATAAGAAGAAGGTTATTTTTAGTGGAATACAACCTTCTGGTCAATTAACTTTAGGAAATTATTTAGGAGCAATAAAAAATTGGGTGGCTCTTCAAGATGAATTTGATTGTTATTTTTGCGTAGTAGATTTACATGCAATAACTGTTAAACAAGAGCCAAAGGATTTAAGACAACGAACTCTTGAGGTTCTTGCAATATATATAGCAGCAGGTATAGTTCCTGAAAAGAATACTTTATTTATTCAATCACATGTTCCTGCTCACAGTGAATGTGCATGGCTTTTAACATGTAATTCTTATATGGGTGAACTTAGTAGAATGACTCAATATAAAGATAAATCTCAAAGATATGGAGATTCAATAGTAGCTGGACTATTTACTTACCCTGTATTAATGGCCGCTGATATTCTTTTATATAATACAGATTTAGTACCTGTGGGTCAAGATCAAAAGCAGCATTTAGAAATAGCTAGAGATATTGCTAACAGATTTAATAATACTTATAGTCCAACATTTAAGATTCCAGATCCATATATTCCAAAGGTTGGTGCTAAAGTTATGAGTCTTCAAGAGCCAACTAAAAAGATGTCTAAATCAGATGACAATCCAAATGCATATATCTTAATTATGGATCCACCTGAAGTAATAAGAAAGAAGGTTTCTAGAGCTGTTACTGATAGCCTTGGGATTATAAATTACTCTGATGATCAACCAGGTGTTAAGAATTTACTTGATCTTCTAATTGCAATAAACGGTTCAAATCCACAAGACCTTGTGACCTATTATAAAGATAAGGGCTATGCTGATTTAAAGAAAGATGTAGCTGATGCCATAGTGAATGAATTAGAACCAATTCAAAATAAGGTTAATGAAATTCTTAAAGATAAAAAATCATTAGAAGAAATATATAAATTAGGTGCTGAAAAAGCAAACTATATCTCAATGAAAACACTTAGAAAAATGCAAAAAAAGATTGGATTTATTCCTAGGGGATAATACTCATGGAGCTGAATATAATTTAAAAAGTTATATTCAGCTCCATTTTAATATAATTATTTCTTTATAGTCTTATATAAATCTTCAATCTCTATAAATATATTATTTTGATCGAAATTATCTCTAACAAATACACTTCCTATATTTCCCATATTTTCTCTTAATTCTTTATCTTGTATCAATTTCTCTAGTTCAAGCTCTATGGAGCTTGAATTTTTCACTTTACACACTAAAGAACTTTCCCCAATAATCGTAGTTTCTTCAAATGCTTTTATATCCGAAACTATAACAGGTACTCCACAAGCTTGAGCTTCTAAAACAGATACTCCAAAACTTTCCGATATAGATGGAAATACTGCTATATGTATTTTATTATAAAAATCAGCCACTTTTTCTTGTGTCATACTTCCTAAAAATTTAATACTTTCCTCAGACTTCAATTTATGTACAAGATTTTTTAATGAATTTTTCTGTGTACCTTCACCTACAATCTCAAGTCTAATTGCCTTTTCTGGATATTTCCTTATTATATTAGAAAAAGCTTGTATTAAATACTCAATTCCATATATCTTTTCTAATGATTTCACTATTCCTATTATTATTTCATCATTTTTTCGTATTTCTCTATTTCTAAATAATTCAACATCTATGCCAAAAGGCGTAATATCAATATCCTTTTTAGTATAAATATTAGCTTCATCTCTCATATATCTAGATGTTGAAAGAATCTTATCAGCCTTCTTTAAATTATACTTTATTATATTTTTTTGAACTAATCCCTCCTTAGGAAATAATAGTATATCGCTTCCCCATAATGATAGTATATATGGATGATAATTGCACAAAGCTCCAAGTAATCCATAACTTGATGCATAATGAGCATGAAGAATATCAGGTTTTACTTGATTTACTATATCTTTTATTCTATTTATTCTTTTTAGATAAGATAATTTATAAAAGCTCCCATCCTTCTTTGAAAGATTACTATTTAAGTCTAATGAATGTACATTTACACCTGAGAGTGTCCCATTATTAAGTGTTATTACATGTACTTCATGACCTTTTGAAATAAAATATCTACACCATTTATGAGTATGATAACTATTAATATCTGATAAATAACATATTTTCATAGATTTTACCTTCCTAAAAGCAGTCCTGTTCTAATATAATAATTTATATGAACCATTCTAGCTATATATAAATTTAATAACATTACTTTTTATAAACTTTTTATATATTATAATATAGATTCTCTATACTCTATTTTAATTTATTATTAATCACATAACAAATATAATCTAAAATTATTTTTATATAAGTATCATTTTATGTAATATATAATTTTACTATTAAATCT
>JAQCTH010000048.1:0-6786 GCA_027686065.1 Clostridiaceae bacterium AF10-41
TCCTTAACTTAGCACGGTCTTTTTCATAATGTCCTTTACAAGGAGTACATTTTATTGAATAATACGGTATTTTAATAATATTTTTAGTTTTTTTCTCCTTAACACTTCAAGCATATAATTAACAAACTGGAATTTATCAAATAATATATGAAACATCAAATATATCTTCTAACCTTTTCCATATATTTCTTGTATGTTTCTCCAAATCTTTCAATACACCATCTTTCCTCTGAGAGAATAATCCAATGTGAAGAAAATTGGAATATTAAAACTATTGCACCAAATTTTGGTGATTGTGTCAACATAGCACATCCTATAAAACATACAAAATATGATAGATACATAGGATTACGGGAAAACTTATAAACACCATCAGTGTTTAACCCAATATTTGAAGGCATCGCAAAGTTAGTAATTGAAATTATACACAAGATTAATCCAAGCAAATAGCTGATTAATCCTAAATAAAATTGCCAGGAAAAATCTATTTTAACTATAAGAAAACATAAATATACAACTATTACAACATTTGAAATTTGATATACTAAATATGCTAATTTTTCATACCTAACCATTGGTGGAAAATGAGCTGCACGCTGTATAGAACTTTTGTTTAAGATTGATGGGATTCCAAACCTTATTAGTAAGAATGGTATCAATAATAAAAAACCATTCATTCTTATTCTCCTTTTCACAATGCTTTCTTAATCATATACATTAGATTCTGTTTTACTGGTAATCATTATAACTAATTTTAATTTATATAATTAAAATTTAATATTATTATAACATATTTTGTTTTCATATTATAAGAATCATAATTAGCCTAGAATGATTTTATTTTTTTGTTTCTGAATTTAATAGCATTGCTATAACAAAGCATATAATACTTGGTATTAAAAATATTATGCCATGAATTATGTTATAAACAGATAATGGTGTTGAAGCGTAAGGACTATAGTTAGTATAATAATCATAACGTAAATAAACTAAACCTCCAAAAAAGCATGTCAGTAATATAATCCCAGTTATAAATGAAATCTTTATTAAAATAGATTTCATTCTCTTATTCTCCATTATTCCACCTCTTTTTACTATTACAAAACAATTATAACATATCTTGTAAATACTGTACTATTCAATTTTAAAAGATCATACTTTCTTAATTAGTTCGCTATATTATCAAATTGTCTAATATATTTGTATTACGACGTAAAAACACTACAAAACTCAATTATGAATAATGCAGTGTTTTAAGTAATTATTTGTTTTTTATTGTTGTGACATTAAATATGAAGATACCGAGTTAATAATTTAACTTTGTTCACCCCTCAGTTTGTTTAGTAATATTATTTCCCATATATTTTAGAGTCCAAGGACAATTTATCAAACATTTTAAAATATTTAATCTATATTTTTCTTATAACGCTATTTAAAATCTTTATCTACGGCCTTAATCTTTTGCATAATAATTGTGCCCCAGTTTGGACCGTATTGCTTTTCTAAACCTTCTATCATAGACTTGTAATATCTATCACTTAAAGCTTCAAGTTCTTCTTCTGTGCTTGGGTAATTTAAACAAATAGCTGTTAAATCACTTTTGTCACTTTTAAACTCTTTACTACAGGCCATAATCTATACTCCTTAAAACTATTTCTAATCTAGTATATTTTTATAAAAATTATTGGTTACTCCTATTAAGTCTTTATAGGATTTTAATAGGCTTATATACTTCTTCCAATTAAATAAGCTTATCCATAGTTCATGATGAAAATAAGTACAAGTCTATAAAAGAAGATTTTATGAATAAAGAAATACAATATAACCAGTGTACTGTGTAGTTCTAATAAATTAATTAACCTTTATAGTTTAACCAACATCAATTTAATTTTTAAGAGTTTTAGTGAATAGTATATACAAAGGGGTGATTAAAATTAGAGCTGCAATATATGTTAGAAAATCTAGATTATCAGAAAAAGGTGAATCTATTAATAACCAAATAGAATTATGTAAAAAGTATTTTTCTAATCTTCACCTAGAAGACAATATTGAGTTTATTATATATCAAGATGAAGGCTTTAGTGGTGGAAATATTAATAGACCTGAGTTTCAAAAATTAATTAAAGATGTTAAAAAGAGAAGATTTAATTATTTAGTTTGCTATAAGCTTGATAGAATTTCAAGAAATGTAGCTGACTTTACTTCTACTCTTAAAATTTTAGAAGAAAATAATGTAAACTTTATTTCTATAACTGAACAATTTGATACAACTTCTGTTATGGGTAGAGCTATGATTAATATATCTGCAACTTTTGCTCAAATGGAGCGTGAAACTATTGCTGAAAGAATAAGAGATAATATGCTTGAACTTTCTAAAACTGGTAGATGGCTAGGTGGTACTTGCCCATTAGGTTTTAAATCTATTCCTATTACCTATGAAAGTAATGGCCATAAAAAGAAAATGTATTCTCTTGAAGTTATAGATGAAGAAATTGAAATAGTAAAACTTATTTATGATATGTATATTGAGAAACATAGTTGCAGCCCTATTGCTCGTTATCTATGTACTAATAGCATTAAAGGAAAAAATGGTGGTGATTTTAGCCGTAATTCAGTATTACAGATATTAACTAATCCTGTGTATTGTACTGCTGATAAAAAAGCTTTTGAATATTTTAAATCTAAAGGCTCTACCATTGAAGGCAATGCTAATTCTAGTAATGGTATTATGGCTTATAACAAGCGTAAAAATGGTAGGAAGGATAATTCTATGGATCAATGGATAATTTCAACTGGAGGCCATTTAGGGGTAATTCCTTCTGATAAATGGATACAATGTCAGCAAATATTAGATGCTGTAAGAAAAAAATCTAATAATAAATCTGGTACTGGTAATAAGTTTTTATTATCAGGATTATTAAAATGTGAACATTGTGGTTCTTCTATGTGCTCCTGGAGTAGAAATAATCCTAAGAACAATAAATATGAAAGATATTATAGATGTGAGCTTAAAAATAGAGCATCTAAAAGATGTACTTGCAGAATGTTAAATTCAGATAAAGCTGAAGCTTTTGTAATAGATCTATTAAAAAACTTTAATATAAAAATGCTTGATAATTTTAAAAGTAAATCAAATTCTATTAACGCTGCAAGTATTGAAAAAGAAAAAAATCTATTAAATAAATCTTTAAATGAAAATAATAAAATTATCTCTGGACTTATAAAAAAGATAGCTTTACTTGATGATATTGATATTCTTAAAGCTATTCAAAGTGAAATTAAGACTTTAAAAAATGATAACGAAGTTATTGAAAAAAACATAAATGATTTATCTATAAAATCCTTCATTGTTGAAGATGAAACAGAAAATAAAAAAGCCTTCATAGAAAGCTTAAATTTATTTAAAAACACTATTGATTTTATAGATGATGTTGAAATAAAAAGAAATATGATAAAAAATTTAGTTGAGTACTTTACTTATAATAGTGATACAAAGCAAATTAAATTTAAAATAAGGCTGTAGTCTACCAGTCATGATTAAAAACAGGTCAGTAGATTGACCTGTTTTATTCCCATCAACAGCTAGCTATTTATTAAAGCTAACTTTATAGAATTAACAATATACCAACAATAAAGCTAACTGTATTAGCGCATAAAGAATATAAAGTTATACGCTTCTTATTTTGAGGCCTTAAATATTTTCTAAATAAAATAGTCTCTGATACAAATATTGGTATTTCTAAAAATAGATATATCCCAAATCCCCCTAATACTCCATGTTTCAAAGTAATAGCTATTATTATCAAATTTAAAAATAACTGAGTCCCAATATTTATTATTAAAAAAGGTTTATAGTTTTCCTTTAATTTAAACTTAAATAACTTTAATATTATTCCTTCAATAATTAAAGTACAAATACAAGCGAATAAGAATTGAAAAGTTATATTAACTATAATTGCCTTTTGGGTTAATGCATTATTTTTAAAATCATAATATACTACTGAATTGAAAGTATTTGTTTCAATAATATCTGAGGTGACTATCTCATTATCAGAAGTAACAATGATAATTCGAAATATATCTGGAACTCCAACATATCCAAAATCGTGTATCATTTCATTTTTATTAGATATCCCTATTAACTCTCCTGTTAATGGTACTCTTGTTCCTGTTACTTTCGCAGCTCTCCAATTACCATCTCTATAATTACTCAGAATTTGTAATTTTTCTGAATCATATCTACTCTCATCCAGCCAAATATATCCATTATCTGCTGGATAATCAACTAACAAATCTAAATAATATTCTTCTTCTGGCGCATTTTTAACTATAATCTTTAGGCTAGGTTTAGGTCCCATATCAGCTTGTACATATCGAGTATTGGTAAGAATTAAAATAATAGTTATAATAGGTATAATAAATTTTTTCATTTCTTCCTCCACAATTTCTATTTTCTAATAGAAGTAATATATTGAATGCTATTATTAAACCACTATCTATAAAATTTATTCTCTAATTTAGCTATTTTCTTTATGACACTATTTTCAGGAAACTTACTTTCTAAATTTGTTATAATCTTCAAAATAATATTAGTCGGAAATAATTGTTGTTTTAACAGTATAAGAGTTGATAAAAAAGCTTGTACCAATCCTATTATAAAAAATATAACGTGTAAATGAACAATTGATCTAAGCATTATACATTGAACAATAATCCATATTACTAAGGCCCAGCTAAAAGTACTACTTATATAACCCTGATATTTAGATTTAAAATGCATAGTCACAGCACTAAGTATATTTCCAAGTCCAATTACTGTTAATAAAATAATTCCTGGTATAAGAAAATTAGTGAAAGGTGAATTTTTTAACATGTCCGTTGGCACTCCACCTGGTTCTATAGGATTAAGAATAGCCATACTTCCCCCTGCCATAGCTCCTACTCCTACAAATACATGTAAAATAAATAATAAGTTATATACTTTTTTCATTTCTATTTGCCCCTTAAATTATTATAAGATTATTCTAACATCTTACTATTATAAAGTAATTATACCATAATCTTCTAACGGATTAATATTTATGTTTCAAAAAACAAATTTATTTATTATACTAAAATATAGTAATTTCAATGTTTCACCTCTGTTGTGTATAAGAATATGTTGCATCTGCACCTTGCCCTGTTGATAAGTCTATCTCTATTCCTTCTTCTTCAAACAGCCCTTCATTTATAGCTACATACATAGGTGCATAAAAAACTGAACGAACTACTTCATTTAATCTAACTTTGGTTAATTCGTTTTTAGAACTTTCATTATTTTTTTTGCATGATATAAAACTAAAGCTTGTAATTCCTATTAAGGCTATTACTGATGCTATTTTTATTAATTTACTTTTCATTTAAACCTCCTTATTTTGTTAATCTATACTATGATTTATAATATGACACCACAACATATTTTGTTAAAAAATAAGATTTTTTAATTTAAATTATCGATATTATGTATTTTTTCAAAAATTAAATACTGAAAACCCTTCTTGTAAATTTTATTATTTCATTTACATCTTTATTTAATAGTGATAAATTATTAGTTGGATAGTTTAAGGAGGTTTGAAAATGAAAATTTTTAGGGAAGCTCTAATAATTTTGGGCATTTACTTACTTGGAGAACTTATTTCAAAAGGACTTTCTTTACCTATACCAGGAAATATATTGGGTATGATTATATTATTAATTTTATTATGCTGTAATATTGTAAAAGTCGAAAAAGTAGAAACCGTATCTAATTTTTTCTTAGATCATCTGGCTTTTTTCTTTGTTCCTGCGGGGGTAGGTTTACTAACATCTTTTGATTCCATTAAAGATAGCTTAATACTAATAATACTTCTTTGCATTATTACAACATCTATAGTTATCGTGGTCACTGGATTAACAGTTCAAATTGTTATGAATCTTCAAAAAAGAAAAACTAAGAAGGAGTATGAATCGAAGTAATGGATATTTTAACTGGAAATATTTTATTTGGAATAGTTATTTCACTAATAGCATTCGAAGTTGGACTTTTTATTTATAAAAAAACTAAATTTCCACTATTTAATCCTCTATTGATTTCTATTATATTAATAATTGGATTTCTGATATTATTTAAAGTGGATTTTGATGTTTATAATAAAGGCGGACAATTTATAAATATGTTTTTAGGTCCTGCAACTGTTGTTTTGGCTGTTCCCTTATATAAGCAGTTACAATTATTAAAACAACATTTAATACCAATATTTATAGGTATATTATTAGGTAGTAGTGTGGGCATATTTTCTGTAGTATTATTTGGATATATATTTAAGCTTGATAAGCTTATAACTGTATCTTTACTTTCTAAATCTGTTACTACACCTATAGGAATCGAAATTACAAATCAACTTGGTGGATTAGCTCCAATAACAGTACTTGCTATAATCTTATCTGGAATAATTGGTGCTATAATTGGACCTATTTTATGTAAATTATTTAAAATTAATGAAAGAGTTGCAATTGGAATTTCATTAGGAACTGCTGCTCATGCAGTAGGAACAACAAAAGCATTAGAACTTGGTGAAACAGAAGGTGCTATGAGTTCTCTATCCATTGGCATAGCTGGAATAATGACAGTTTTTCTAGCACCTGCATTTTATATAGTGTTATCAATATTTCTTAAGTAACATTAATAAAGGGGCTGTTGCACAACTAAAGTTGTGCGGCAGCTTATTTTTTTATCATAAAATGAAAAAAAGCGAGTCAAAGACTCGC
>JAQCTH010000048.1:6796-30361 GCA_027686065.1 Clostridiaceae bacterium AF10-41
CGTAGGAAGAAATTTTGCAATTGAACCTAAAATTCTATTTAAAGTATTAACATATGCCTATATGAATAATATATATTCGAGCAGAGCTATTGAAAGGGCTTGCCGTCGAGATATTAACTTTATGTGGTTGCTACAAGGATATAAAGCACCAGATCATAGTACTATTTCTAGATTCAGAAGTAAGTATTTAGCTAGTTGCTTAGAAAGCTTATTCTATCAATTAGTTAAGAAGTTAAAAGATATAAATGAAATTGAATACGAAAATATATTTATAGATGGCACTAAAATAGAAGCTAACGCTAACCGCTATACTTTTGTATGGAGAAAAGCTATAAATAAAAACTCCATAAAACTCTTAAGTAAATTAGAGCTTCTGATGGCTAAAATAAATAATGAATTTATTTGTAACTTCAAAATAGATAAAGAAAATATGATAACAAGCATAGAGTCAGTTTTAGAGTTTTTAAGTGAACTAAGATTTTCTAAAGACATAAATTTTGTTTATGGGAAAGGTAAAAGAAAAACAAATATACAGAAATATATAGAAGAATTAGAAAGCTATCGCGTCCGCCAGGAGAATTATGAGAAATGCAATAAAGTCTTTGAGAATAGAAATAGTTTTTCAAAAACAGATAATGATGCAACTTTTATGCATATGAAAGATGATCATATGAGAAATTCTCAATTAAAGCCTGGTTACAATGTACAGATTGGTGTTGAAAGTGAGTATATTACAGCTGTTGGTATTTTTCAAGATAGAAATGATACTACAACATTAATACCATTTCTTAATAATATTGAAGAAAATTTTAATATAAAATATAAGAATGTAATCGCCGATTCTGGATACGAGAGTGAAGAAAATTACTTATCATTAGAAAGTAAAAATCAAAAATATTACATAAAGCCACAGACATATGAGAAGTGGAAAAAAAGAAGCTTTAAAAATGATATTAGTAAAAGGGAGAACATGACTTATGATGAAGCTAATGATGAGTACACCTGCCATAATGGTAAAAAAACTTAAAGCGACAGGAGTAATGAAAAGAAAATCCGTTACCGGTTACGAATCAGAAGTAACAATGTATGAGTGTGAAGAATGTAATAACTGCAAATATAAAAATAAATGTACTAAAGCTAAAGGTAACCGTAAAATGCAAGTCTCTAAAAAATTCATAGAGAAAAGACAAATATCATATGAAAATATAATAACAGAACAAGGAATAAGATTAAGAATAAATAGATCTATACAGGTCGAAGGAGCTTTCGGAGTTCTTAAAAATGATTATAAATTTAATAGATTTTTAACACGTGGGAAAAATAACGTTCAAAATGAGTTTATTTTACTCTGTTTTGGTTACAACATAAACAAACTTCACTCAAAAATACAAACCGAAAGATGCGGTAAGCATCTGCATAATATTAAAATAGCATAGAAATTTAGCTTATTTTTAATAGGCTTATTAGAGTGCGCAGAAAATCAATTTAAAGTAAAAAATACATACTTTTAATTGATTTTTTATTTAAATGGAAAAAAGGTGTTGTAAAATTACTTATTTAAGTAATTTTGCAACACCCCCTTATATATTTTTATTGATTTTTAATTTTTAGTAATTTTGTGTTTAAAAAACTTATATTAGGATTGTTTAAAACTTTTGTAGTGTTTTTTCTAGTATAAGATTCTAACTTAGTCATAAATTCTTTAGGTTCTATTTCCTTATCATTTACCATCTTTAATCCTTTTTCCCATGATGCTGTTAAAGATGGATTAAGAAGTGATGGTATAGATACATTTATTACTTCATAAATCATTTCCCCAAGTTCCGTTGGGGTTATAATTTGTGTTTTACTGTTAGATTGTATATATTGTATATTTATTAATTTTTTAAGTATTTCTGCTCTAGTAGCTGAAGTTCCTATTCCAGCTCCTTTTATATGTTCACGTAATTCTTCATCTTCTATTAACTTTCCGGCATTTTCCATAGCTATTATCATAGATCCAGTCGTATACCTCTTTGGAGGTGATGTTTCCCCCTCCTTTATTTCTAATTCACTTATATTTAACTTAGTGCCTTTTCGTAAGTTTTCCGGAAAAGTTTCTTGTTCCTCATCTTTCTCATTTCCAAGTACAATTAAATATCCCTTATCTATACATATTTTTTTATTTAATATAAAACTTTCACTGCCTACCACAATTGTAATAGACATTTTACTATATTGAGCTGGGGGATAAAATATAGATAAGAACCTTCTAAGTATAATATAGTAAACTTGCTTATCTAAACTACACAAT
This sequence comes from Clostridiaceae bacterium AF10-41, assembly GCA_027686065.1. Taxonomy (GTDB): domain Bacteria; phylum Bacillota; class Clostridia; order Clostridiales; family Clostridiaceae; genus Clostridium. Next base: position 9,090 of record JAQCTH010000048.1, read on the forward strand.
TTACCTAAAGTGTCTTTTCCTTCTCCTGTTGGTATAATAGCATAGTGATCAGTAATTTTACTATCATCTACATACTTACTTTTCATTATAGATTTTGAATAATCTTTCTCCAATATTTCGGATGTAATATTAGTTAACTCATCTCCTATTGGCATATTTCTAAGTTTTATTATATTGCTTTTTATTCCTTTAGCTACAGCAGTAGATAATACTCTAGCATCTGTTCTTGGATATGTAACCATCTTTTTCTCATATAATCCCTGAACTATTTTTAAAGTTTCATCTGGACTTATTTTAAACCTTTTGGTACACTCATTCTGAAGCTCTGCTAAATTATATAAAAGAGGTGCATTCTTCTTTTCTTTTGTTTTCTTAACCTCATTTACTACTCCAAATCCTATATCTCTTAAATCTTTAATTAATATTTCAGCATCTTCTTTATTTTTAAATCCCACATCATTATAAAGCTTTGGAGATTCAAAATATTTAGATCCCTCTATAGATTTCCAATCACCTTTTATAATAGCTTCATCACTATCCTTTATAAATTCTCCAGATATCTTATAAAAAGATGTTTTATTGAAACTTCTTATTTCTCTTTCTCTTTCAACAACCATTCCAAGAACACAAGTCATTACTCGCCCAACTGCCACTACTACATTTTTATCTTTTTTTAAGGCATTAGCCACTGTTTTTCCATACATAAGAGTTAATAATCTCGAAAAATTTATACCAAATATATAATCCTCTTTAGCTCTTAAATATGCTGAATGTGCTAAAGAATCATAGTCTGATAATAATTTCGCCTCTTTAATTCCCCTTCTTATTTCTTCTTCCGTCTGAGAGTCAATCCAAACTCTTTTTTTTATTTTATTTGGCTTTCCTGCCATATCATCTACTAATCTATAAATATATTCTCCTTCTCTTATACTCACTTGCATATATGTGTAAATCCATATATCATAGATATACTCTTACTTTCATGCCTTTATATGAATTTTATACTTTTACACACTAAAAAAATTTTCAAAAAATACTTCCACCTAAAGATATAGAAGCACTTGCAATATATTACTTATTTTTTACACACCTATTATTGAAAATATACTTTATTATTTAGAATTTTTAGTAAAATCATATGTATCAATAAAGCTTAAACTCAAATTCATTTCATTTTTATTAAGTATTTGTGTTATTATCTCATCTGTATCAAGGAGTATAATGTTATTACTCTCTGCAAACTCTCTTGCTTTATTAGAAAAGCCTTTATGACTAATAAACATAGTTTGATTACATTCCATTATGTTGTTTTTTTCATATAATACTCTATAAATTTTATCTTTTACTAATTGCTTAATTTCATTCAATGTAACAACTCCATTGTAGAATTTAACTTGTCCATATATATTTATGTCTATATCTACATTATCAATAATAGTTATTCTTTTAATTCCTACTATATCTAATCCACCATCACAAGTTCTATTTTGCTCTATTATATTTATTCCAGCTTCCTTTAAGAATAATAAAATAAAATCTTGATATATAAACCCTTTTGTATTATCTTTATAATTATTTAATATATCATCTAACTTATTTAAATAATATATTTTTTTTGTAACATTTATTTTTGCTGTAGTTTCTATATAAAAGAAAGGCTTAATCTCAATTATTTTAATATTACTTTTATTATTCTTTTGAATTTTTCTTGCAATCTTTTCATAATATTTTGAACTTCTATCAATAATTTGCTCTTCGAATAAGTCAGCATCTAAATCAAAACAAGCACAAATATCTTCTAAATTTTTATATAGATATTCATATAATTCTATTTTATCTTCAGAAAAATTTATATAAATATATTCTATAATTTTACTAATTACATTTATCTTCATTGCTGTCAAGTTCCATCATTGTCACTATTCTACTACTGATACTTTTAATTTTAATAATATCTTCTTTTAAATTTACTGCATAATCTTGGTTAACAGGAAATGATTTTAGTGTTTGTATAATATTTTTTATATTATCTTGAAGTTCTTTTTCTTCTTGCCTAATATCTTTTTCACTTTTAAAATATCTTGAAAAACAATCATTACAGCATTCATCTGTTATAGAATATTCTATTAAATCTTTAATTCTTTGATGAAACTCTTCTAACCCCTCAGTATAATATTCTCTTATTATATCTCTTAATTTCTTAGAACTAATTTTTTCATCTTTTGCAATTTCAATTAATTTTGGAAACCAATATAATAATTCTTGTTTTTTCTCTATTAATTCTATAATATTTTCATCATCTATCTCTTCTAAAGATTCCCATTCAAATGTAATATTCTTTATATTTAGTCCAAATATAGCTCTAATTTTACTATTTTGCTCGAAGACTTCAAAAAATTTAAAATCTCTTTCTTCTATAAATCCTACATTTTCAATTAACTCTTTATAAAAAATATATCTATATATAAGTTTTTTTACTATTGAAGTTGCCATTCCTATATTTTCTGCTAATTCTCTAAAAATATCTTTCTCTGCTTTTTCTGTGCTAATCTCCTTACTAAGAATATATGATTCATATAATTGTTTAGCCTTTGGAACATCCTCCCAATCCTTAACAATCATTACATTTGCTATGCTCTGTAATCTTTTCCTTTCTCTTAGGAACTCTTTTTCAGTTTCTCCATCTGATTTTCTTGCTATAACTACTGGAATAGTATCATTTATATTAAATACTTCTACCATACTTTCATGCAATAAACATGCAATTCTTGTATTTCCTTCTGTTACTACATATTTATATTTACTTTTAAAATCTTTATCATAATCCGTATATATTTCTACTTCTTCCTTAGATAAGTCTTCTACACGAGTGATTACAATTTTATTTACCCATGTTAAGCCTGATTTCATACTTGTTAATAGTTCTCTTGATTTACTACCTGTTTGTAAATATTTCGCCAACTCTCTTTGAGAGTAATTCACTTTTCTTCCTAATCTTGGATTGACTATATCTAACATTATTTCTGTTACTAATACATTTTCTTCTTGTAAATACATATTTTCCCCCTAATAGATAATATATTACCTTATATTAAAATTATACTTACAACAAAACAATACTCAATATTATATTTCTGGTTTTATTAGTCAATAATGGATAAAATTTTTTAAATAACATAAACATATATGAATATTATTTATTAATTATTGTATTAAAAATATAAACTTAAAAATAGAGATGTAAAAATGTGTTACATTTTTTCACATCTCCTTCTTTGTATAATAAATATTATGATTTTTCATTCAATTTTAACTTAGTAAAAAATACTAATTGATTTTATACTGAATATCTTTTAATCGCTTCTATTATACTGCTTGTCTGCCAATTAACTTGAATAAAATCTGATGTTGTTAATTCTGATGGCATTCTCTCTGCTCCCCAAGGTCTAATTACTATAATTGGTTTTCTATATGCTTTTGCAATCTCAATTTCCCTTTGTATCCATTGCCTATGATTATAGTACATTCCTGCTATTATTAAAACTACTGATGTAGGAGCTATTTGTCTGCATAAAGCTTCATCTAACTCCTTATTGGTTTTAGTTTTTAATGCATCATGTTGAGGTACACTATAATTTTTAAATGAGAACCAAGGGTCTTCTTTTAATTTTTTTTCCAAACTATAATAATCAGTATTATAATCCCATGCATGACTAATAAATAAGTTGTAAGTTTTAAACATATTAACCTCTCCTCTGTACTTTATTTAATAATTATATAGTAAAGTAATATTCCTATATAAATTACTACGAATATTTTAGGTATTAATTTTTCAATATCTGTAAGTCTTCTGTATTTTTCTTTATCCTTACCTTGTCCCATTATGTGCCACTCATAATTATAAGGCTGTGAAGGCAATTCCTTCTCTAACTCATTTATAACTTTAAATTTATGTGAATTTAACTTTTTATAATTGCTTATTGTTTGTATCCATAAAATTGAGATAAATAATCCTATTATAGCTACTAATATTTCTTTTTCATATTTAAATAACACTGAAAATGTTACTATAGCTGAATTTAATGTTAGAAAAAAGTTGTTTGAGTTTACCCTTCTCTCACTAATTTTATCAGACATTTCAACGCAGGTTTTCCATTGTTCTAAAATATGTTCATTATAGTTCTCTCCATACTCCTGTTTACTTTTATTATATAAGTTTATAATAATCCCCCCTTTATTCTATTGGAACACTTAAGAAATCATGTGCAACACAAACCCCATGCTCTTCTATATAACACTCTACAAAATGGTCTCCTGCATAACTTGCAACTTCATAATGATATTCACCATGTTTTAATTCATAATCATTAATATTGAATATTTCTCCTCTTATATCATTATTTTTTTCAGCATAGTAACCAACATTTTTAACCTTTAAATAAATATTATATCTTCCCTTAATACCATTATTATTTATAACTGAAAAATACAATTCATCATTAACTTTAACTTTATCACCATTCTTTAACATATCTCTTAAATTATTAAAATTACCATTTCTTTTAACAAAACAATTTAGTCTAACATTATAATTATACTTATATTGGACTGGCATAATATTCTCAATGTATTCTTCTGTATCATCATATATATTTATCTTATTATTCAATGATTTAGCCATAAATGTCTCTGATACAGATAAGTTTCTACTTTCATCGCTTGTATAAGTCCAAAAGTCATGATTAAAAAACTCATGCCAAGCTTCAATTGCATCCTTTTCTGTACACTCATCTGAGAATAATATATCTAATTTAGCTAAATAATCATTTAACCTATTATATAGATTGTTAACTTTATCCTTATCTTTTTGCTTAAGTAATAGGCTTTGTTCACTTGTTGGATTATTAACTTCTTTGTTTAACTCTAACCTACTACAGACTTCTTTTATAGTATAATAAAACATTTCATCAATCCTATCATAGTTCTGAATTTTTTCATCACATAATACTGATTGAATCAAACCTCCCGGCATTTGCCAAGAACTTCTTGATTTACAAAACATTTTAGAAAGCCTAACTGCTTGTCTTAATTTTTCTCCATGTTCTTTAATTTCATCTTTAAACCAATTATTTATAGCTCGTGGATTTCTTTCTCTCCAATCACTACCTGCATGTTCATATTTATAACTACCATCATCGTTTTTTATCCTTCTATAAATTGCAAAATCTATATGGTAGTTATCTGAATATACAATTCTAACACAATTAGTTAATGCCTCTGGCTCAGTTTTAAAATTAGTACATTTTTTCTTTAAAGCTTCTACGACCATATTTTTTACTGCTATATAACCTAATCCATTTAGGTTTGTATCGTCAAATACTATTGCAACATCAATATCATAATCATTATTTTCATTTTGAGTAACTGTCGACATTGCTACACTACCTTGTTCTAATGTTTCAGCGATTTTGTAAGCTGTCTTATTTTCTTCATTGTATTCTTCCAGACCTGCCTTTAATCTATCTATATTTAAATTTTTCTTTGCTCTTAAATTTGTTGTTTCCTCTCTTGATAATACTACTTTATTATAATAAAACTTCTTAAATTCTGTTGATATATCATACATAAATTCTCTTTTTCCTCCTACGCCTTAATTAATTTCCCCTTATCTGAACCATTGATAATAATTCCCCAAGGATACTTATTTACTTGTTGTTGAAAATCATAATGATAAATAATTACTGTTGGCATTCTTGTATCATCAAAGAACGCCTTACCTAATTCTAAAGCTAAACAACTTTGACCTGAATAAACTAAGTTTACCTTTAAATTTGGTATAGTCTTTTTAATTTCTTCAATAACACTTATAACAACAGCTACATATTTCATTAATTGATGTTGATTTTTTATTGTATTATCCTCTGGATTATCTACTTCAATTCTTACTAAATTGCAGTTAGGTATAAATTGCCCTAAAACATTATCCTCAATTTTTTGAGTTACTGAAATAGCAACTAAAACTTCACTTTTATTAACATCTAATTGTGTTAAATCAGTCTTTATTTTTAATTCGGGATATTTTACGTTTTTATTCTTCGATAGTAGATAATATTTGTGAGTATCTTTTTTATCAAATTCATAATACTCATTTATATCTACTCTATTTAATAACGTACCTGCATACATTATAAATGGTATCGGAGCAATGCCTGTATATCCCCTCTTAATAAATTTAGTTTCATTTTTAAAAGCTATTACTTTCTCATCTATTTCAGCCTTAATACATTCATAGCTTGCCTTATCAAATTTCTTTGAAAATACCCTCTTGTATATATTTATAAAGTCAATTTCACGCTCTCTAAAATCGCTATTATCTGACTTTAATTTTGAAACTTCATCTTCTAATCTTCTACTTGTATAGCCATTAATATTTAATACATAAAATTTCTTTTTACTATACAAAAATATTAAAATACTTATAATAATTAAAGCACTTCCAAGTACAAAAAATGCCCAATTAAATGTTCCCCCTAACTCATTAGGATTTTTATACTTTGTTATGACTCCTATTCCGATTAATACCTTATCTAACCAGTCACTTGAAGCTGTCAATACAATAGAAACCCCTACTCCAAATACCATAGTTGCATAACTTTCTTGTTTCTTATTATTTTTTCTTTGTTTAATTATCACTACTAAACTTATAGCTACGATAATACTTAATATTATAATTATTATTGTTTTAATATCCATAAATTCTCCTTTCTATTCTTATACTTATTAATAATAAATATTATTTTTAAAACTTCTTATTCCAAATAAAACAGCTACCTCAATACCTAATATAAATATAAATTTCAAAACAAACATGGTAAAATTAAGGTCTTGAATTCCACTTGATGCCCATGACAATGCCCATGAATTTACTAAAACAAATACTCCATATAGTATTGAACCCATTGCTGGTGCATCTCCTCTATCATATATTATACCAACTAAAGGAAAACATATCATACATAGAATCGTTCCACCAACTACTAAATTAAATATATCTGCAAAAATTATTGCTGATGTACTAAACATTGTATTGGCTAAATATAATTCAAAAATCCTTGTAAATGGATTAGGAAATATAAATAATCTTATAAATGCACTTATTGTACTGACTAATTTATACATTATTCCTCCTTCTATAAAATTCATAGTAAAATCAAGGCAATAGATATTAAAACTATTGCCTTAACTGTTTTTACATTATGTCTTGTTCTAATATTCCATTTTCTAATTCATCTAAATAACTCATTATTTCATCAACTTTAGATACTATACGAAGTTGCTCTGCAACAGACGGAAGGGCAAAAGAAATTTGCAAGAGAATATCCCTTGATATTCCCGGAATAACTCCCGATGATTTTTCTTTAATTTTCTCTATATATGCTTTTAAATATATAAGAATATATCTATTGTGTAATAAATTACTTAAAGACCTTATACTCATAACCTGTCTACTTAAATGAACCTTTTCTAAGTTAATAACTTCAAGTTTACCAATAGTTCCTTTTACTGAAATCATTATATCATCTTTTAATCCAATTACAGTTGGATTTTCAACCCATCTTTCTACAACTATCCCTCGCTCTGTCATATTACTTGCACCCATAATATATGGTATTCCTAATTTATCACTATTACATAAACTACTACTTAAATCCCTACCTGATATTAATGATGTTATATCACCTAATCTACACCATTCCCAACCTTTAGGTATTTGAAATATCTTTTCTTCCTCTGTTATCTCTGGCAATGGCTTTTCTTTCTTAATTTTTTTCTCTTTAATTAATAATTCCTTTTCCTCTACAATTCTCTTAAGAAGAACTTCCACAGGTTCGTCCTCTTCACAATGCTCTACTAACTTTCCTTGTATTGCAAGTTGTAACACTTTATTTCTTGTATCTGAAATATTTTTAAGCATTGCTTCTTTGTTTTCTGCTAATTCATCTATAATAGCAAATAATTCATCTACTTTTGCTACTATGCGGAGTTGCTCTGCGACAGAAGGAAGAGTAAAAGGAATTTGTAAGATATCCTCTCTTGATATCCCCGGAATAACTCCCGATGATTTTTCTTTAATTTTTTCTATATACGCCTTTAAATATATAAGAATATACCTATTGTTTATTAAGTTATTTAAGGGTCTTATACTCATAACCTGTCTGCTCAAATGAACTTCTTCCAAGTTAATAACTTCAAGTTTACCAATAGTTCCTTTTACTGAAATCATTACATCATCTTTTAGTCCAATTACAGTTGGATTTTCAATCCATCTTTCAATAATTAATCCTTGTTCTGTCATATTACTTGCACCCATAATATATGGTATTCCTAACTTATCGCTATTACATATACTGCTACTTAAATCTCTACCTGATATTAATGATATTACATTACCCAACCTAACCCATTTCCATCCATTAGGTATTTTGAAATATTTTTCTTCATCTGTTATTTCTGGAAGTGGTTTTTCTTTCTTTATTTTCTTCTCTTTTATTAGCTTTTCCCTTGACTCTGAAATTCTTTCTAAAAGAATTTCCCCGGGTGTATCTTCTGAGTTTTGCTCTACTAATTTGCCCTGTATTGCAAGTTGAAGAATTTTACTCTTAAGGTCATCTATTTTCATTATTCTTCAACTCCTTCTAAAGCCTCGTTTAATTTTGAAACTAATTTGCTAATAGTTTTAGACCTTTTATCTAAATCAGTTAATAACTCAACAAGTGATAACTCGTGTTCCTCATATATCTTGTTAGGGTTTTTAAAGTCTAAGTTATAATTATTTACTTTAACTTCATCAATAGTTACTGAATAAACATTTTCATTAGTATCCCTTAATTCTGCAACTTCGTTGCTTCTCCACCATTCTCTAACTGGGTCTAAATGTATTGATTTAAAAGGTTTAGTTTTACTAAAGCTCTTATATCCTTCTGGTAATGGAATATCATAGTAACTTATCCTTTCAGTAGCACCTGTTTTATCAAAGAATAACATATTAGTTGTTATATTTGTATATGGGGAAAATACTCCTGTAGGTAGCTTAACTATTGTGTGTAAATTACATTCAGTTAGTAATTTTTCCTTTAATGCTTTTTGGCTATTTTCTGTTCCAAACAAGAAGTTGTCAGGAAGAATAATCCCTACCCTACCATTTTTCTTTAATCTATATAGAATTAAAGCTACAAATAAATCTGCTGTTTCACTTGTTTGTAATTCAGTTGGAAAGTTCATTTGAATAGCCTTTTCCTCTGTTCCACCATAAGGAGGATTCATTAATATCTTATCGAATTTATCATTTTCTTTAAAATCTCTAACATTCTTTGATAAAGAATTCATATGGTCTATATTAGGTTCATCAATATCGTGTAGTAGAAGGTTGGTCATACAAAGTAAATGTGGTAATGCTTTTTTCTCAATTCCATAGATACTGTTATTGATAATTTCTTTGTCCTCTGGTGTTTTAATTTGTGTTTCTAAAATATTCATAGCAGATGTCAAAAATCCACCAGTCCCACAAGCAAAATCTGCAATTTTATCACCAATTTTTAAATCTAACATTTCTGCAATAAAATCTGTAGTTGGTCTTGGACTGTAAAACTCTCCAGAATTAGAGGCTGATTGTAAGTCTTTTAAAATAGTTTCATAAATATCATTAAAGGAATGTCTTTCATCATATTCTGTGAAGTCAATTTCATCTATACTATTAATTACTTGCCTTATTAAAGTACCATTCTTCATATAGTTATAAGCATCTTCAAATACTTCTTTTACAATTGTACTTTTCTTAGGAGTTGTTTCATCTATCTCTAAACTCTTTAATGTTGGGAATAGTTTATCATTTATAAATTCAAGCAATGCTTCACCTGTAAGAGCTTCACCATCTTTATTATCAACAGCCCATTCTCTCCACCTTAACTCCTTTGGAATAATACTTTCATAGTTATCGTCATGTAATTCCCATAATTCTTCTTTAGCATCATATACTTTTAAAAATAATATCCAAACTATTTGTGCTATTCTTTGTGCATCACCATCAACCCCACTATCTTGCCTCATTATGTTTTGTAATCTTTTAACTAAATTATCTATACTCATTTTTTATCCCCTTTTGTTGTTTATAGTCTATATATTAATAATTATAGATTATATTCAAAATAAAATCTATTCATTGTGTGTACTATACCAAAGTGATATAGTACCTAAAAAAAGTACACTTCTATTACTATTATTTAATCTCTTATAATTAGAGACATACTTGCTTCCTAATCCCTTTAAACTTTTGATTTCTAAAAAAACTATAAGTAATTAATTAAGTTTATTTCATAATATAAAATAAAAAGACGCTACAACTTTGTAACGCCTAACTCATTTTATAAGTTAATAAAATTAAATTCAAATGGTTTTGCATAATATTTATTAAATAAAACTATGTTTTTCCCTATTTTATTATCACACACTGTACTTTTATAAATTATTCCACTAAAACCCAATTGTTCAAAATAATAGGCTAAACAATGAAAAGGAGCATATTCGTATCCTTTTTCAGCATTATTTACTGGTTTGAATATTTCTGCAGATAATATATTTAAATAAAGATTTAGAATTAATTTTTGAGACTCATTTTTACTATTACTTTCACCATCTAATATTTTAACTATTCCATTATTAAATTCTTTTAAAATATCCTCTAATGTCTTATTATCAACTAATGTTAAATCAATAACTTTCTTATTATCATACGAGTAATCTTTTATTACATTAAATTTACAAATGCCAACTTTCATTCCCTTTTTAGAACGCATTTCTTTTAAAGCAACCTCTTCTATAACTTCATAGTTAACTTCTTTAAAATATTTATATTTACAAGCTAAATACAAGAACTCTTTATCTTTTGGACTAAATCTATTATCTTCTTTCATAAATTTTTTATTGGGTAAAAATCTATTAAAATCTATTTTCTTGATATCCTCGTTATCTTTTATTTCAGTAGCTCTACAAAAACTATAATAAAAATATAATGCTGTAAATAATACTGACAATTTTGTTTTGTTCTCTTCATAGGCTAATACATCGTCAAGAACCTTTAAAAATGTAAGTTTTTTTGCTTTATTCAAATCCGTATATTCAAATTCTTTTTTTCCTAATGCTTGTCTAAATTCTTCCCATGACTTTCTAAAGATTAGAATTACACTTTCTTTATTTTCCAAATCAAAATACATACTTAGATACCTTCTTTCTAATAGTTAGGATATAAGTTATTTGAAAAAGCTATGCATATATTTGTTTTTCTAACTCTTTAACAGCTTCAATATATTTTTTCTTATTACCAAATAGTTTTACAATTTTCAAAGGACTTCCAAACTCTTTAAACTCGTCCAATTCTAAAACCTTAGTATCTTTTAGGTTAGTTATCCCCTCATTCATATACCTCTCTAATAGCCTCTCTAAAACGTTTTGAGCCATATCAGAGTATTTATATAGATAACCTCTCTTCTTAACGTTATTAGCTCTCTCTGCCTTTGTTAAAGGTTTTTTGTCAAAAGCTATATGACAAATTAAATCAAAGTCATCTATATCTGGATTTCCTATATCTTCTCTTAAAGCATCTAAAAGAACCCCTTGTTCTTTTAATTCTTCAACTATTGCTTCTTTCCTTTCTTCACTATTCCATCTATTTAAAAAATTATCTAAAGTTGAAAATTCATCAATTATGTTCTTTTTTGAATAATCCTTAATTGATTCTGTTATTAGTTTTCCATCTTTATCATAATACTGTACTCTTTCACTGATGACAGTTACTTCAACATCATTAACAAAATACTTACCACGCTTTTCATTAGATTCATCATCCCACTCATTATCATCATTTTCATTTCCATAGTCCCAAAATCCTGTTTCATCCTCTGGAGAAACCTCATCTGTTGGAACTATATCATCTCCATTTTCTTCATCGGGTTCATATATTTGAACTGGTTCACCGTCCCAATCTGGGTCTGAAAAAAGTCTTGAAGCATTTCTAAAGTCCATAATAGTAAAGTATTCTTTGCCATATTCAGGTTTTAATCTTGTGCCTCTACCTATTATTTGCTTAAATTCCGTCATTCCATTATCACCGAAAATATTATCTAACACTATTAACTTACAAGTTTTACAATCTACCCCTGTAGTCATTAGCTTACTTGTGGTAACTATAGTAGGATATAAACTTTCTTCATCTATAAAGTTATCAAGTTGAGCTTTTCCTTCTGGATTATCACCAGTAATCCTCATTACATATTTAGAATTTTCTTTCACTAAATCAGAATTTTCATTAACCAACGCTTGTCTCATTCTTTCTGCATGGTCAATATCAATGCAAAAAACTATTGTCTTTGAAAATCTATCAGTTTTCTTCAAAAACTCTGTAACCTTTTGAGCAACTTTCTTAGTTCTATCATCTATAATAATATTTTTATCAAAATCCTTAATGTTATATTCTCTATCTTCAATTACTTGACCATAAATATCTACTTTACCTTTAGTTGGTCTATAACCCTCTAAATCTTTATCTAAACCTATTCTAATCACCTTATATGGTGCTAAGAAACCATCTTCTATACCTTGTTTTAAGCTATAAGTATAAACAGGTTTTCCAAAGTAATCTATATTACTTGCCTCCTTGGTCTCACGAGGCGTGGCAGTCATTCCAATTTGAGTAGCTGCACTGAAATAATTTAATACAGCCCTCCATCTACTTTCTTCTTTTGAACTCCCACGATGACACTCATCTATTACGATAAGGTCGAAGAAATCTGGACTTAATTGTTTTAATACTTCCAATGGGTCATCACCATTTGAAGATAATTGATGGTATAAAGATAAATATACTTCATAGCTACTATCAATATTTCTATTTTCAATTTTAGTCATTACTTTAGAAAAAGGTTGAAAGTCATTAGACATAGTTTGGTCTACAAGTATATTTCTATCAGCTAAAAACAATATCTTTTTAGCTTTTCTTGATTTCCATAGTCTATATATAATATTAAATGCCACATAAGTTTTACCTACACCCGTTGCCATAACAAGAAGAATTCTATCTTGTCCTTTTGCAATGGCCTCTATAGTTCTATTTATAGCATTTCTTTGATAATATCTTGGTTGCTTGTCCCCTGCTTGGAAGAAATAAGGCTCAGTTATAATTTCTTGTTCAACATCAGTAAGACCTTTAGTATCGGTATATCTATTCCAAAGTTCTTCTCTTGAAGGAAATTCATCTAAAGATAAGCTTCTCTCTTTTCCTGTTAACATATCATGTTCCACAAATCCATCACCGTTGCTACTATAAACAAATGGGACATCTAATACTTTTGCATGTTTTAAAGCTTCTGCATAATCTATCCCTTGTTGCATTCCTGCTCCTACGGACTTTTTATTATCTTTTGCTTCTATTATAGCTAACGGTATATTAGGCTTATAAAAAAGAATATAATCAACTCTTTTTTTCTTACCTCTACTTGTAAGATTGCCTCTTACAATAACTCTACCATCTGTAAAAGTATATTCTGCTCTTACCTGCTTTTTAATATCCCATCCTGCCTTTTCTATAGCAGGAGTAATATATTTCATTTTAATATCTTCTTCACTCATATTTTTCTTATTAAAACTCATTACTTCTCTCAACTCCCTTAAATATATTCTATATAGTCAATAAGCTTTAATCAATGTTTATATGTAATATTATAGTAAAATAATGTTACAATTATTAAGTTTTTCTATATAATCTAAATTACAAGGCTATCACTTATTGATAGCCTTGTAATATTTCTACTCTATTGTATTGTTCTTAAAAAATTTAAATGTTCTTCTGGCACTCGTAAGTATATTCTTATGTGCTGATTACTCCAACCTAATTCTAAAGTTATTAATGTTAATAAAGCTCTGAACGCTTTTATTGACCCTTCTAAATCCTCAATCTTTTCTATTAACTCTTTATTATTGTGCATATAATATTCCTCTTTTAAACAAATAAAGTAACAATATTATTTTGCCAAAAAAATAATTTGATTCATTTTTTAACTAAGTATTATATATATTCAGTTTATTTTGAATTTGCATTAATTAACTTTAAATTTATATTGAAATGTTCATCATCAAATAAATTATATTTTACATTTTGAAATACAAAATCACATCTTCTATTTATTTTTTTTAACATACTTCTCAATCCTATTAAAAGCACTTTAGGGTTAGGTTCACTTACAGCTACTTGAATCAACTCTTGTCCTATTTCATCTAATTCATTCCATAACTCAGGACTTAAAATAAGATTTTCTGAAATTGCTGGTATAATCGTATTAAAGTAATATTTAATTACTTCTGAAGATACATTTTCAAAACTTTTAAAATAATCTTTATAAATATTAAAATCTTCTTTTAATACACTAATTAAAATATATGATTTATTTTCTTTAGGAAACAAAGTTATAAATAGTCTTCTCATCATTTTTGTTTTTTTATCAATTACATTTAGTTTTCTCCCTGTTAAATCAAATTCTTGTGCAACGCACATATAATTGGCAAATCTAATTTTATAAGGAAATGTAATTGTTAATGTTATTACATCTGAATAACTTTTATTTAAAATTATCTCATCAAATTTATTTTTATAATAATCCATTTCTTGTTTTTTAATTTGACTCTGCCTATAATTAGCAATACAGATTGGTTTTTTTAGAAGTTGTGGTACATCTTTAAACATTTTTTCATAAAAATTATTTGATATTATTTCAGAGTAATATTCAAATGAAAATGTTCTATAAGCAAAAAGAAATACCTGTTCTAAATTATCAATTGAAAATGTTTTATTTGATTTCTCAATTTCTTGAAATAATTCGTTATCATGCTTTTTACAAAAGCAGGTCTGTACAGTTGCATTCTTTATTAATTCTTCTGTTAAAAAACATTTTGCCTCTTTTTCTCCATTTTCAAACTCAATTAAAGTAGCATCCTTCTTTTTATTTTGAGTAAGTACAATATTGTTAATAGCTAATTTTGATAATAAACCATTTTCTTGTAGTGCATGTGCTCCTATCGCTTTAGATTTACACCCATTTACTAAACATAAATTCACTCTACTTTTTTTTGAGTTTTTAGATATTATAGACATAGCATGTTTTTCATTCTTAAACTTTATAGCTTCTTTATTATAACAACATTCTTTATAAATCTTATTACTTCCACAAGGACATTCTTCTAACTTTGAAATACGATACTTTTTAAACATTTATCTTCCCTCTCACCATCATTACAATTAATATTAATTTCATCTATATATAAAAAAAGACACCTATCTGGTAAACGAACTAAAAAAGTTGATTCCTATTCAGATTAGAAACCAACTTTATTTAATTAATATTTCTTAATATGCTTAACATAAATATTAAGTTTAAAATTCATTTTATTTATATAAATTCTATTTTCCAATTATAGTATCCAGTTTCTTTATCAAATTCATATTTAAAATAAGCTGAGAATGTAGTTCCTTTTTTACTTCTAAGATTTCTAAATCCCACCTTACCATTTTTCAGCAATAGAGTAACCATTTCCTTCGTTACTTTCTTTCCAAATGATTGTATATATTTATCATCCTTCCAAATAGTAAGTTTACATCCATTTTTCCAATTTATACATCCAAAATTCTTTTCTGTTTCTATTACATCATTACCACAAGTAGGACATTTCCCAATGCTTTCTACACCCTCAGGTAAATCAACTTTAAAATTCTTTAACATTGATGTATCTTTTTTTATAATATCTACAGCTTCAATAGTAAATTCTTTAATCATATTTATAAACTCATCTTTTTTGAACTTACCTTTTTCTATATCAGATAAAGTCTTTTCAAGCCTTCCTGTATATTCCAAATCTAAAAGTTCTTTTGCAGGGAATATTTCAATTAAAGTTTTTCCAAGTTCTGTACATGTAAGGCTTTTTCCTTTTGCCTTTATATAAGATGCATCTTTTAACTTTTTTATTGTTTCTGCTCTTGTAGCCGGCGTTCCAATACTAAATCCACTTAATATAGAAGCCATCATTTCTTCCGAATCTTCCTCATCTTCTTCATTTTTTATCCCTTTACCACAAGTTTCCATTATCCTTAAAAGAGTCTTTTCATTATGAAGCTTAGGTGGTTTTTTAGTAACAGCATTTACTTTATTATCAACTACATCTACAATTTCTTTTTCTGATACCATCGGTAAAATAGTATCCGTACTGTCCATCTTTTCAACAACACGCCATCCTTCAACTATTTGAACTTTACCTTTTGAGATAAATACTCCTTTAATCTTATCCTCATTAACCTTAGCTGTAAGTTTAGTTTCTTCATATTCAGCCACATCCATAAACTGCATTATAAATCTATTTTTTATTGCATTATATACAATTTCTTCATCTTTATTCAATCCTGTAGGTTTCATATATGTTGGAATAATTGCACTATGACTTTCTACTTTTGAGTTATTAAATATTCTTTTGTTATCCACAAAATTAACCTGACTTTCATATGGTAAACCTTTTTTAACTACATCCAATACCTTTTTTGTTCTATCTTTTAAACTTTCCTCTAATGCAACACTCCCAGTCCTTGGATATGTTATAAACTTCTTTTCATAAAGAGATTGTGCTACTTTTAATACTTTATCAGACGTCCATCCCTTATATTTGCTTGTAATGTACCCTTGCAAATTTGATAGATTAAACAAAAGTGGTGCATAATCTTTTTTCTTTTCAACTTTCTTTTCTATAATTTGTGCATTTTTTTCATGTAAAATTTTAATTATATTTTCCAGCGTTTCTTTATCATCGAATTTTTCATTCTCATTTTCATAATAAGTCCCTTCAAATTCATCATTATTTTTAGTCTTAAAAGTCACTAATAATTTGTAATATGTTGATGATTTGAAATTTTCTATTTCTTTATCCCTATCATAAATTATTTTTAATGTAGGCATTAAAACTCTTCCTATATTTAATATCTTCTTATCATTAGGATTATATCTTAATGTTGCTACAGAAGTTAAATTTATTCCAATTATCCAATCTGCCCATTGTCTCCCAATTCCTGCATCTTGAAGTGATTTCATTTCCTCGTTTGACTTTAATTTTCCCATGCCTTTTTTTACTTCTTCTGCTGTCCATTCATTCAATAATATTCTAAATACCGGTTTTTTAGTATTTAGATATAGAAATATTTCATCACCAATAACCTGTCCCTCTCTATCAAAATCGGTAGCTGATATAATTCCATCTACATCAGTTCTATCAATTAAGCTTTGGATGATATTAATTTGCTTTTGAGCACCTTTATCTACCGATGTCCTATCTACACTATCACATTTTACTTTATACTTAAATTCTTCAGGAATGAATGGAAATTTATCAAGTCTCCACCCCTTCATTTCTTCATTATAGTCTTTAGCATCGAAAAGCTGTAATAAATGTCCGAAAGCCCATGTAATTATATAATCATCGTCTTCTAAATATCCGTCTTTTCTTTTGCTAATTTTTAATGCTTCTGCTATATTTCTTGCTACAGAAGGTTTCTCTGCAATTATAACTTTTTTCATATTTTTCTCCAATTACTTTCTCTTTATAGGTATTATCTTATTTTGATTGTTGCTTTCTTTTCTTTTATTATTATCAAAGATATATTGGTTCAATCTTTTATTTTCTTCTACTAATCCCATAATATTTTCTTTTAGTTCTTTTATTTCTTCATCTTTATTATAGTCATCAATTATATTATCTATTACTTTATCATACATATCTTTCAAATTATTAAGTTCAAGTTCTAACTTTTTAATACGTCTCTCATTAAAGTAATCTGGCAAATCATCGATTGATAATTCAATATATTTTCTAAGTATCTCTTGATTATAAATAGTCTTTCTTGATATATTTACTTTATCATTTTTAATTATGCTTGTAATATTAGGCATAGATTCCTTGGCCTCATCAATAGATTTTTTTAAATTTATTATTAAAATATTAATAGACTCTTCAAGCATACAAAGTCTTTGCTGGGTCTTTACATCAAGCTCATCATATGAAGGTAAATCATGTTTGTAAAGTTTGTTTTTTACTTGTTCAACTATTTCATCCATTCTTCTAATTCCCCCATTATTTTCTCTAAATTATCTATTATTATATTCAACTCTGGATATTCTTTCTTAACCTCTGTTACCCCTTTAACCTCTATATCATTATTTAATAGCTCTAACTCTAATTTTAGTCTCTTATTAATAAAATATTTTAAAGCCATCATTTCTCTTTCATACTCATTTTTATGTTCAGGATTGTTTTTAGCAACCTCTTTATTGTGATTAATAATCTCAAGTTTATTCTTAAATCTCTCATATGAATAATTTACATTTTTATATGTTTTTAATTGAATTCCAATATGGTAATTATCATTTAAGCTTGAAAAATACTTTCTTCTATCACAAAGTCTTTGAACAACACTCACAATACACACTCCAAATTCATTTTCAACTAATGGTGAATTTGTCTTTTTTAATAACTTCATTATTTTTTTCATATCTACATTGATATTAAACTTATTTTTTCTTATGAAATTATTAATATTTTCTATGTTTTGCTTGAAATTACCTGATTGCAATTCCTTTTTAAATATATCATCTTTTACTTTTGCAGGCTCTGTTTCAATCATTCCCTGTTCATTTAAATTTTCTATAAAAATATCTACTGTATCTTCTAATTTTTTTTCAAAGTCAACACTCTTATTATAGTACATGGTCATATCTTCACTTAAATGATTTAGATGCTTAACAATATAATCTAAATGTACTCCTTTTAAAAATAGCTTTGTACAAACCGTTACTCTATATTGATGTGGATTTACATATATATATTTTTTATTTTTTATTTCTTCAAAAGAATATTTTGTCCGTTCTTCTTTATTGAAATATTTAAAATATTTGCTTTCAGAAGTTATAGTTAACCTTGTAACTTCTTCTTTTTGTGAAGCACTTAGAGAACTAATATCAAAACAATTCTCATGTCTAATAAAAAACTCCTCCATATTTCTTCTAAGCAATCCCCCACCTCTTTTTTGTCTACCAGTTTCAGAACTTATAAAAATAAATCTGTTGATTTCTTTTTTTATTTGATTCATTTCATCAGCAGTATATTCCTTTACAATATCTCTTAATTCACTTATATTTACTCTTCCTCTCAGGATTTTGTCTTCTTTTATTTGTACAATTAACCTAAGCATTGTCATTTCATTTAAACCACTGATGATTTCCTCTCTTAACTCGCAGAGTTTATTGTATGCTTTTAAAGCTAAATTGCTTAAAAATGTATATGTTAATTTCTTTTCTTCTCCATGTGGTGTAATTTTAAATGTATAAAAGTTCAAATAGTAACCAGTATTTTTCCCATCACTAATGGATTTAAGCATATCGCTTTCAATCATCGATATCTCTTCTATTCTCATTCCTGTTTCTGCAATTAAAACAATGAACCCTGCAATCATTCTATCTCTTATATTTAATTCATTATTATCTAAGTCAATTATAGCAAGTGATACAATTTGGTTTAGTAACGAGTCTGGTATATATTCATTTATAGCTGTACTTTCTTTTTTCTCTGGATTATTATAAATAAAAATATCAAGATACTTAGTTAAATATTCAAAATCCATTTTATAATTTTTACTATACATATATAATAAAGCTTTAAATTGTTCTGCACGCAATGTTTTTGTATGATTTTTTAATTCTCTACATTCTTCTTCAAAATATTGTTTTACTACTTTTAGAGTAATTAAATTCAAATCATTTATATTATTTCTTGTCATAAAGTTAGATATATTTCTTATATTTGAATAAAGTTTATGAACTGTTCCAAATTTACACTTTTCAATAAATCTTTTATTTAAAACCAACATCTTAGTTCCAAATCTAAAACATTCTTGTATGTTCATAAAATTATAACAATATGTTTCTCTATCTCTTTTATTCGGATTAAACTTATTAAAATCCCATACGTCATCATCAAAAAATATTTCTTCTGCTATTTGAAAATTCTTTTCAATAATCTTATCATAAGCAATAATAGACTTAATCAATTCATATTCTGAACTCTCTTTTAAAATTTTAATCATTATTACCTCTTCCTAAATTAATTTCTTTTATTTTATATAAATATCTAACCAATAATTCCTTATATGCATTTAATTCTTCTATTTCATATGGATTATTAGAGTTAATTATCTTTTCATCTATTTCTTTAACCTTACTCTCAAATACTGTTTCTCTATTAGTAAATGTGATAAAGTTTTTACAAATAAGACATTCCCCTATTTCAAAATTACAACTATTAGCTTTACAATTTCCCAATCCACTTTTTACTTCATTGTTTTTTTGTGTGCTTTCATTTACAAGTATATTACCTTCTACATCAACATCTGCAATACAAATACCATTTGTTGCTTCGACATAATCTAATAAATCATTAGCATCTCTATAATATTTTTTTGCAGTTTTATATGAGTTTCCTGCTATCATACTTAATATATTTAACGGTAACTCTTGCTTTCTACCCTCTTTATATACATTATCAATAAATGTATGTCTAATATTATTTACGGTATATCCATGCTTATCTAACTCGCATCTTTCTTCCAATTCATCAATTATCTTTTTAAACTCATACTTAAAATTAATCCTTTTACACTTAATAATCTGTTGTGTTTTATACTTTTCTATAAATATAAACTCTTTTACTAATCCAGCATTTTCTACTAATTCTTCTGTAAGATTAATAGCTTCTATTAATAACTGTGCACTCTCTTCTGTTATTTTTTCTTCAACAAAAATTTTATCAGTTGTTTTCCCTATATATCTTATTTTATAATTTCCATTACTCAATTTTGTCAAACAATTTCTTCTCAAATTTAGGATTTCTCCAAATCTAAATTTAGTAGTTAAGAAAAATTCAAAAACTATTGTATATAATTTATACTGTTTACCTTTTTTTTCATTATCTTTAAAACATCTATATATTGCATCTCTATCTCTTTCAGTAATTACATAACCACCATTACTAACATCTAACTTAGTCAATGCAATAATATCAAAATCTACTTTTCTAACCTTATACTTATCACTATAATACTTTAAATATTTTCTAATAATTTTAAATATACTCTTTAC
>JAQCTH010000049.1 GCA_027686065.1 Clostridiaceae bacterium AF10-41
CTTTTATTATCGTATAAAATCAATAATTCTATTAGCATAATCAAATATCCACCTATTATTAACTCAATATTACATGGATTAAATAATTTAAAAACAATCATACTAAAGGTAAATAACATAATATACGTACATAAACCTTTTCTATTAATATTATTTTTTCTAAATAAATCAATATAATAAGTTCCTATAAATCCACTTATTAATATACTTAGAATTATGTCAAAAATTATATTTTTAAGATTCATCCATTCCTCCGTATTCTTTATCTTCAAATATATAGTCTAAATATGCCTTTTTTACAGCTTTACTTCTTAATCTGCTTAATAAAACCTCTTTACCGCAAACTAATTTTACTGTGGAAGGATTTATATCCTTTATCTTAGTTATATTTACTAAATACGACCTATGTGTCAGTATGAAATTTTTGTTTTTTAACCTTTTTTCTATATCCTCCATCTTTCCATTGAAGTCTATGCTTTCATCTACTGTATGAATAGTGATTGTCCTATTTCTTACTTCTATAAACTCTATTTCCTTTATATGTATAGTTCTTATTGAGTTTCCTAGATTAATTAAAATATAATCTTTATAGTTTTTATTAAGCTTATTTATAGCCCTCATAAATATATCTTTAAGCTTTTTATCTTCCTGCCCCTTTATTAAATATGCACTTGCTTCAACATCATATCCATCTAACATATAGTCACTTGAACTAGTTATAAATATTATTTGTATTCTACTATCAAAACTTCTAATCCTTCTTGCAGTTTCTATACCATTAATATCATCCATTAATATATCTAAAAATAATATATCATAAATACACACATCTCTTTTTAAATATTCTAACAATTCTTTTCCTGAACTATAGCAATCTATTTCTACATCCATACTTTCTTTTTTACATAATAATTTTAATTTATTTTTTATGGTTTCTTGGAAAATATCTTGATCGTCACATACTGCAATCCTCACCATATAACCAATCTCCTTTTAATATATTCAATCTTATTACTAAGTAAAAATAAAAATCTCTCATTTTTTTCATATAATTGCTATAAGTTCCTTAATATTATATATCTTATGCAAACAGTATGTCCATTGTATTTTGTAATATCTAAAACTATGTTAAGTCTACATTATATTGCTTTTTAGATAACTTATCTATAATAATAATTTATCTAAATATAAATAAGCTACTAAACTTTTCTTTAGTAGCTTATTTGTATTTTTTATTAAATTATTCCACTAATGCCTTTACTAGTTGTTTCTCAAATTCTTGTACTTCAATTGGTTTACAATACAAATAACCTTGTACAGTTTTGCATCCTATACTTTTTAGAAATTCAGCTTGCTCAATGTGCTCTACACCTTCTGTAATAACCTCTAATCCTAATTCATTTGCCATATTAATAACATTAGTTAGAACTATCTTCCCTTTTGTTGAGATGTTTTTTTTATCTAAGAATAATTTATCTAATTTTACTATATCTATTGGAAGACTTTTTAATAGATTTAAGGCTGAATAACCAGCACCAAAGTCATCTAATGCTACCTTTATACCTAATGCTTTTATTTCTTTAAGGACCTTTATTATTTCTTCAGATTTCTCTATCATTGTTCTTTCTGTTATTTCTATTTCTATTGAGTTTTTATCCACACAATAGTAATCCATTAGTTCCTTTATATTTTCTATAAAGTTATGCTCTTCTTTTAAGGTTTCACTAGAAATATTTATTGATATGGGAATAATCTTGTTATAAGCATTTTTCCACCTTTGAAGTATCTTACATACCTCTTCAAACATATATTTATCTAATTTTGCTATAAAATTATTTTCCTCCAATATAGGAATAAATTTATCTGGAGCAACCTTGCCAACTTTTTTATTATTCCATCTTACTAATGCTTCTGCTCCAATTAATAAATTATTTTCCAAATTATATTTTCCTTGAAGATATACTTCAAACTCCTTATTCTCTATAGCTTTATTTATATATTTCTCTATTTTTAATTCTTTTTTAAAATTAGAATTACACTTGCATCTATATAGATATTTAATAATAAATTTAGAATATATATATGCACCTAATATTAATAGAAATATATAAAAAGACCTTTCTGTTAGCCATAATAAGTTAATCATATAACCGTCTCTCCATCTTTAGTTTAATATCCCTAATATTATATTCAGTTAACTTTAATATGGCTACTATATTTATTTTTCCTTCATTATTGTTAATTTAAATATAACTTTTTATATTTTTATCTTGTTTCTTATTAATAACATTATTTTTTATTGCACCATAAGCTAGTACTAATATAGCTATTAATACGATAGATAAGTATGTTAATCCAAATACATGTATTCCAAATCTTTCATATAGTCTTCCTGTAGATAAATTTAATAAGCTAGGCAATATTGTAGATGAAAATGAACTTAATAATATAAATGCTATAAAATGCTGCTCTACTGGTACCATTTGCCCAATTAATTTATTTTGAACTTGTAAGACTATTGCTGTAACGATTCCATGTAGTGTTGTTACAATTAAAATCAATATATATGAAGTTGTATATGCCATCGCTCCCCATCTAATAACTAAAAATCCTAGTGCTATTGCCAGTGCTACATCATTTTTCTTTAATACTTTAATTTTATCAAAGGTTAATAATAATAAAACTTCAAATATAACCATTACAAATGGTATTAAAGCTATTACTGATTTTGATACCTTCAAATCAATCATCATCATTTGAAGTCCATATCCTGAGGCTGCATTTTGTGTTCCTGTAATTATTGATATTATTATTAAGGCTTTTATATAAGCAGTATTTTTTATTAACTCCTTTAATGAACTAATAAGTTTTTTCTCTTTAACCTTAATTATTTTATGATTTTCTAAAGCTTCATCTGGTATTTCTTGAATATTATTTAACATAATAACACTTAAAGTTACTAAAAGTATTCCAACAACTATGGCTAAATACACATCTCCTAACCCTATTGCTATTGGAGCTACTATTCCAGCTAGTCCATATCCTATAGTAGATCTTACTCTTATATTTCCATATGACCCTTTATTAATCTTTGATATATTCAATAAATATTTATCATTTAAAGTCCCATTCGGTTGAAGTAAAATTGATCTTAACAAATTTATTATAAAGAATAGAATAAAATTGTTTATTATTATAAGTAATCCTATAGTTACTATATTAGATAAATGCACAATTCTACTAAAGCCTATTACCTTTTTATACTTATCTAATATACTGCCCCAAATAAAAAATATAGGTAATATTATTAATGGAGTAGTTCCTACAATTAAACTTATTTCTCTTACGCTAAACCCCTTTATAGAGCTTAAAAACAATACAAAAACACTTCCAATTATATTTACTCCTAAAGAAGAAACTAATAGATAATTCGAAAACTTCTTAGTAGATATATTTACTATTTTAACTCCCCCCTTAGCATTAATTAACCCTTTAATCATTTACAACAAATATTATTATAGTTTTAATACTTATTAATCTCAATGCAATATAATTCAATTTTATATACTATATTTTTATATCACCCCTGGGGTCCAAAAAATTGGAAATTAGCTCTAATATTTCTCAGAAAAATAATGGAGCTGTCTTATAGACAGCCCAATTATTTTTTCAACAACTCCATTAAGAGCTAATTTTTTAAAAGTATTATTGTAAATTCATATGGTTCTAAAATAATATTTTTATCTTTTTCAATTTTGCCATATAGTATTTTGCCAGAGATTTCTGCTTTGTATTTTTTATTACTAAAATTTATTATCACTTTGATTTTTTGTTCCTTATATTTTCTTTCAAAAACTAAAACATCATCATATAAAGAAATATTTTCATATCCTCCATATAGTAAACATTCATTATTATATCTTAATTTAATTAAGCCTTTATATAAATTAAGTAGGCTATCACTAGTATTTTCACAATATTCAACAGTTTCTATATCTTTTTTATCATCAATATTAATCCAAGGCTTCATTTCTGAAAATCCGTAATATTTACTGTTATTCCATTGCATAGGGCTTCTAGATTTATCTCTAGAACTATTATTCGCACTTTCTAATGCTTCTTTATGGCTTTTACCTTTATTTATTTCTATATTATATTTTGTTACTCCTTGGACATCATTCATTTTGTTCATATCGTTACAAAATAAATTTTTCATTCCAATTTCTTCTCCAAAATAAATAAATGGAACTCCATAGGCAGTTAATAAAAATGCTGCCATAGCTCTTTCTATTCCAGCTCTTTCACCTTCTGGATTAAATCGTGATATACTTCTCTCCATATCATGACTGTTAAAAAATATAGTAGGAATTTGATTTTCTGAATACTTATTGTTCATTTCTTTTATTTCTTTATATAATTTTTCTGCTGAAAAATCTTTCATACTTCCTAAATTAAAATTAAATACTACATCTAAAAGATCTTTTCCTGAGTAATTTATTAACTCATCTATTTTTTCTGAACCAACTTCACCAACAAGAAATGCATCTTTTTTAATACTTTTTATGTCCTTTGAAAGTTTTTTTATAATATCTAAAATTCCATTTTGATCTTTATCAAATTTATGGATTTGCTCTCCTTTTTCATCATAAGGATTATTATTTTCTAAATTTTCATTTACTGTTAAGAAATTAATAACATCAAATCTAAATCCATCTACTCCAATATTTAGCCAGAACTTTAAAATCTCTAGCATTTCATGATAAACCTTTGGATTTGCCCAATTTAAATCTACTTGTTCCTTTGCAAAAGCATGATAATAGTATTCTTTTGTTAAATTATCATATTCCCATGCATCTCCTCCAAAAAATGATTCCCAATTGTTAGGCTTATTTTTTCTCCAGATATAGAAGTCTCTTTTATCATTATCCTTAGAGCATTTTGACTTTTTAAACCATGGATGTTCGCTGGAAGTATGGTTAAGTACTATATCAATAATTATTTTTATATTTAAATTATGTGCCTTTTCTAAGAAATTTTTAAAGTCATCTAAAGTCCCATAATCTTTATCTATATTATAATAATCTGATATATCATATCCATTATCAACCTTAGGTGATGGATAAAATGGAGTTAACCAAATTCCCCTAACTCCAAGTTCACTTAAATAGTTTAATTTTGAAGTTATTCCTTTGAAATCTCCTATACCATCATTGTTGCCATCCTTAAAACTAGGCATATATATTTCATAAAAAACACTTTCTTTCCACCATGTTTTTATCATAATAAGTCTCCTATTTAAATGGATTATCTATTTCGATTAATTGAGCTTCCGCATCACTAATTCCTGCATAAAGTACTGCTCTATCTCCATTTAAAATTAATCCGCCACTAAAAACCACATCTTCTAAATCTAATCTCTTTGCTTCTCCTGGCTTGAAATTTTTTCTTATTGCTATTATCTTTTGATCCCTAACCTCTAATGTATTTATATCTAATTTAAAAGTCATTGGATAATAGTGTCTATTCATTTCCTTATCAAAACAAGCAATGTGCCCAAGTATTCCTAATGTTGAATCATCTAAAGCTCTTGCCTCATTAGCTCCGCCCCATTCCTCATCTATAAATAAACTATCTATAAAGGGTGCATTATCTATAACATCTATATTTAAGTCTTCTAATTCAGATATTATAGTAAGGCCAATCTTTCCTCTTCCACCCTTTTCCCCTTGAGGTCTTGTAAGTACTCCAATTTTATTATTTTTTAATTGAACTAATCTTAAATCCTTCATTCCATCAGGTCCTACGAAGAATTTTTTTAAAGAAGAAATATTTTCACCTTTATAAAAAATAGTTCTCCATTTTAAGGTATTTTCTTTTTCTGGATCTTTGAATACCTCGACTCCTCCAATTATTAATTCATTATTTATTTTAGTGAAGAAAGGATCTTGCAGTTTAAACTTTGGATACTCCTCAATTGGGTGCCATACATTCTTTTTTTCTTCAAAAAAGTAAACTGTAGAATCTTCACTATCTCTAGCTTCTACCCTGCCAGCTATAACTAATCGTTCTTCATTTATAAAAGGAGCTGATATATTATAGACATCATTTTTTCCTACATTAATAAACTCTATTTTTTCTACATTATATATATTAATTTCACTATCTAAATACTTTTTTAATAATGTTGAACATGTTTCCTTAATATTCATATGTTTCTCCTCCACTAGGTATTTAATTACATAAATTCTATCATTAATTTAATTAGCAGCTGAATGTTCTGCACAAAACCCCATTGAACAAGCTGTATCTATACATACTCCTCTATATAAATTGCCTGATGTAGTTAGTATTGCAGCTACTACTCCCCCAGCCTCTACGCAATCTGGTAGTCTTCTTGGCTTAAGAACTTCTTTTGCATATTCACTCAATTTATTAAAATCCATAATTTCTCCCAATAAGTTAAATCTTTTTATTTCCTACAGAATCTCTTTCAACTATTTCTACACTAAGTATAGTTTTTTCATCGGGATAATTTTTATTTTCTAATCTCCAAATTAATCTATCTACTGCTTTCCTTCCCATAAAATCCTTTTCTACTCTTACCGTTGTTAACTTCGGCTCTATAAGTGAACCCAAAACTATATCATCAAATCCAACAACTGCTATATCAGTTGGAACACTGTATCCAAGCTCTTTTAATGCTGATATTAAAGATATTGCAGCATTATCATTAGAACAAATAAATGCTTCAGGCATTAATTTTATATTTTTCACTGTTTCTTTTACTGCCTCTAAGTTCTTGTTTATTATATGTTCTTCAATTTCATATAATATAGAATTACTATCTATAAATTCATCTAATTCTCTATATGTTTTGAATTCTAAAAATTTTTTTATTGATTCTCTATATCCAAAGTATCTTTCCTTTATGCTTAAAGAATAATCTAAATCACCAAAAAAACCTATATTTTTATATCCTCTTTCTATTAATAACTTTGTAATATTGAAGCTTCCTAGTTTATTATCAGTTAATATACTATCAGTACTTTCTAATAAAGATGTATGATCTACCAAAACTACAGGTATCTTATAAGATTTTAGTTTTACTAAGTAATCATCATCTATATTTCCTATTACTATTATTCCACATACCTTTTTACTTTCTATACAGCTTGGTATACTCTTTTCTGATTCATTTATTAGGCATGTAATGATATCATATCCTTTACGCCTTGATTCATCTCCAATACCCATCATAATCTTGCCATAGAAATTATTATCTTCAAAATAATATTTCTTAATAATTACACAAATATTTTTATTTGCAAAAGTCTTTATAAATTTAGGTGACTTATCTAAATAGCCTAATTCTTCTGCCATATCTAAAACTTGCTTTCTAGTTTCTTCGCTAACTCCGGCCTTACTATTTAAAGCTAGTGATACTGCATTAATTGATATATTTAATTTTTCAGCTATATCCTTCATTGTTATTTTTCCCATGCTCAATCTCCTAATAATCCCGTTATTTTGTATTCAATCTATTTATTAATTCTTTATAAAGTCCTATTAATCCTTTACTTAGAATTATTTTTCTACATATTTTTCTATATTTTATTATTATAACTTAAGAATATTAACAGTTTTAATAAATAACATAGCGCTGAATTTGATACAAGTTTTGAATCATCACACTATATTGTCTACTGATTTACTTTATGATCTTAAAAATATCATCAATCATTATATCAGCTCTACAAATTTTATCATCTGCTGCACCGTAATATATTTTTACAGTTCTATCTTCGTAAATGCATCCACAAGTAAATACTACATTTCCAAAGAAGCCTTCTTTTTCATAATCTGCTTCAGGCTCTAATATAGCTTCTGTAGTTTTCCCTAATATTTTACTTGGATTATCTTTATCTAATAAAAATGCACCTAAACAATACCTATCATTTTCATCTGCTGCATGATAAATTTTAATCCATCCTTTTTCAGTTAAGAAAGGTACTGCACCTCCACCAACTCTTCCATTTTCCCAAGATTCTTCATTTGATACACCATAGAAATGCTTTTGTTTACCCCAATGTATTAAATCTGGAGACTCTGCAATCCACATATCTGGCCCTCCAATAGCTGATGGAACTGGTCTATTAAATGTCATGTACTTTCCATTTATCTTTTCAGGAAATATCGTCACATCTTTATTTTCAGGAGCAAAAATAATTCCATGTCTTTCATAACCTACAAAATCCTTTGTTGATACTAAAGATGTAGCTGCTCCATTTCTAGTAACTGAAGTATAATTTATATAATAAGTATCTTCTATCTTTGTTATTCTTGGATCTTCTATTCCCCATTCTTCTTCTGAAGCTATTGGTTTTATAAATGCATTATCATCAATTGTAAAGTTTTCTCCATCCTTTGATCTTGCAATTCTAATATGGGATAAGGATGTTAAATAAGCTATTTTCTTTGCTCCCTTACTATTTAATGTCCATAAAGAACGTGAGTCTGAATAATCATATTGTGTGTCTATTTTCTTATTAAAAGAAATTATATCTATAACATCTTTTCCATCTTTATTAACTACTACAGGTATTTTCACTTCATCTTCGTTATCTACTTTAACTGATTCAGCCACTCTACAAAGTAATATATATTCATCATTATATTTACATGCTCCACAGTTAAATACACCATCTACTTTAAAGTCATCTCTACTTGGCTTTACATCACTCGGCTTTATTAGTGGATTTCTTTCACTTCTTTTTGCTACTATATTATTTGTCATATCTAATTCTCCTTTTACTTTAACATAAAATTTATACCCTCTTTAAAATGTTTAGAGAAGCATAAAAACATTATTACTATTGGTAATGTCAATATTACTGAAGCTGCATACATAGGCCCTGGTAAATTTCCCATTGGTTTAAATTGTGTTGAAATTAATACATTTAATGTTTGCATATTAATCTTTGGAGAAATAAGCATGTCCCACATAAGTTCAGACCATCTTGTCATAAATGTTGATAAAAATACTATAGTTGTAACTGATTTTGTTACTGGAAATGATATATGCCATAATATTTTTAGTTCTGAAGCTCCATCTATTCTAGCTGCCTCAAAGACAGTATCTGGTAATGACTTGAAATAATTTATATACATGAATATACCCCATGTTGATACTGATAAAGGTAATATCATTCCTAAATAGGTATTAGATAATGGTTTTGATATTATATATCTAGGAACAAGTAATATAATTACTGGGAAGAACATTTGAAATAATAATGAATTCATTATTATTTTTCCTCCTTTAAAATTTTTCATCTTAGATACAGAATATCCAACTAATAATCCAACTAATACTGAAATTATTGCTGTAGGTGCAGAAACTATGAAGGAGTTAGCTAATGATTTTATCCACATGCTTGCATTAGCTCCACCACTTCCACCAAAAAGATATTTATAGCTTTTTAAAGTAAATGCATCTGGCACCATTACTTTATCTGTTTGGTCCCAAGGTGCTAGTGATTGAACTATCATATAGAAGTATGGAAATAATGAAATTCCTAATATTAAAATAGTTGCTGCTACTACTAAAATAGTCTTTATATTTAACTTCTTTTTCATATTATTATCCTCCAACTTAATATTTACATACCATATTTGTTATTAAACTTTTCCATTATAAATGTAATTATCTTAATTGATACAAAGATATGCACTGCATTAGCTATTGCAATAGCTGCACCATATCCTGATTGGAAATTTGTAAATGAAGTATTATAAATTTCAAGTTGCCATGTAGTTGTTGCTAAATTTGGTCCTCCACCTGTTAATAAATAAGGTTCTGTAAAAATACCAAAAGCAAGTCCAGCTGCTAATACAACTACGGTTGTTAAAGTTGGTATAATCATAGGTAATGTTACACTTATGAATTTTTTTAACCCAGTTGCTCCATCTATTTTACATGCATCATGTACATCATCAGAAATAGACTCTAATGCTGATAATATAAATAGTGCATAGTAACCTGACATTTTCCAAACTACTATTCCAAAAATTATTATGAAGGACCATTTAGGATCTCTAAACCAATCAATATTGATACCTTTTTCTCTTAAATAAACATTTAGTACTGAGTTATAACTGAAGAAGTATCTCACTACTACCGATATAGCGACACCTGAAGTTAGGTAAGGTATGAAAAACAATACTGCTGTGATTCCTTTAATTTTCTCTGGTAACTTATGAACTAATAATGCTATAACAATTGCTACTGCTACTGTAAAAATAACTATAGGTACTAGATATTTAAATGAGTTTATAAATGCTGCCTTAATTCTTGGATCAGAGAATAGTACTTTAAAATTATCTAACCCTACGAATTTTTTACTTTTAGACATTAAATTCCAATCTGTTAAAGATAACCAAAATGCCCACAATAATGGTATTAAGAAGAAAATAACTGAATAAGCCAAATATGGTATATTAAATAGCCATCCTAAAAACCCACTTTTATTTTTAAAACTCTCTATTTTATTCTTCATTTAGTGCCACTCCTTTATAAACAAAGCAAAGATAAAATTATTCATCTTTGCTTTATTTTGATAAACTATTCTAATCCACCAGCCTGCTTCATTGCTTCAAAAGCTTTATCTACATATTGTGTTGCATCAGTTGCTTTTAAACTATCTGATGATAATGTTGTTTCTAAATATGCAGCTAGGTTAGTACCTAATGCTTCTTGAATTTGTGCCATTTTATCATGTGGCATACTTGGAATAGAGTATTCTACTTGTGCAGCTAAAGCTTTTAATTCTACATTTTCTTCTAGATATTTAGAGAATGCTTCATTGGTAACTAAGTCTCCTCTAACTGGTAACATTGTTGTAGCTTGTACCCAATCTAAATCTGTTTGTGCTGAATTTTCTCCATTATATAACCACTTAATAAATTCTACTGCCCCTTGATGAATTTCATCTGTTATATTATCATCTTTATATAAAACTAATCCTTTTGCATCTGCAAAGTTATAAGGTGTATCCCCTTGGTTCTTAACTATCATTGGACTATATTCATAATCTTCTCCATACACTTTTCCGCCTTCTCTTAAAGCTTGAATTTCCCATGGAGCTGCTATTGTAAATAATACTTGTGGGTTTTCTTCAGCCCAGATATTTGGCACTTCTGAAGTTAATAAAGTATCACCTAATGTTCCAAAAAACTCAAATGCTTCTTTAGTTAAATCCTTTTCTAAAACTAGTTTATTTCCTTCAACCCAAGACTTACCACCACTATATGCTAAATAAATATTTTGGAAGTCTGACCATCTGTCCCACCATTGATCTGGTCTTATTAAGGAATTTCTATAAAATACATGTGTAACTCCTATAGCTGACATCTTATCTTTACTTGCTCTAAACTTAGTTATTACATTTTCTAATTCTGCTTTTGTTTCAGGAACTTTATCAAATCCTAATTCCTTCAATGCTTTAGTATTCCATTGTAATACCATTGGATTAACATACATTGGTATTACATATTGTTTACCTTCAATTTCCCAACCTGGCATTACTGAGTCTAATGCTCTATTTTTAACTATATCCTTGAACCATTCTTCACTTTCTAATGAGTAAACTGCATCTGATTGAGATAATGTTGTAGCAAATCCTCTATTTATGTTTTCTGAAATTGCTGGAGCAGTATCTGTTGCTAAAGCATTTTGTATTCCTGCCTCTGATGATGGTGTTTCAGGCATTTGTTGAACTTCAAGTTTAATAACTTTTCCTTCTACTTTTGTATTAGTAGAATTGAAAGCCTCTGCTTTCTTTGTCCAAAAATCATACTGTACTTTTTGTGGTGCTGTCCAGAAATTAACTGTTATAGTATCACCTGATGAAGTTCCACCTTCATTTTTACCACCTGAACATCCTACTAATGAAGTTATCATTATTGTAGATAATGTTAGAGCTGATATCATCTTTGTAATTTTACTCATAAAAAATCCCCCTTGATTTAATAAATATATTTTTTTACTTAACTTTAATTTGAAATTATAAGATATCTTTTAATTTATAAATTCTTTTTTAAATTAATTTTGTAAACCTTTCAATTATTATTTTAAATTTAATTTACTTTAATTACAACGATATATTACTTTAATTTTATTTTTTGTAAATTTATTTTTAATTTAATTTTAAAGTAAAAAATGTGAATATAAATTGCTATTTGCTTAGAATAATCCAAGTTATAACAATCTTATATTCACACTTATATTTATTAAGCTTATTCTATTTACTTATAACATCATAAATCTTATCTATTATAAATACTGTTATAATTTTAATTTTATAGATTACTATTAAAATTAAAGATTTAATTATAGTAATTTATTTAATATATACTCTACTTCTATATTTGTAATTACTAACAAGCCCTCTTCGTCTATATCAAACAAATCATTATGATGTGCTACTGAAGTATTTGCATTTTTCAAATTTTTAGTACCTACATGAATATATGACCCTGGTACTTCTATTAAGAATTCTGCAAAATCGTCAGCTCCTAACCTCTTTGGCGAATTAGTTATTACATTTTCTTTTCCAACTATATCACTAGCAATAACCGCCACTTCTTCACTGACTTTTTCATCATTTATAAGAGGTGAAGCATAGTCTCTAAATTCTACTATAACTTCTGCTCCATATATTTCTCCAATAGACTTTGCTATTTTCTCTACTGATTTGTTAGTTTTTTCTCTTGATTCAAAAGTAAAACTTCTTGTTGTTCCTTCTAAAACAATTTCTTCTGCTACTGTATTGTAAGTAGTTCCCCCTCTAATCAAACCAACTCCTACTACTACTGTATCAACTGGATCAGTTTGTCTACTTACTATTGACTGTAGGTTTACTACTATTTGGCTTGCAATATATAAGGCATCAGTTGATAAATGTGGTGCAGATACGTGACCGCCTTTTCCTTTAACAGTTATTTTAAAATAATCACATGAAGCAGAAATTGGACCACTTGTTACTGATACTTTGCCTACCTCTAAATGTGATGCCACATGTGCTCCAAGTATTTCTTCTACACCATCTAAGTATCCTTCCTTTATAAATACCTTAGCTCCTTGTCCAACTTCTTCAGCTTGTTGAAAAATTAATCTTACTTCTCCATTTAACTCTTTTTCTTTTTCTTTTAAAATTTTTGCTGTTCCAAGAAGACTAGCTGTATGCCCATCATGACCACAAGCATGATTATATCCATTGCTTTGTGATTTATATTCTACATCTTTTGAATCTGGAACTTTAAGAGCATCTATATCTGCCCTTATTGCTAAAATTCTATTTGATTCATTTTTACCTTTTATTATTCCTAAAACACCAGTTGTCCCAACTCTCTTATGTGGAATATTCAATTTATCTAATTCTTCTTCTATTTTTTTTGCTGTATTATATTCTTTTAAGCTTTCTTCTGGATGTTTATGAAAATACCTTCTTAAAGAGGTAATATAATCTTTTTCCTTTATTACATAATCTTTTATATTCATTAAAAAGCCCCCTTATATTTAGTACTATCTATTAAAGCCCTATAAGATAGATACTTATTTAATAATATTACTTATTATTTCCAAGTTGGTATATAAGCCCCCTTATACACCTCTTCTATAACCTTTGCTACATCTTCTGACCTATAGGCATCTACAACCTTCTTATAAAGTTCATTCTCTTTATCCTCAGTTCTTGAAACTATTATATTTATATAAGGATTATCAGTACCTTCTTTAACCTGTTCTAAATAAATAGAATCATTTTTAGGATTAAATCCTGCATCAACTGCATGGCCGCCGTTTATTAGTGCTGCCGCTACATCAGCTAATAATCTTGGAGTTTGTGCAGCTTCAACTTCTACAAATTTAATATTTTTAGGATTTTGCGTTATATCACTTAAAGTTGGAGTATATCCTGCTGCTTCATTTACTTTAATAACTCCTGCTGATTCTAAAACCTTTAATGCTCTTCCCCCATTAGTTGCATCACTTGGTATTGCAATGGAATCACCATCTTTTAATTCATCTAAAGATTTTATTTTATTAGAATATACCCCAAGTGGAGCTATTATCGTTTCTCCAATAACTGATAAATCTAAATTTCTATCTTTAATATCTTGATTCAAATATGCATAATGTTGGAAGGAATTTAAATCTATTTCTTTATCTGCTAAAGCTTGATTTGGCTGACTATAATCTGAAAAGGTAACAAGCTCTAAAGTTATTCCTTCTTCTTGAAGATTCTTTATTACAGGTTTCCATTGGTCAGTATTTTCACCAACTACTCCTACCTTAACCACTTTATTTTTTCCCTCTGTATTCTCTGTCTTTGCCCCTTGGCATCCTGCCAATGATAAAAGTAATGTTCCTGATATTATAATATTTAATAATTTTCTTGATTTCATATTTTAACGCCCCTTTTAATTTATTTCTTATTGCTTAATTTTAATGTGTTGTTTTTTTTATTATTATATTTCCTGCCCCTTGAATTATATTGACTAAAATAAGTAGTATTATAACAGTTACAAAAGTTATATCTACTTGATATCTTTGATACCCATATCTAATTGCTAAATCTCCAAGACCACCTCCTCCAACTGAACCAGCCATAGCTGTTAATCCAACTAAACTTACAAAAGTTATTGTTGTGGCCCTTACGATGTTTGGTACACCTTCTTTTAAATATACTCTAAAGATTATTTCAAATGGGGATGATCCCATAGCTTCAGCAGCTTCTATTATCCCCTTATCAGTTTCAGATAAAGCACTTTCTATTTGCCTTGCAAAAAATGGTATTGTTCCTAAAACTAATGGTACAAAGGAACCTTTTGTTCCTATAGCTGTTCCTACTATAGCCCTAGTTAATGGTATAACAGCTGCTAACAATATAATAAATGGTATTGATCTAGTTATATTTATTACTTTTTCTAAAACAAAATATACCGGCTTATTTTCTAATATATTTCCTTCTCTCGTTACTACTAATATGACTCCTAAAACAATCCCTATAACAAATGATATAAGGCCTGCTACTAAAATCATAATTAGTGTTTCTCCTGTAGCCTTGAATATATCTGGTATCTTTGTTATCACATTAGGCAGTAATTTTTGCACTAAGCCTTCCATCTTTAATCACCTCAACTTCTACATTATTTTCTTGTAAATAACTTATAACATTATTAATCTTGGCTTCTTCACCTCTTATTATTACAACAAGTCCCCCCAGTGGAGATTCTTGAATTATTTCTATATTCCCAAATATTATATTAGTATCTACATTAAATTCTCTAGATACTATTGAAATTATTGGCTCCGTTGTACTGTTTTCTAGGTATTTTAATTTTAAAATTTTTTCATTTTCTTTAATATCTACAACTGAAGATTTATTTTCTATCAGATCATATATATTGCTTAGTGAAGATGTACTATCTATAAAGTTTTTTGTAACTTTTTCTTTAGGCTCTGAGAATATTTTAAATATACTTCCTTCCTCAACTACCTTACCATTTTCCATAACTGCTGCCCTTGTACATATTTCTTTAACAACTTGCATTTCATGAGTTATTATTACTATTGTTATTCCAAACTTTTTATTTACTTCTTTTAAAAGTTTTAATATAGATTTTGTGGTTTGTGGATCTAAGGCACTAGTTGCTTCATCACAAAGCAAAATCTTTGGATCATTTGCTAAAGCTCTTGCAATTCCAACCCTTTGTTTTTGTCCTCCACTTAATTGAGATGGATAAGAATCTACCTTGTCTTCAAGTTCAACAAGTTTTAATAAATCTTTAACTTTATTTTTTATCTCTTCTTTTGAGTAGTTACTTCCTTTAAGTGGATAAGCTATATTTTCAAATACTGTTCTAGATTTCATTAAATTGAAATGCTGAAATATCATTCCTATCTTTTTTCTTTCTTCTCTAAGTTCCTTATTTGATAAAGTGCTTAAATCTTTCCCATCTATAACTACTTGTCCATTAGTTGGTTTTTCTAAAAAGTTTATACACCTAACTAATGTTGATTTTCCTGCTCCACTAAATCCTATAATTCCATAAATTTCACCTTTATTAATATTTAGTGTTACATCCTTAACTGCTTCTATTTTATTAGCTTTTGATTCATAGGTTTTGTGTAAATTTTTTAATATAATCATATTTTCCCTCCCTTTGCCCCAAAAAAGTGGACAAATATAATTTTGTTTATTTTGTTTCTTAGCTTCAAGTAATCACATTACTCAAATTTTAAACTATTTATAATTTCCTAAAGAATAAAAAAAACTGCTTTCCTAAAAATAAGAAAGCAGTGTATTATACACATATATATTTTTCTCATTCTTATCTTTCAGATGCAATTACATCTGCAGGATTTAGCACCTTAAACTATAAAAGCTTATAATTATAACTAATATAATTATAATATAATTCAGGTTGCCAGACTTCATAGGGCCAGTCCCTCCGTCTTTCTTGATAAAAACTTATTTAATTTTTGTTCTTGTTTCGTATTATATCCCTATATATTTTTCATGTCAATAGTTTTATTTCTTTTTTTAGATAATTAATCTAGTAAATAATTTTATTTTGAATTCAATATTGCTTCAATCATTTCGATTTCCCTGCCACTAAAAACTAAATTATTTATTATATTTTTATTGTCTATTATTTGCTCTGGCTTGCTCGCTCCAATAAGAACTGTTGTAACTAAATCATCTCTTAATACCCAAGCTAAAGCCATTTGTGCTAAACTTTGATTTCTACTTTCTGCTATTTTGTTTAATTCCATTAACTTATTAATTTTTTCAGTAGTTATATCTTTTTCATTTAAAAATCTACTACTTATCTTTTTAGCTCTTGAATCTTCTGGAATTCCCTTAAGATATTTATTAGTTAGTAATCCTTGAGCTAAAGGTGAAAATGCTATTGATCCTATTCCTTCTTCTTTATGAACTTCATGCAAGCCTTCAACTTCACTCCAACGATTAAACATACTGTAGCTAAATTGATGAATAAGACATGGAGTCTTGTTTTCCTTTAATATTTTAGAGGCTTCTTTCAATTCTTTAGGATGATAATTTGATAATCCTACATATAGTGATTTTCCTTGTTTAACTATATCAGTTAAAGCTGACATTGTTTCTTCTAAAGGTGTATTTGGATCTGGTCTATGATGGTAAAATATATCAACATAATCTAAACCCATTCTCTTTAAACTTTGGTCTAAGCTTGAAATTAAGTATTTTCTTGAACCACCATTGCCATAAGGACCAGGCCACATATCATAACCCGCTTTAGTAGATATTATCATTTCATTTCTATAACTACTAAGATTATTTTTTAATATTCTACCAAAATTTTCTTCAGCAGATCCATATATAGGTCCATAGTTGTTTGCTAAATCAAAATGTGTTATTCCATTATTAAAAGCTTCAAATATAATTGCCTTTTGATTTTCAATAGGGTCTACCGATCCAAAATTATGCCATAGTCCTAAAGCCACTCTTGGTAGCAATAATCCGCTACTCCCACATCTAATATATTTCATCTTTTCATATCTGTCTTCATTTACACTGTGCATATTTTCACTCCTCATTTCAATATTATAAAATTTTATTTTTTTATTAGATTTAATTTTTCATTGTTTTTCCTATTAATAGTTGATCTTTCTTTAATATAATTATATCTCTTCAATTTCTTTTTTTAAAGGAAGTAAATTACAAATATTATCCATCCCATAAACTTTTTATAATTTCCTGATATTAAAAAATAAGCCCAAACTAATAATTAAATTAGCAAGGGCTTATTTAAAATCATATTTTATTTACCTCTTTAGGTTTTAAGCTGTTTATAATATATAACTAATCCACTTCTGAGAACTCATCTTTACCTACTCCACAAAGGGGACAAAGCCAATCTTCTGGCACATCTGCAAATGCAGTTCCTGGTTCTACCCCATTATCTGGATCTCCTACTTCTGGATCATATATATACCCACATACATCACATATAAAACTTTTCATAATAATTCCTCCATATTTAATATATTAAATTTATAATATTGAACTTATATAATCTGCTGCTCTTTCTACATCTTTTTCTGATTCTTCATTAAGGGAGAATCTAACTCTTACAGGGAATTTAGTATCAATCATACCTGTTGATTTTATTATTGAAGATGTATTTAAAACATTAGCATTAGTTTCATTTAAATAATCTTGAATTATTTCAATTGCTTCTCCACTCCATCCAAAAGATCCAAAAGCACAAACTGCCTTACCCTCTAAGTTTATATCTTTTAATTTCTTTAATACACTTTCAATTGAACCTATTAAGTCACCATATTTTGTTGATGTACCAAATAATATTGCATCTGAACTTTTAATAGCTTCTAATATTTCTTCTTCAGCAGTCTTATCTGGATTTAATACTAATACTTCAATATCTTCTGCTTCAAATTCTTTTTTAAATTTATCTGCAATTGCCTTTGTTGAATTTCTCATTGTTGTATAAATTATTGTGGCTTTTTTACCTTTTTTAGTTTCCTTACTCTTTTCATCATATATAGAAATATACTTTTCAATATTTTCATCTAGTATATATCCATGAGA
This sequence comes from Clostridiaceae bacterium AF10-41, assembly GCA_027686065.1. Taxonomy (GTDB): domain Bacteria; phylum Bacillota; class Clostridia; order Clostridiales; family Clostridiaceae; genus Clostridium. Next base: position 18,660 of record JAQCTH010000049.1, read on the forward strand.
AGGTGCTATTATATCTATATCAAGTTCTTTAACTGCTGAAATCATTGGTCTTACATACTTTTTATGTGGTGACATTATTAAATCGTAATATACAGTAAAAGCTTCTGTTATATCTGTATTTGCCTTGCTTGAAATATATTCCTTAGCTTTTAAATGCGTACTAAATATATCACAAGGGAATAATACCTTATCTTCCTTGCAGTAAGTTATCATTGTTTCTTCTGTATGAAGATATGGAGTCATTTTAAATAATAAAGTTTTTCCTCCAATATCAAGGGTATCTCCATCACCTACAACTAAAAATCTTTTTTCTTCAATTTTATATAATTCCTTTAAGTGATAAACAGCTTTTTCACTACAAACTACAGTTGCATTAACAGCTTGTCTTGCAAGTCCTCCCAAAGCACCTGAATGGTCTGGTTCTGTATGATTTATAACTATATATTCTATATCCTTTAAATCAATAATTGATTTTAAATTTTCTACATATTCTCTTGTATATATTAAATCTACTGTATCTATGACTGTTGGTTTTTCTGTTTTTAATAAATAACTGTTATAAGTTGTACCATCTAATACTAATCTATGAAATGGAACATCTCTATCATCTATAATTCCAACTCCATAAATGTCATTTTTAATTTTGAATTCTTTTCCCATTGCTATTCCTCCTAAATTTATAGTGTTTAATAAATTATATATGCCTATTTTTCATATCAATCTTTACACTATTTTTATATTTACTAGCTTTTAAGTAAATTCTATATTTTTATTATAAGAATTCACCTTGGAACTTTATGTGATTAGAATCAAAATTTATATTATTATATATAACATTATTTTCATGTTATTCTATTAAAAATCCTGCTCCTTTAAGCCCAGCATCATCTCCAATTTCTGCTACTCTTATATCTACTTTGTCTTTATTTATTACCTTTTCTTTAACCTTTTCTATTATTATTTCAATAAGTGATTGGTTATATAAAATTACAGAGCCTCCTAAAACTATAACTTCAGGGTCAACAACTGATATTATATTTGAAATTCCCTTTGATAAATTTTCACATAATTCATCAACTAAAACTTTTATTTCTTCATTATTATTTTTATATAATTCAAAAACTTCTGGTGTTTCTATACTTCTTCCAAGAACTTCACTTGCTTTTCTTGCAATATTTGGTCCACTACATTGTCCTTCAAGCCCACCTTGAACTAAACCTGAATGACTATATTTATCTTCATTTATTATCAAATTGCATATTTCTCCTGCAAAGCTATTTGCACCATTTACTATCTTATTATTTATTATTAAAGCTCCACCAACACCTGTTGATACAGTGATATAAAATACACTTTCAGCTCCTTTTGCGCATCCTATCATTGCTTCTGCAAGTCCAGCAACATTTGCATCGTTGTTTACCTTGGTTTTCAACTCAGTTTTACTTTCTATATACTTTTTAACATTGAAATTATCCCATCCAATTAAATTAGGAGCCTTAAGTATTGTTCCTGTTTTAATATTAAGTGGCCCAGGACTTCCAACCCCTATTCCCTTTATACCTTTACTCTTCCAATTAATATTTATGTAATTTATTATTTTATCTAAATTATACTCTGGACCCTTACTTACTTCATTTTTTATTTTAATCTTATCTAGTATATTTCTTTCTTCATCTAATAATGCCGCTCTAATATTAGTTCCACCTATATCAATTCCAACTATATACTTCATTTTCAACCCTCTTTATTTTCCAATTTTTTGGACCTCAGGGGTCCAAAAAATTGGACCCCTGAGGTAAATAAAATTTATTTTAATTTAACTTTAAATGTCTTTATTTCAAAAGGATTTATTGTAAAGTTAATGCTATTTGCATCTACATTTGCAGCTTCTAGATCTTTTTCTAGTAAATTACACTCTGTAGCATTTACTATATCATTTAAGAATGTTAATTTTGCATTTGTCTTTTTGTTATGGAATTCATACATTCTAACTATTAAGGCATCAGTATCTTCTGCTTTCTTTATAACTTCTATAATTATATTTTCTTTATTTACTTTAGCTAAGCTTAATTCATTTGGTAACTTACCTAAATGTGCTTCTTCAACTTTAGCAAATAAAGGAATATTTAACTCATAAGCTTGGTTTGCAGTCTTTGCTTCTTTCCAAGTTCCAGTATGTGTGTATATTGAATATGTGAAGAAGTGCTCTTCTTTATCTGCATCTGGATTTGGATCACATGATGATTTTAATAATGTTAATCTCATGTTTCCATCCTTTATATCGTGACCATATTTAGAATCATTTAATAATGAAACTCCAAAATCTCCTTCTGATAAATCTGCCCATTTGTGTCCACAAACCTCAAAAGCCGCTACATCCCAAGATGTATTGTTATGAGTTGGTCTAGTTACATTTCCATATTGAATTTCATAAGTTGCTTCCTTAGCATTTATTTCTATTGGGAATGCTGCCTTTACTAATACATCTCTTTCCTTCCAATCAGCATAAGTATTAAAATCTATTCTTGGAATATCATTATAAATGTATATCTTTTGAATTATAGTTGATTCAAGGAATTTTCTTTCTATTCTTAAAGTACTTCTTATTGGTCCTTTTTCTATAACTTCTATACTTTGAACATCGTCTATTTTCCACATTTTTTCTTTATAGAAAATATCTATATCCCAGTTATCAAAACACATAGGCTTATCTTCAAATGCTTGAAGTTCATTAGCTATTTCTCCATCTTTTAATATTTCTCTATTAGCTTCTTTATTTATAAAGGATATTATTTGTCCTTTGTTATCAAATGTAACTTTGAAGAATTTATTTTCTGCATAAGAATCAGTTAAATCTATAACCGCATTTGTTGTTTTAGTAGCTTCAACTATTTCAAATGATTTGTATCCATTAGCTGGGATTCCTTTAGCAAAGAATATAGCCTTATTGTCATCTATTCTTTGACATATTATTTCTTCTCTATTTGAATTTAACACTGCTGGATTTTTTATATCATTTGGCACTTCAAACATTGCAATATCATCTCTATCAAAGCCTAATGTGTTAGTTACTATAACACTTCTTTTAGCTAAGTTAATATTATTTGCTACATTATTTATTCCAGCTTCTATTAATGTATTAACATTATTTAATAACTCTTTATACTCAATCTTTGTAACATCATAAACTTCTTTAATTGATGATCCTGGAATAATATCATGGAACTGATTTAATAGAATTGTTTCCCATGAATTATTTATATTTTCTTGAGGATATTTCTCTCCAAGTAACATAGATAATGAATTTACTTTTTCTGCTGCAGTATATAAGTTTTCGCACTTTCTATTATCTCTCTTATTTCTTGCCATTGAAGTATATGTTCCTCTATGGTATTCAAGATATAATTCTCCAACCCATTTTGGTAGTTTTTTATTTTCTCCAACCTTTTCTTCTAATCTCTTGAAGTAATCTAAAGATGTGCCCATTTTAACTCTTGGAGCTCCTGGTATTCCCTTAGCTAGCCTTCTTCCATTTTCAAGCATTTCTATGGTAGCACCACCACCACCATCTCCCCATCCAAAGGAAACTAAAACATCGTTATTTATATTCTTATTTTGGTATCTTCTCCATGAGCCCATTATTGCATCAGGTTGAATATGTCCATTATATGTTGTGAAATGTGATTCTCTATCTTGTCCTGGCCCTGTAGTCGTTATAAAATGCGTTAATACTTCACTACCATCTATACCTCTCCACATAAATGTATCATTTGGTATTTTGTTAAATTGATTCCAAGCTATTTTTGTTGTCATAAAGTAATCTATATCTGATTTCTTAAGTATTTGAGGAAGTGCTGCTGAATATCCAAATACATCTGGCAGCCATAATATCTTATTATCTACATTAAACTCTTCCTTAAAGAATCTCTTTCCATGCATTATTTGTCTTACTAGTGATTCTCCTGAGGTAACATTACAATCTGCTTCAAGCCACATAGAACCTTCAGGTTCCCAAACACCTTCTTGAATTTTTTTCTTTACTTTTTCGTATATCTTTGGATGATCTTCCTTTAACATCTTATATAATTGTGGTTGAGATGACATAAAGATGTATTCAGGATACTCTTCCATTAGTTTTAATACTGTTGAAAAACTTCTTGCAACCTTTTCTCTTGTTTGTGCAACTGTCCAAAGCCAAGCAACATCTATATGAGTATGTCCAACACAGGTTGCAATAACATCTTCATGTCCACAAAGTTCACCGTAAAATTTATCATTTAAAAATTTATTTGCTTCTTTGACACTTTCATCATATTCTTTTGATTTAGGCCTTCTTAAATCAATTAAATTTATACAGTCATTTAAAACAGTTATCATATCTATTCTATTTTTGTCTTCCTTTTCAAGCTCTTTACATACATCTACTGGTACTTTTAAGTTCCAATACAGTTCCCTTGAATCCATATCTATTTCTACTAGTTTCCCATGTAGTGTAGCCTTTTTATCTGCAAGCATTCCTGCATAAGCATGTAAATCTATCTCATATTTTGTTCCTGCAATTGCATTATGAGTTAATATAATTTCTCTATGGTTAATATCTACACCTTGTATTTGTTCACCATTAACATATAGAATAAATTGAGGATTAGTAGCATCCCATCCTTCCTCGAAAGTATGGAAGTTAAGAGCTATAGTCTTTCCTTCAAATTCTTTTGGAACTTCTACAGAGCATTTAAACCATCCATGCTGATCTTTTCCTCCCCATAGATCTCCAGTTTTAAATTCTCTCCAACCATCCTTTGGTGCTTCTTTAATTAAATCTATATTATGATAATTACCATCTATATACATATAGTTTTCAAGTTTGACTTCATTTCTATATATATTTTTTGCAATTTCATTACAAGTTTTTTCAATTCTTTCTAATAAATAAACCATATTTTTTCTCCTCTAAATCTTATTAAATATTTTTTTGTATCTTCTTAATATATTTATATTAAAAATTTTATTCCTTTACTGCTCCAACAGTTAGTCCACTAACAAAATACTTTTGGAAGAATGGATAAGCAAATATTATAGGTAGCGTTGTTATAACTACTATTGCCATTTTTACAGTTTCTTTTGGCATTTTAGCAGCTTCTTGAACTGCTGTGGTTCCAAGTGCTGCTGAATTATTGACTAAAAATTCTATAGATGTTTCTAATTTAATCAATAAATATTGCAGAGGTATTAAACTATTTTTATCTATATAAAGCATTGCATTAAACCAATCATTCCAAAATCCTAATGTTAAAAATAAGGCTATAGTAGCTATTGCTGGAAGTGATATTGGCAAAACTATTTTTAAAAATAGTAAGAATTCTGAAGCACCATCTATTTTAGCTGATTCTATAATTGCATCTGGTACAGAAGTCTTAAAGAATGTTCTTAGAACTATTATATTAAATGAACTTACACAAATAGGTAGTATAAGTGCTAGTATATTATTTTTTAATCCTAAGAATCTAGTTACTACTAAATATGATGAAACCATTCCACCTGAAAATAACATTGGGATAAATATTAACTTAGTAAAGAACTTTCTATATGCAAAATTCTTTCTTGATAATGCATAAGCATAGGTTGTCATTATTACTAATCCTAGAAGTGTTCCTGCTACTGTTACTGTAATAGTTATTCCATAAGATCTTAGTATATTACTTCCAGATCCAAATATATATTTATAGGCTTCTAAGCTCCATTCTTCTGGCCAAAATTTATATCCATTTGCCTGTAAAGCTTGTTCACTAGTCAATGAAATTATTAAAACAAAGAGAAATGGTAATATACAAAGTGCTGCTAATATTCCAAAAATTATATTTAAAACTATATTAGTAGGTTTTGATATTGAATTGAATTTATTTACATTGTCTGTTTCTTCATTTTTACTTCTATTTCTTTTGAAAATACCTTTTAGTTTGTCTGTCATATTCTCCACCACCTCTATTCTAGAAAAATGCATTTTCATTATCTACTTTTCTAACAATTCCATTAGTTACTAGTATTAAAACAAGTCCTACAAAGGATTGGTATAAAGCTGCTGCTGAGCTCATTCCTATATTACCTAAATTAGTTAATCCTCTATAAACATAAGTATCTATAACATTAGTTACTGAATATAAGGCACCTGAATTCTTTGGAAGTTGATAAAACAATCCAAAGTCTGCTCTAAACATTCCTCCAACTGCAGTTATAAACATTATTATTAAAACAGGCTTTAATGATGGAATAGTTATATATTTTATTTGCTGCCATTTACTTGCTCCATCTATCATTGCAGCCTCATAATAAGACTTATCTATTCCACAAATAGATGCTAGATAAATAACTGTTCCATATCCAACACCCTTCCATTGACTCATAAATATTAGAATAAAGCTCCAATACTTAGACTCAGTGTACCAAGATACTTTGTCCCCCCCTAATGATGTAATAATTCCATTTATGTAACCTTTTTCTGGGCTTAAAAATGCAAATAGACAATAACTTACAACAACCCAAGACAAAAAGTAAGGTAAAAACATTGAACTTTGATAAAATTTAGATAGTCTCTTATTTAATAATTCCTTTAACAAAATAGCCAATGTAACAGGAAGGACTATTCCTAAAATTATAAATACAATATTATATAAAACCGTATTTCTTGTAATTAACCAAGCGTCACTACTATTAAATAAAAATTTGAAATTATCAAATCCTGCCCATTCACTTTTTATTAAACTCTCTATAAATCCACCACTTATTTTCCAATTTTTGAAGGCAATTGTTATACCGAACATTGGTAAATAAGCAAAGATTAGAAACCAAATAGTTCCCGGTAACGTTAAAAATAAGAATTCCTTATTTTCTTTTAATTTTTTTAGCACTGACTTATTATTGTTTTTATTTAATTTTTTAACTTTAGACATTGCTCCAACCCCTTTCTTTGTAAACGTTTCTTGAACTACTTAAAATATATCACAGATTTCTTTTAGCTTTAAAGTTGAAATACTTTAGATTTAGTGAATAAATTAAAGAAAAAAAAGAGATAAATATTGCACTTCTTGATCCGCTGTAAACTCCAATTGGCGGTCATACAATATTTATCTCTTCATACACCGAAGATAATAATTCTTCATTTTTTTATTTCTTTATTTAATAATTTTTCATTTCTCTTAATGTAGATGGTGAAACTCCATAATATTTTTTAAACTTCCTATAAAAGTAACTTGTATCTATATATCCAACCTCTTTAGCTATATCATTTATTCTCATATTTGTATTAAGTATTAATTCCTTAGCCTTCATATTTTTAATTTTATTTAAATATTCTGAGAAGGAAGTACCTGTTTCCTTTGAAAATATTTGCCCTAAATATGAGCTATTTATATTATATTGATGTGCTAATGTTTTTAAACTTAACTCTTCATAATATCTATCATTTATTGCATTTACTATTTGTTGAACTACAGGGCTATACTTTATAATATTTACGTACATAGCTTCTATAAGTTCTTCTATTTCTCTAATTATAAATGCTTTAACACTTTCTCTGGTACTTTCATTGCATAACTTTATAATTGTATTACTTAAGCTATCTTTTCCATATTTTTGATCCAACTTAAATTCATTAGATATATTATCAATTAATATTATCACTTTTATTGAAAAGTCATATATATTTTTAGGTGTTAATTCCTTATTATCTAATATACTCGATATATATTTTTCCAAGTCACTGATATTTTTTTCGATAATTAACTTATTAATATGCTCTATTTCTTCCTTAAAACTTTTATTATGCTCCTTTACGTCTTTTAATTTCTCCTTATATACACATTTATTAGTACCTTCTGTTAATATATATTTCTTTAATTTTTTAGCAGTACTATAACTTTTGCTTAATTCCTTTATATCAAAAACTATATCTCCTATCGATATAAATATTTCTTCATTTGATTCATTTATAAGCTTATCCTTAATATCCTCATAATAATTTATTATTTCAACTCTAGATATTTCTTTATCCCATGAGTTTATTAATATAGCTTCATCATCATACTTATGTAAAATCTCATACTTGTCTTCTGTGTGTCTTTCTACTATTTCACTTATATTTATATATGTTCCTTCTTTGTATTTTCTACTTATATTTATATTTGAAACAGTATAAGCTTTGCCCTCAATATCTATAGATAGTAAGTTCTTCATATCATAAATATATTTTTCATTTAACTTTCCTTCTATATATTCAACTAGCTTTGTATTTTTGTCTAATACTTTGTTTTTTTCTTTCTTTTTATTATCTAAATCTTTAACCATTTTTACTAATGTTTCTTGAAGTTCCTCTTCATTTATTGGTTTCAAAATATAGCTTTCTACTCCATATTTTATAGCTTCTTTTGCGTAAGCAAATTCATCATACCCTGTTAATATTATAAATTTTGTTTTTGAACTTATCTCTCTAATTTCTTTAATTAATTCTAATCCTGTTAATCTTGGCATGCTTATGTCTGTTATAATAATATCTACAGGTTTTTCTTTAAATTTTTCTAGTGCTTCATATCCGTTGAGAGCTGTTTCTACTACCTTTAAGCCAATTTCTTCCCATTCAATAATATTCATTAATCCTTGTATTATTAATTTTTCATCATCAATTAACATAACACTATACATAAACTACACCTCTTTACATGATATCTTTATAATTAAAGTAATTCCTCTGTCCTTATTTTGCTTCAATCTTACCCCATAATCTTCTCCATATTCATTTACTATTCTTTCATTAACATTTGATATTCCTATAGAATTCCCTAGTTTTTCCCTTTGAAGTAATTTATAATTAATTATTTGTAAGGCTGTTCTACTAATACCCCTGCCATTATCTATTATTTTTATTAAAATATCATTTTCTTCTTTATAAACTTCTATTTTTAATAAATTATCACAGTCCTCAAGCCTTATTCCATGAACAAAATAATTTTCAATTAAAGGTTGTATGGTAAACTTATTTATCTTATACTTTTCTAAGTCATTTGGACAATTTATTTCAAAATTAAAATTGTCATAGTATCTAAATTTAAATATCTCTATATACTTAGTACAATAATCCAACTCTTCTTTTAAAGTTATTATATTGCTATCCTTTACTTGCTTTCTAAATAAAAATGAAAGTGTATAAAGCATCTTACCTACCTCTTTATCTCCATTGCATATAGCCTTCATTCTTATAGATTCTAATGTATTATATAAAAAGTGTGGGTTTATTTGGTTTTGAAGTGCTGTCATTTCAGCTTTTTTTTGCTCAATTTCTGATAAATATATCTTTTTAATGTGTTCATTTAAATCCTTACACATTTTATTAAAATTTTCTGATATATAATTAATTTCATCATTATCTGAAGTAATTGGAATCTCTACTTCTAAATTACCATTTTTAACTTCATCCATAGCAGCTAATACCTTATCTGTTCTATCACTTAAGAGTTTTAATTTAATATATATGATTGATAAGGAAATTATTAATACTAAAGCATCTACAAATACTATGGAGTTTATTAATCCAATAGAAACCTTATTTACTTCACTTTTTCCTATTTTAGCTACGGAAATTATCCCTAAAGGATTACTGGTTTTATTTATATAATAACTTTTTTCTAGTTTAGCTTCTTTATTGCTATTTAATATTTCATCATAATATTTATATTTTTCATAATCATAATCTTTGTCTGAGCTATGAATAACATATCCATTCCTATCTACTATTATAATTTGATGTTTATTTTCGTATTTCTTAAATACATCATTAACATGATTTAAGTTATATTTAATTATTATTATTCCTTGGCTTTTAAGGTTAATTGGATTTCTTATTTCTCTTATAAATTCTATTGTATTTTTATTTGTGGAAATATCATTAAAACTATTTTCTGATAAGAATTCCCCTTGCCCTACATGCTCTGTTTTAATTTGATTTTTTCTATTAAAAGAGTTTTTTTCCATTCTGTCATAACTTATAAAAGATATTTCTTCTAAACTATCATTTAATCCAAATGATAAATTTACAAATCTTTCTATCCCATTATAATAATAGCTATTATTCTCAGAAAATTTATCTAGTTTAGTCCTTAAGTATGAGACCTTATCTAAACTCATGAAAAGCAATATATCTTCAAGTACACTTACATCACTATACATATTCTCAATTATTTTACTACTTGAATTATTTATCTTATTTATTTCTTCATTAACATCATAAGAAACCTTTTCATTGATATATGTATTTCTATCTATATTATTTTTTAAAAACCTATTAATAAAATAAAAATCTAATGTCCCTATTAAAGCAATTGTAACTATCATATAAGTAGCAAATAATCTTTTATATATTGTTGATTTTTTTATTTCCATAATATTTATCCTTTCAAAG
>JAQCTH010000005.1 GCA_027686065.1 Clostridiaceae bacterium AF10-41
TATTTTTTGAACTCTATTTTCTTTTTATTATTTTCATTTATCATATAATCCATAATAGGAATAAATGCTTTAGAACCTTCGCTAGAATATAATACCTTCTTATCTTTCACTGAAAATATTAGCTTATTATAATAATTATTTTCATTATAATTTATATATTCTTCTGAAGTTAAAATTATTAAATTTACTACAAATTTTTTATCTAAAGATTTTAACAAATACTCTTTAGCTTCATTAAAATCTACTTCTTCATTCATATCATTTGATACAATAACTGAAACTACTACTTCATTTAAATCAATTAACCCGATCCATCTTTCTTCTTTATGTAATTCGCTATAGTAACTTCTCATAAAAAAATTTAGTTCTTTCGTTAATAAACCAAAAAACTTTTTTTCAAAATTCTTCAAAGTCCATCCCCCTTAGTTAACGCAATAAAAATATTAGTAAGCAATCAATAAAAATTATCAATTGCTTACTATTAATAAATTTTCCTAATAAACTTCGACTAAATTTACTATAAAAAGCTTTGAACTGTGACTTGTTCACTATAAACTGAAATAAATTCTTAATTAAAATTTATTTCTTTAGCTAACATATCTAAAAGTTCATTAAATCTTTCAATAGTTGCTTCTAGAGGTTGTGACGTAGTCATATCAACTCCTGCCTTTTTTAATATCTCTATTGGATAATCACTTCCACCACTTTTTAAGAATTCAATATATTTAGAAACAGACTCTTCCTTTCCTTCTAATATTGATTTTGCAAAAGCTGAAGCTGCTGCATATCCTGTAGCATATTGATAAACATAAAAATCCGAATAAAAATGTGGTATTCTAGCCCATTCAATATCAATCTCTTCATCTACTACCATATCTTTCCCAAAATATTTAACATTTAAATTATGCCAAGCTTTATTATAATCTTCAGCAGTTAAAGACATTCCTTTTTCCAAGCTTTCATGAGTAAATAATTCAAATTCTGCAAACATAAGTTGCCTAAATACAGTTGTTCTTATTTGCTCTAGCTCTTGATTTATTAAATATAATTTTTTCTTTTTATCAGTTTCTTTATTAATTAAATAATGAATAAGAAGAGCTTCATTTGTAGTTGATGCTACCTCTGCACAAAACAAAGTATAACCTGCATAAATATATGGTTGCTCTTTTCTTGAATAATAAGAGTGGATAGAATGACCCATCTCATGTGCTAAAGTAGATACATCATGTAACTCATAATTGTAGTTTAATAAAACATAAGGCATTGTTTTATATCCACCCCAAGAATATGCACCTCCCCTTTTTCCTTTGTTTTGATATATATCTATCCAACCATTTTCTACACCATCTTTAAAAATATTTAAATATTCTTCTCCTAATGGCTTTAGCCCCTCTAAAACCATATTTACACCATCATTAAATTCTATATGCTCTTTTGATATCTCTATTACTGGGACATATAAATCATACATATGCATTTCATCTAATCCTAATAATTTTTTCTTTAACGAAACATATTTATGAAGTGATTTTAAATTCTCATTTATAGTTTTTATAGAATTTTTATATACTTCAACTGGTATATCATTTGGACTTAATGATGATTCTAGAGCAGAATCATACTTTCTAATCTTAGCTCCAAAATTAAAATTCTTTAGTGAACTTGTTAAAGTAGTCGAAAATGTATTTTCTAAATTTTTATATTCCTTAAACAAAGTCTTAAAAGCTTCTTTTCTAACTTTTCTATCTTTACTTTTTATAAAGGATGAATAATTTCCTTCTGTTATCTCTACATTTTCACCATCTTCATCCATTATGTTTCCAAATTTCATATCTGCATTTGTTAACATATTATGAATAGATGATGGTGCATCTAAACAATCAGAAACTTGTGCTAGTAGCTCTTCCTGTTCTTTGCTTAATATATGAGGTTTTTCCTTTAATATATCTTCGAACATAAAAGAGTAACCCTTTAATTTATCATTACTATTTATAATATTCATTATAAACTCATCATCTAATGATAATATTTCTGGTACAAAGTAAGCTGTATATGAAGAAAATTCAGCCATATAAGAATCTATCTTATTCATCATAGCTTGATACTTTGAGTTTGATGTATCCTCATCGCATTTTAAATGAGCATATACATAAACTGTTTCTGCTTTTATTCCTAAATCTATATACTTTTCTAAGTAATTCAAAATATTTTCAGCATTATTTAATTTTCCTTCAAAATCCTTAAGGGAAGGAGATTCTTTTTTCAGTTCATTAAAAGCCTTTTCCCACTCATCATCATTTGAAAATATTTCATTAACCTTCCATTTATACTTATCTTCGATTTCTTCTCTCTTTTTCAATATCTTTAATTCACTCATAACTTCTGCCTAGTTTATTAGGCTCTCCTTTCTAATTGTATTCATCTTCTTTGCCTTCAATATCCTTAAAGGCATTTTCAATATTTTCTTCAATTAACTCGACACATCTTGTTATTCTTTCCTTCATAAATTCATAATCATCTACATATTTAAATTTCACTAAAAAAGTAGGATTATATTCATCTAAAGAGTCTTCAATTTCAAATTCTTCCTTTATAAAAGCATCATAATTAAAAGCATCATATATTGCTGAGTATTCCCATTCTTCTACATCTTTATTTGTATCAAAATATAAATTTACAACTTCATTGCTAACAAAAAGCTTTTTCACATATAATGCCCCTTCTGAAACTTGAAAACTTCCAAGCTCTTTAGTTATAAACCCAGTTTCTTTATCTTTTTCCATTAATACTAAACTTGAAAAATCCATATATATTCCTCCAATATTTTTACTTTGGTTTTATTTAACTTATTTATATTATATGTTTTATTTGTAATATAAATCAATAAAACTATGTCAATAATACAAATAAATAAGTAAATTTATAATATAACCAAAGTTATTGTTGCAAACCATTCGCATTTTCATATATAATAAGTCTAGATTATTTAGGAGATGATTTTTTAATGATTAATATAAAAGACTTATGTTTTTCATATTCTAATAAACCACCATATTTACTTAAAAATATAAACTTAGACATACAAAGTGGTATATATTTATCTATAGTTGGTGAAAACGGAAGCTGCAAAACTACATTAATAAAACTAATACTTGGCTTATTAAAACCTACCTCTGGTAGTATAGAAATTAACTCAGATTCAATTGGGTATGTTCCCCAAAGACTTGATTCTTTTAACTCACAATTTCCAATTACAGTTAAAGAGGTTTTACTATGTCATAAAAAAACTTTGAAAAATAAAAATATAAATATCTCTTCAATCCTTGAAAATGTTAGTATGAGTGATTATGAAAACAGACTTCTAGGTATGCTATCTGGTGGACAACAACAAAGAGTTCTTATTGCAAGAGCTTTAATGGGTAATCCTGATATAATTATTCTTGATGAACCCTCTACTGGCGTGGATGAAAAAAATCAAATTGAAATCTACGGTATTTTAAAGAAATTAAATGAAATTGATAAAAAAACTATTATATCAATAGAACATAATATAGATATTGCTTTAAAGAACTCAACTCATATTCTTAAAGTTGATAATGGAAATATTAATTTATTTACCACTGATGAGTATAAAGAGTTTAGAAATAAAAGTTTTAAATTAAATGATGCTATTTAAGTTTATTATTAGGAAAGGTAGATAATATGTTTCAATTAGATTTTATGCAAAATGCCTTTATGGCTGGTTTTATAATATCAATACTTTGTCCTTTCATAGGACTTTTTTTAGTGCTTAGACGATATTCAATGATTGGTGATACACTTTCACATTCTTCTTTTGCTGGTGTTGCTATTGGTTTAGTTATAGGGGTTAATCCATTAATAACAGCCTTCTTATTTACAACACTTTGTGCTATAGTTATAGAATTCTTAAGAGAATATTATAAAAAATATGCTGAACTTGTTATGTCTTTAGTTTTAACCTTTAGTTTAGGTATAGCTATCATACTTATAAGCAGTGGTAAAGCTTCTGCCAAGGTAAATTCATTTTTATTTGGAAGTATTCTTACCGTTTCTAAAGAAGATATTTTCTTAATTTTGATAGTTGGAATTATTTGTTTAGTTGCTTTGATCTTTTTATTTAATAAGCTTATTTACATTACTTTTGATGAAGAAGGTGCAAAGACTTCAGGAGTAAAAGTAAAACTTATAAATTATATTTTTACTATACTTGTTGGCTCAACTATTTCTATGTCAATAAGAGTAATGGGAATACTTGTTATATCATCCATAATGATAGTGCCTGTTGCAACTGCAATGCAATTAAAAAAGGGATTTAAGACAACATTACTATTCTCCATAGGTTTTGGAATGTTTGATATTATGATGGGATTATTTTTATCATATTATATTAATAGTGCTCCAGGGGGTACTATTGCAATTACATCTGTGTTCACTTTAGTTTTAGTCATAATCTTCGATAAATTTTTTAATTTAAAACAATAAATATAATAAGGGTAGTATAAAATACTACCCTTATTATATTTATTGTTATTGTTTTAATTTTTTGCATTCATCACAAACGCCATTTAATTCTAACTTATGTTCTGTTAAGCTAAATCCAACTTTAGCTTTTATGGCTTCTTCTATTTCTTCCATTGGACATGGTATTTCTACACATTTATTACAAACATCACATTTTAAAGTATGTTTGTGACTTTCCTTTTTTAATACATAAATTGCAGGTCCATCTATGTTAATTTTTTTTATTATATCTTTTTCTTCTAACAATTCTAATGTTCTATATATAGTACTAAGGTTTAAGTTTTCATTGTGCTTTTTGCATTGATAATATATATTTTCTGCTGAAAGCCCTTTATCTGAAGACTCTATTATATTTAAAATTGAAATTCTTCCTGCTGTAACTCTCATTCCTTTTTCTTTTAAATAAATTTCCCAGCTCATTTTATTCTCCTAACGTTCTTATATACAAGTTGTACTAAATACTTTTCACTTATCTAAACTACCTTTGAAATTTATACTATATAAGAAAAATCAATATTTAAGTAACCTATATAAAAATTAAATAATCTATGCTTTCAATTTTTCTATTTTGCTTAAGTAATACTATTATCTTATATCATAATACTGCAATAATATAAATTAATAATTGAAACATATATATAATTATAACACTAATATTCTACATATTAAATATTAAAAAATATCATTTCTAATGCTAATATTAATAATATTATTCCACCTAGCAAATCTGCATATTTACATATAAAATCAACCTTTCTTATATATCTACATAAAAAGAAACCTGTGGTACATATTAGTAAAGTTATTAAGCCTACCAAAACAGCATCAATAAATAACAATATTGCATTAATCTCAAAAAAAGATGTAAAACCAACTACTAAAGCATCTACACTTACTGACATTCCTAAAATTAAATACATTGATTTTTTTATTAAAACAGAATCGTCTTTATCATTCTTTTTAAAAGCTTCAAATATCATTATAAGACCTATTAAAGCTATTACAATTCCGCCTATCATATTAGGAATTGCTACAATATATGTATCAAACAAATTTCCTGCTATTCCCCCCAAAAATATAAATAGAAATTGAAAAAATGCAAATGAAGCTATAAATCCCCATTTATTTTTCCTTTTCAATATAGGATTTATGCCCAAACATATACTAAGCCCAAGTGCATCCATAGCCATGGCTACACCAATTAAAATTACCTCTCTTAATCCCATCTTTTAGAAACTCCTCCAAATTATATAATTCTACTTTATATATAATTATAAAGTATAGTATTTATGTATATTTTTTTTGAAATAAACCCTTTTATTATTATAAATTTTATTGTATATTATTAAATAGGGTATATAATATTTTAAAAAGTATATCACATTTTGTATTTTTTTATAAAGGAGAGTAGCTTAATGGCGAATTGTATAATTGCTCAATCTGGTGGTCCAACGTCTGTTATTAATTCTAGTGTAGTAGGTTTGTTAAAAGCAAATAAAGATTTAGGTGCTTTTGATAAAGTATATGCAGGTTTAAACGGAATAGAAGGTATATTAAATGGAAATATAATAGAATTATCATCTTTTTCAGATGAAGAAATAAATACATTTAGATACACACCATCTTCTGGATTAGGTTCTTGTAGATATAAAATGAAAAATTTAGAAGATTCAAGTGAGGAATATGATAAACTTTTAGACATATTAAATATAAATAATATAAAAGCCTTCTTTTATGTAGGTGGAAATGATTCTATGGATACCATTGCAAAATTAGGCAAGTATGCAAAAAGTTCTGGAATAGATATAAAATTTATTGGAATTCCTAAAACAATAGATAATGATTTAATGTACACTGATCATACACCTGGTTTTGGTAGTGCCGCAAAGTTTATTGCTACAACAGCTCTTGAAACATATTTAGATTCATCAGTTTACATTAATAATGGAATCTTTATCTTAGAAACAATGGGTAGAGATACAGGTTGGCTAGCTGCTTCTTCATGCACAGCTAGAATAAACGGAAAACCAGTTGCAGACTTTATCTACTTACCAGAAGTTGCTTTTAATATAGAACAATTTCTTTTAGATGTTAGAAAGAAATTTCAAGAAAAAAATAAAGTTTTTATAGTTGTTTCTGAAGGTTTAAAAAATTCTGAAGGCCAATTTATTACTGAAGTCACCAGACAAGCTCATGACAATTTCGGACATGCTCAACTTGGTGGTGTTGGTAATTACCTTAAAAACTTAATAATATCATCAGGTATAACAAATAGAGTAAAATCTCTTGAACTAGGAGTTTTACAAAGATGCTCTATTCACTGTGCTTCTGATATAGATTTAGAAGAAGCCTTTGATACTGGTTATTCTGCCTTAAGATTTGCTCTTGATGGAAATAGTGGCTATATGGTTGGAATTAAAAGAGATTCAAATTTACCATATACTACATCTCATTTTCTTGTTGAAGCTGATAAAATAGCTAACAATGTTAAATATTTTCCAACAGACTTAATTAATGAAGAAGGAAATAACATAAGAGAAGAAGCTTTAGATTATTTCTTACCTCTTATATCTGGAACCCCTTCTCTTGTAATAGATAATCATTTACCAAAATTCAAAACAATTTCTAAATAATAAAAAAGTATGTAAGATTAATAAATTACTCATAGTTCAAGATTTTCACCAATACTATGAAGTAACCTTTAATTTTTACATACTTTTATTTATGTAAACTCCCAAATCACTAACCCTACTTAAACATTATCAATTTTAAAATAATTTAGTTAAATATAGAATATTTATTATTACTTATAGTTATTTGATTAGTATAATACCTTAGAGTATAATAAAATTGGAATTATAACTTTATTATATTTATATATATTCTAGATATCTCAAGATAATAATAGGAGGATAAAATGATAGTTTTAAGTTGCAAAGATATATCGAAAAGCTATGGTATAAGAGACGTATTAAAAAATATTACATTTTCAATTAATGAAGGAGATAAAGTTGGAATTATCGGTGGTAATGGTGAAGGAAAATCTACTCTTTTTAAAATAATTTCTAAAGAAATATCTCAAGATTCTGGAGAAATATTTATTGATAGAAATAGAACTATAGGCTATTTAACTCAACATGTTGATTTAGATTTAAATAATACTATATATGATGAGATGAACTTAGTTTTTAAAGACCTAACTGATATTGAAACTAAGCTTCATACTTTAGAAATAAAAATGAATGAACCTTATGACGAAAATAATGCTTTATATCATGAAAAAATTATAAAGGACTATACTACCCTTCAAGACTTATATTCTCATAAGGGCGGCTATACATATAAAGGTGAAATTTCTAGAATTCTTAAGGGACTTGGATTTTCAGAAGAGGATTTTAATAAAATAATTTATACTTTAAGTGGTGGTCAAAAAACTAGAGTTGCTCTTTGTAAATTGCTTTTAAAGAACCCTGATATAATTTTACTAGATGAGCCAACAAACCATCTTGACCTACAAGCTATAGAATGGCTTGAGGATTATTTGAAGAATTATAAGGGAACCGTTCTAGTAATTTCTCATGATAGATTTTTCTTAGACACTGTAACTAATAATACATTTGAAGTTATTAACGGTCATATTAATTGCTACAATGTTTCTTATACTAAATTCATCGAACAAAGAAAGAAAAATTATGAGTCTCAGCTTAAAGCCTATAACCTTCAACAAGCAGAAATTAAAAGGCAAGAAGCAATAATAGAAAAATTTAGAAGCTTTAATAGAGAAAAAAGTATTCGAGCTGCTGAAAGTAGAGAAAAAGCTTTAGATAAGATGGAAAAGATAGATGCTCCTGATAAAGAAAAGGAAGCTACTAAAATTAAATTTGAAACCTCTGTAAAAAGCGGCTATGATGTTCTTCATATTGAAAATTTAGCTAAAAGTTATGGTGATAAAAAACTATTCTATAATCTTAATTTAGATCTTAAAAGAAGTGAAAAAGTAGCTTTAATAGGGGAAAATGGTCGCGGTAAGACCACTTTATTTAAAATCATTTTAGATACCTTATTCCCCGATAATGGTAAAGTAATTCTCGGAACAAATGTAAATGTTGGATATTATGATCAAGAACAATCTGATTTAAATTTAGATAAAACAATATTAGACGAAGTTTGGGATGAGTTTCCTAATTTAACTACTTCTAAACTAAGAGGTGCTCTAGCATCTTTCTTATTTACAGGAGATGATGTTTTTAAAATTATAAATACCCTTAGCGGTGGTGAAAAGTGTAGAATTAACTTGCTAAAACTTATGTTATCAAGATCTAACTTATTGTTACTAGATGAACCTACAAACCATCTTGATATAATGTCTAGAGAAGCTCTTGAAGACGCTCTATTAAGCTATGATGGCACATTAATAGTTATATCTCATGATAGATACTTCTTAAATAAAGTAATTAATAGAATACTTGAACTTAATGAAGATGGCATTAAAGAATTTTTAGGAAACTATAGCTACTATCAAGAAAAGAAAATCAATCCAAATAGATTTGAAATTTTAGAAGAACTGGCTAACGGCAAAACCAAAACTCAATTGAAAGATGAAAAAAGAAAAAAGAAAGAACTTGAAAAAGAAGAGAAAGCTTTAAAATTAAGAATAAAAAAACTTGAAGATGATATATCTAAATGTGAAGATAATTTATTATCACTTCAAGAACAACTTTGCCTTGAAGAAATTTATTCAAATCCTATTGAAAGCGAACGAGTAAATAAAGAAATTAAAGACTTAGAAGAAAATATTTCACTTTTATATGAGGAATGGGAAAACTTAAATAAATAATACCCCCTATTTTTATAGATTGTGCTATAATTTACTTTAGTTCACGGCTCACAGAGCACAATTTTGGGATAAAGTACCATGTATCATATAAATTGCGAAGCAATTCATAAATGAAAGATAAAAAAATTAGAGCCTATCTACTTTAAGTAAATTTTAGTAGATAGGCTTCAATTATTAATCGTTAATTATAAGTTATTTTCCACTTGAGCCAAATCCACCCTCGGCTCTTTCTGTATCGCTAAGTTCTTCTACCTCTTCAATATCAACATACCATACAGGTTTAACTATCATTTGTGCTATTTTCATTCCTTTTTCTACTATAAATGGTTCTCTGCCATGATTTATTAATATTACCCCAACTTCGCCTCTATAACCTTCATCTATAGTTC
Source organism: Clostridiaceae bacterium AF10-41 (assembly GCA_027686065.1). Classification (GTDB taxonomy): domain Bacteria; phylum Bacillota; class Clostridia; order Clostridiales; family Clostridiaceae; genus Clostridium. The sequence goes on from JAQCTH010000005.1 coordinate 9,769, forward strand.
CTGGTGTATTTAAAACAGTTATACCACATTTTAACGCAAGTCCACTTCTTGGTCTAACTTGAGCTTCTGTTTGTGGTGGTAATTGAATTTTTATTCCTGTTTTTATTAATGCAGTCTCTGATGGGTTTATTGTTATATTCTCTACTGAATATAAATCTAATCCAGCATCTCCTTTATGTGCATAACTTGGTATTATAGCTTCATTATGTATTTTTTGAATCTTTAATTTAAATTCATTCACTAGTAATTCCTCCTATAAAAAATAATATATAAATATTGTGCACTTAACTAAAATATTAATTAAAGTATCTATATTTTATCAATTAAGTATAGATTATGTCTACAGCAATATCATTAAAATAAAAAGAGATAAATCCTTTATATAATTTATCTCTTTTTATAAGTGTATGAACATTATAATATTTATCTATCTTCTATAATAAGACATTTTTATTCTATTTACTACACATATATCAGCATATTTATTATTTTTATCTATTGTTACTTCATTCCAATTATAATAAGAAGGTTTTTCAAAAAATCTTCTATCTACTATTGCAATAACTCTATAACATCCATTTTCTAAATTACTAAATATAGCTTTACCATTAGCATCTGTAAATTTTGAATCATATAGCTTAGGAGATATTCCATTTAATAAATATAAGTTTATCCTTGCTCCTTTAAGTTCTACGCCGTCTCTATTAGTAAGTTTTGATGTAACTTGAATTGTTCCCTTTTCCTCTATTACATTTCTCTCTGTGAACTCTTCTTTTGTTTTACCTATTTGTGAGTAAAGATTATCATATACATCTGAATCAGCATATTTTTCATCAACTAAAAAATCATCATTTAAATTACTTTCTATTATTTTTTCTTCAGCTTGATTATTGATTATGTTGCCTCTATTAATCGTTCTACTAGAAGTTCCCTTTTCAATTTCTTCATCAACCTGAATAAATAAATTCAAGTTACCATTTTCATCTACAGTATACTCTTCTTCTCCATAATCACTATCATTATTATGATATTGATCATCTATTACTATTTTCATATATACCTCCAAACCGTAATATAGTTACATAATATGATGAACTTATAGATTTGGTGATAAAATTTCAAAAAATAACTTTAACTTATAAGCATTTTCATTGCATTATTAAATTCAATTGGCTTACTAAAATAATATCCTTGAATAACATCACAACTAATTTTCTTTAAATAATCTAATTGCTTCTTATTTTCTACTCCTTCAGCTACAACTAATAAATTTAAGTAATGGGAAAGATCAACAATACTATTTATTATATACTCACTTTTCTGTTCTATTAATATTCCATCTATAAAACTTTTATCTATTTTTAATACATCTATAGGCAATGTTCTTAAATAACTTAATGAAGAGTATCCTGTTCCAAAGTCATCTAATGCTAAAGTAACTCCAAGTTTTTTAAGTTTTTCTAATGTTTTTATATTTTTCTCTGCTGATTTCATTATTATACTTTCTGTTATTTCAAATTCTATATATTTCGCATCTAAATTATATTTTTTTAATGTGTTATTAACAAATGATACTATTTCCTCATCTCTAATTTGGACCTCCGATAAATTAATTGCCATTTTAAAACTTTTACTAGTATTTTCTGCTAGCTTCTTACATTTTTTAAAGCTTTCTTCAATTATATATTCTCCTATGGGGATTATAAGTCCTGAATTCTCTGCTATTGGTATAAATTCACTTGGTGATACTTCCCCAAGTTCCTTACTATTCCATCTTACAAGAGATTCAAAGCCAACTATTTCTCCAGTACTTACATTTACCTTTGGTTGATATAATAATTGAATTTCATCTCTGTCTATAGCTACTCTTAATCCTTTTTCTATATCAAATTCCCTATTTAAAATTTCTAATATACCTATATCAAAAAACTCATATCTATTCTTTCCATTTATTTTTGCGAGATACATTGCCATATCTGCTCTTTTTAATAATATAGCCATATCCTTTCCATCTATAGGATATATACTCACACCTATACTTAATGTGCAAAAAACTTCTTTGTCATTTATAATTATTGGATTACTTAGCTTCTTTATTATATTATCTAGGATAGATTTAATTTGATGTTTTTCTTGTAAATTATATTGAACTATTACAAACTCATCTCCACCATATCTAGCAAAAAGTGAATCTTCTATTTGCATATTTTTTATTATTTTTGTGAATTCAATTAGTAATAAATCTCCTGCATCATGTCCATATGTATCATTTATATATTTAAAATTATCTAAATCTATAAATATAAATGCCATTTTTTCATTTTTATAATGTCTTATACGCTTTGTAACTTCCCTAACAAAATATCTTCTATTTGGAATTCCTGTAACCTCATCATTGAAACTTAAATAATTAATTTCAATTTCCTTTTCCTTCCTCTCTGTTATATCCGAAAGAGCTCCATGTATAAATAAGTCACCATTTTTCTCTAATCTTTTCTTTCCCTTACTTTGGAGCCAAACTGGCTTGTTGTCTTTACTTAAAATTCTATATTCTATTGAATAAAATTCATCCTTCTTAGAATCCATTACTTTTTTTATTTGTTCATTATATCTGTTTATATCCTCTTTCAATATGTAGTTTTGCCAACTTGTATCAGTAATTATTAGATCTCCTTCCCCCTCTATATCTAAATACTTTTTTATACTACTATCAATTGATATTATATTTTGATTGACATTCCACCAGAATACTATGTCTTTAGCACCTTCTATAGCTAATCTGTTTTTATTTTCTATAACCTTATTCATGTTTTCTGTCTTTTTTCTTTCTGTTATATCAACAATAAATCCTGATAAGTAAAAAATATTTTTCTTTCCTATTCCCTTTCCCTGAATTTTAACTATTGTTTTTTTATCCATTGAATCTCTAAGCGAACATTCTAAAATAAAATTATCACATATTTTATTTTTTATTATGTTTTCAATAAAAATTCTTATATCTTCTCTTTCTTCTTCATCTATAAAAGAATACCACATTTCAAAATTATCTATATTATCATCAATTTTTAAAATATCCTTAATCTTGGTTGATATATATAGTTTATTGCTTTCACTGTTCCACTCCCAAATTGCACCTTCAAGAGCATCTATAGCCATTATATACCTTCTTCTATTGGCTTCTGCTAATTTATATAGTTTTTTATACTTTTTATCTGTAAATATCAATTCTGTTATTAAAATTAATATCACAAATACCATTATAAATAATATAGGAGGTATATTATTTAAACCATTTTTAATTAATAATACAATTATAAATAAGTTAGTAAATATGAAAATACTATTGTTTCTTTCTTTTCTCACTCTCATCACCAATGCCTTCTTTTTAATAGTACTCATTAATTATTTTATCATATTATTCCACTTATTAACATATTTTTACTTATATAAAATTAAAACTATTTATTTAAATTTTTAAATTCTACTTAAATAATCATAGTATCATTATATTATTTTAATTATGCAGATTATTTTTAAAACATATATTATAAAAATTTAGGAATACTAGTACTAGCATTATGTTATTAGGAGGTTTATAATATGAAGTTTAAAATTCAAAGAAAGTTTTTAATTTTATTCTTTTTAGCTATTATATTTTCGCTATCTTCTATGAGTAATGTTAAGGCAAAAGAAGATAGCGAAGATATAAAAGAAAAAGTTGTATATCTAACATTTGATGATGGGCCAGGAGGTAAGATTACAAATCAAATCTTAGATATATTAAAAAAAGAAAATGTTCCTGCTACCTTTTTCGTTATAGGCTGTCAAATTAAGGGACAAGAGGATATTATTTTGAGGATGAAAAATGAAGGTCACAGTATAGGTCTCCATAGCTTTTCTCACAATAGAAACAAACTTTATTGCGAAGATGATGGTTTTTTGCAAGAAATGCTTAAAAGTCAAGAAACTTTATTTGAAGTGACCGGAGAAAAATATAATATTTTAAGATTTCCTTTTGGTTGTAATAATAATTCCTATAATTTAACTGATAAATTAGTTGAAACATTACATGAGAATAATTTCAAAATATATGATTGGACTGTAGATAGTGGTGATGGTGCTAATGCTAATTCAGCTCCTGAAAGTATAATAAAAAAAGCATGTAAAACTAAAGATAATGATAAAGTTATAGTACTAATGCACTGTTCTTATATAAATAAAAATTCTTCCTTAGCTCTTCCTTCCATACTTAAATACTACAAGAATAGCGGGTATATTTTTAAATCTATAGATGAAAATACTCCTGAAGTATATAAAATAATGAAAAAATAAGATTTTAGAGTTGCCATAAGGCAACTCTAAATTTTATTTACTAACTACTATATTAGTTATTTTTAATGCTATAGTAATTGCTTTATATAATATCATTCCTAATAAAATATTCATTAATGCCGCAGGAATTACTACAATAATAATTAAACTTATGAATGATCCAGGTAACCCTACTAATATAGTTGCCGATCCTAAAAATATTAATCCACTTAATATAGTTCCTAAGCTTAGAGATAATAATATTTTTATATTATCTGATATTTTTTCACCTATTAAATTAAATATAAAATATATTATATTGGCTGTTACTAGCTTGTCTATAATATTAGGTAATTGTCCACCTGGAAACTTTGTTGTAATTGCTGTTAGTATTCCTAATATAATACTTGAAATTAGTGTAGTCTTATAATCTTTGTTTATTATTATAATTATAAACATCATCGCTAATGCGAAATCCGGTTGCATAGGTAATCCTAAAGCTGGTGTAACTTGATGTAATAGAGCTCCAATAGCTATTAATATTGCATTTAATGTCATTTTTTTTACATTCATACTTCTATTCATATTAATTTCTCCTTTTTTTTGTAAATTTAATTTATATTTTTTGAATCTCCTTTTGTTCACAACATAATTACCAGCTCCTTTAATTATTGATATAAATAAAAAAACGCCCTATACAAAAATGTATAGGACGATATTCTCCGCGTTGCCACCTAAATTGCCTTAAAAGGCCTCTTTAATCAGGTACTAACATACCCTATTCCTTATATCGTAGGACTTACGGATCAACTACTTTAATAAAAATTTCGTATCACTCCTCAGAGGCCCATTCACTATTTGTTTCAGTACCGAAATCTCACCACCTTCGGCTCTCTTTGACCTTACAAAATAGATACTCTTCCTCATCAATGGAAATCTATTTATTAATTTACTATTATTCTATGATAGTTTCTATTAATTGTCAACAACTTGAGAAAACTTTTTTCTTTGTGGTAATATTATCATAAAGATAAATAATCCTAATAATAATATACCTTTTACCATGCTTGTACTACTTATACTCCACCAAACTCCATCTATTCCAAGTGATGGAATACTACTTAATAGCATAGCTAATGGTATTCTAAGTCCTGTAAAAATTATACTTACCCAAGACGGAGTTAATGTATTACCTAATCCCGAAAAAGCTCCTGCTGTAGTTATTTCTATGCACATAAATAGTTGAGAATATCCTAAAATCTTAAGATATACAGCTCCTTTGGAAACAATTCCTGCTTCTGGTATAAATGCTGAGAAAACTTTATCTCCCGAAAATACTAAAAGTATGGTAGCAAAAATTCCTACCATTATTGCCATACTCATTGCTACCTTATATCCCTTTAAGATTCTATTCCACTTATTAGCTCCGTAATTTTGTCCAATAAAAGCAGTTAATGCCGTAGCAAAGCCTTCTGCAGTCATCCAAGATATAGATTCTATTTGCGAGCCAACTTTTTGAACTGCAATTGCTGTTGGCCCCCATGCCGAGATAATTCTACCTATTATCATAGCAAAAAATGCAAACATACAATTTTGAAGTGCAGTTGGAATTCCTAGCTTACATATCTTATTCATATTATTTTTATCTATATACTTTTTATTTTTTAATGTTAAACTATATCCATTTCTTATAAATGCTATTATAAATATAAATGTAACTATTGCTTGAGCTCCTACAGTTGCTAATGCAGCTCCTATAACTCCAAGTCTTGGAAATCCTAATAATCCAAATATCAATATTGGATCAAATATTATATTTATAATCAAACCAACTGTATTTATAAAAAATGGAATCTTACTACTACCAGAAGCATTAAAAATACCACTAAATAACGGATTTAAGAAACTAAATATCATCCCAAAAGAAACTATTACCAAATATTCTATGGACATATTTATTATCTTAGCATCTCCTAGTTTAAAAAATCCTATTAGCTGTTTTCTAAATATAACTAATAAACATGTATATATTATTGCTGTTATTATATTTATAAATAAACCATTATAAATAAATTTATTTTTTTCCTTAATATCTTCTTTTCCTATGGATTGAGATACTCCTATTTCAGTACCTATTTTAGATATGAACACAAGAGAACTTCCAAACCAAGTAAAAAAGCCAGCTGTTCCTACAGCTGCAACTGCATCACTGCCAACCCTTCCTACCCACATCATATCCACAAGATTATACGCCATTTGTATAAATGACGTACCTAGTATTGGAATTGATAACTTTAATAATGTATTTACTATATTTCCTGAAACTAAATTTACTGATTTCTTCATATGTGCCCCCTTTTAATTACTATGTTATCTTAAAGATTATATATTTTTTAATATTATTTTTCAATATATTTAGTATATAATAATAATTATTATATACTAAATATGTTGAACTTTATAAACATCAATTTTACAATGAAAAAAACTCCAATAGGAGTTTTTTTCCATTCAATTTATTTTTAGTAATTGCAAGCAAATTACACATATAGTTCCATATTTTTTATAATTAATAATATTTCATAAAACAGCTCTTCTACTTATTTAACATATTAATTACATTTTCAAAATTTTCTGGTTTACTATAGTAAAAACCCTGAACAGTATCACAATCTATACTTTTCAAATAATCTACTTGCTCTTTTTCTTCAACACCTTCAGCTACAACTGTTATACCTAGCTTATGAGATAATTGTATTATATTTTCAATTATATATCTACTTTTATCATTTTCAGTCATATCAATAACAAAACTTCTATCAATTTTTAACACATCTATTGGTAATTTAGTTAAATGATTTAATGAAGAGTACCCAGTACCAAAATCATCTAGAGCTATTGATGATCCTAATTCTTTTATTTGCAATAAAAACTCTATATTTCTATCTACTGATTTCATTATCATACTTTCTGTTATCTCTACCTCTATGTATTTAGGTGAAACATTAAATTCCTTAATTAAAGAATTAAAATATTCTATTATATCTCCTTGTCTTAATTGTATTTCAGACAAATTAACTGCTATTTTAAAATTATCATATCCTTCTGACAATAAATACTTTACCTTTATAAACACTTCTCTTAATACAAATTTTCCAATTGGTATTATAAGCCTAGTATTCTCTGCTATAGGAATAAATTCGCCTGGACTTACAAATCCTATTTCATTACTTTTCCATCTAAGTAATGCCTCAAATCCATTAACCTCATTATCAGTAAGCCTTACTTTTGGTTGAAAAACAACGAACATTTCATCATTTTCTAATGCTGTTCTAAGACCTCTTTGAATAGAATAAATTCTATTTATTTCTCTTGATATATTATTATTAAACATTTGACATTGATTTTTTCCATTTCCTTTTGCTATATACATTGCAGCATCAGCATTTTTCAATAAAACTTCAAAGTTTTCGCCATCATCTGGAAAAACTGATATCCCTATACTTGATGAAGAATATATTTTATTGTCGTTTATATTATATGGTGTTTTTAATATATCAATAATCTTTTTTGCTGTATATTTTATTTCATCCAAACTATTTATTGATGGTAGAAATATCAAAAACTCATCTCCACCAAATCTGCACAATAGATTATTATCATTAAATGCATTCTTTAAATCTTCTGAAAATCGTTTTAAAAATATATCTCCACACTTGTGTCCATATGAATCATTTATAAACTTAAAATTATCTATGTCTATTATAATTAAAGCTCCTCTAGATTCTAATTTAGTATGATTTTTAAGTTCTTCCTCAATTATATCTTTAAAATGCTTTCTATTATTTAGTCCTGTAAGTTCGTCATAATGAGTCATATATTCTAATTTTAAATGAGCTTCCTTTTCTTTGGTTATATTATATAAATATCCTTCAAAGCCTAAGAATTCACCATTTTTATTTATTTTACTTTGCCCTTTAACGCTTATCCATAATTCTTGTCCTAAAGCATTTATTATCTTTACTTCAGTTTCTTCTTCATTATTTATTACTGCTTCAATTAAAATCTTTATATAATCATTGTGCACATACTTCTTGCTCTCATCAACAGTAAATATAATAAATTCCTCATCATATCCAATGATTTCTTTATTATTTCCATAAAGCATAATTGAATCTTGTTCTTTATTTACAGAAATAAATAGTCCTTTAATGGATTTTACAAAAGATTCTTTTGAGTTTAATAAAAATTCTTTATGACTTTGTACATCAAAAGAATTTCTATTATTTTTGTTAAGGGGGCTAACATCCTTGTTATAACTATTTTCCCTAATCATACCTTCTTAATCCTTCTCAAAGCATATTTTTCATAAAAAGATCATTTATTTCTATTCTTCTATTATTTCTTTTTCATCCTCTACTTTAACTTCTTTTTCTGATTTTTCTTTATTATCATTTATTAATGTAGCAACTAAAGCTGCACCTGCTGCTAACCCAACTGCTAACTTACTAAAGTTTTTTAACTTCATAAATTATTCCTCCTACCCGCTTACTTAAATTGATTTTGTTCTTTCTCGTATTTATACCCTATTAAACTTAATTTTCCCATTAATTCTTCCTCTGTTACACCTATATCTTCACATAATGCTGCTAAATTAGAATAAAAATCTCTTAATTTCATATTTACTAGACTTAATAAAATATTAGGATCCATAGACAAAACACTTTCTCTATCCATAATATTTCTCCTTTAAATATAATTTCTATTTATTTGAAATCACAAATAAAATATACCATATATCCTTTAATAAAAAAAGTATATTATAGATCTTTTTGTATATTTATCGAAATGTTATTTCTTTTATATTATCGTAATTAATTAGATTTTTTTAATATATTTTATCTATTTTTTTAATATATTTTATCTATCTTCATAGAAATCTAAGGAGCTACTTTGTAAAATCATTATACAAAGTAACTTCCTCACTTTATATTTTACTTAACTTCTGGTACTTTAGAAGCTTCACTTTTCTTTGGAGATTTATATCTTTTCTTTTCCCAACTTGCCTCTTGATTCTTTTTAGCCATTTTTTCACCTCCATTATATTATTAGTATTCATAATCTATTTTTAATTATTCAAAATTTACTTTTATAAATTTTCAAAAAGAAAAAAGATATTATGGTATAAATTTTTATACCATAATATCTTTAAATAATATATTTATATTTTATTACTCATCATAAACATCTAAATACTTAGTTTTTATACCATCTTTTTCCCATCCAAGTATGGAATCTAAATTTACATTTTCAGCAGCTTTAAATATTGATTTTTCTACTCCATCAAAATTTTTCTTAAGCTCTTTCACTAATTCTTTTATTTCATATCTTTTATTACCTATTTTTTCCGCCGAAACCATACATGCACAATTTAAAGGCCAAATTCCTGCATTATTAGTAAATCTTTTTATATAATCTTCTTCAACATAATAAAGAGGTCTTATAAGTTCCATCCCTTCAAAATTTGCCGCTTTAAATTTAGGAAGCATAGTTTTAAAATTCCCTGCATAAAGCACATTTAATAATGTTGTTTCTATTACATCATTATAATGATGTCCTAATGCAAGCTTATTACATCCAAGCTCTCTTGCTTTACTATAAAGAGACCCTCTCCTCATTCTCGCACAAAGGTAGCATGGATAATCTCTTGCCATCTTATCTATAACTTCAAAAACTTTTCCTTCATATATATGTACTGGTATTCCAAGATGATTACAATTTTCTATAAGTAATTCTTTTATCTGTGGATGATACCCAGGATCCATTGCTATAAATTCTAACTCAAAATTCATTTGCCCATGTTTTTTAAGCTCTTGGAAACATTTTGCCATAAGTAGTGAATCTTTACCACCTGAAATAGCTACTGCGATCTTATCGCCTTCTTCTACAAGGTTATAATCCTTGACTGCTCTTACAAACTTAGTCCAAATATGTTTTCTATATTTTTTAACAAGGCTACGCTCAATTTCTTCTAAAGGCTTTTTCTCTTCAGTAGGAATTAGTCTTTCACAGCCTTTACCTGCTATACTACTCATTTTATCACCTCACTTAATAATACTTTTCAATTATATCACTTTTTCAACATATTGTCTTTACATAATTATTTGTAGCTATATACTTTACCTATTAGATAATTAACTCATTTATATTTATATATGGGTTTTTATATCTATTTTTATTTATTGTACTCTTACCAATATTTATAGCTTTCTTAGGACATAAATTTATACAAGCCATACAATCTGTACACTTTCCATTCCATTTAGGCTTATTATCTTGCATTATAATGTTATCTACAGGACAAACCTTTTTACAAACTCCACATCCAATACATTCAGTATTAACATTAAAATTTTTATCTTTACTTTTGTACATATTTTTCCATGAAAAATAAAGAATTTTATTTATTCCAAATTTATAATTAAGTTTTTTTATCTTCCTTAACTTAATTTCATTAATAAACGTCGTTAAAGTTTCCTCATTCTTTTTAATTGCTATAATAGCTCTTTCTTCACTTGGATTTCTTCCTGCTCTAACATAGTTAGAAATATATTTTATACAAATACAATTTGATAAAACATTTGTATCTTTAATAATTTCATTAATATGTGCAAAGCTACTTTTTGCTTCTCCTCCACCCGATACACCAACTGCAAAAACATATGAATCCTTCTTTAATTTTAACTCTTGTAAGAAGTTCAAAACTACTATAGGTAAAGATCCACAGTGTATAGGATAAATTAATCCAACCACATTATCATCACAATTAAAATCATTATTTTTCAATGCCTTACTCATAGATATTAATTCTATACTTTCATTTAGTTCTTCCTTTACTTTTTTAGCAATGTACAAGCTATTTCCTGTTGATGAAAAATAATAAATCCTCATATATATATCCCCTATTCAATCTTTATAATCCTTAGATAATTATAACACTTATATGTAAAAATTATATTATTCATTTCTTATAACTTGCGGATAATTAAATATATTATATGGATCATAATTTTTTTTAATTTCCTTTAATCTTTTTATGTTTTCTCCATAATATTCATCTTCATAATTATTTAATTCATGTAAAGGGAAATTAACAAAAGATCCTTCTGTTATCAGCTCTATAGTTTTAAAGTTTTCTTTAACCCATTCCTTATTTATATAAGCATACTTATCTTCTTCCCAAACAGATTGAATTCCCATTATAAACTTAGCATCTCTATAATAATATGCCGTGTCTAATTTGCCTATATCTGAAATAGCTCCACCTGCCCCATAAAAAGTTATAGCAGTATAATCTGCTCCTTCAGCTGGGTTATCTATTATTTCTATAAGTCTTTTTAATTCAGTATAATTATAATCCTTATAAACAAATCTACCAGTTGACTTATACTTTTCATGGTCTGGATGGCTATCTTGAATATATCTATTACATTCCAATATACTCATATCTTCTATTTTGATTTCCATTGAATTTGTTATATTTTCTAATGGACTAAGTATTTCTCTTGCATCAATAGAATTTCCATAAAATAATCCTGTAAGCTTAACACCTCTGCCTTTTTCTACTGAATTATATATTGCAGTCTTTAAATTAATTCGTCTATCTAAATTCTTATATAAATTTTGTAGAACTTCAATAACTTTAATATTATCTTCAGCACTAATATTAGGATAATTCATATAAATTAATGTACCCATTTCTATTTTTTCTTTTAGTTTTATGGTCATGGATGTTATAATTCCAAAATTGCATCCTCCACTACCTTTGCAAGCCCAGAATAAATCACTATTCTCTACATCATTAACAATTAATTTTTCCCCTTTATAATTTATCACTTCAGCTTCAATTAAACTATCACAAGCTAATCCTAGAAATCTACTAGAATAACCCCATCCCCCACCAAGTATTAGTCCTGCTACACCTACTGTTGGGCATCCCCCTCCTGGAAATGCATAATTTTTCCTTCCTAATGCTTCATATATTTCTCTATTTCTTACTCCCCCACCTATTTTTACAATACCATTGTCTTCATCTATATAAATTTCATTCATCTTACTTATATCTATAACAGCTATGTCATTCCCCGTTGAATATCCCTCGTAGCTATGAGCCCCTGATCTTACTCTTATTTCTATAGAATTTTTTTTAGCCCATAATATTGCATTCATAATATCCTGTTCATTATAACAATATATAATTACTAATGGATACTTTTCAATTGCTCTGTTCCAAGCTAATCTACTTTCTTCATATTCACAATTATCTTTTGTAACTATTTTACCAGTTAATCCTGTATAACTTATGTTTTCCATAAAATCACCTTCTATATGTCATTATATATTTGATAATATCATATCAGATATTAAAATCAACAAAAATAATTATCATAAAAATTTACTTATGTCCCTAATTTTTTTTATTATTTCAAATCCAAAACTGTTTAATTTCTGTATTTTTAAGCACATTTCTACTTTTTTCTACATAGTTTATAAATATAGCCAATCAATGAAAGGATGTTTATTTATGTATTATCGTGATGATAATAATTGTGAAAAATGTAATGACTGTATAAAAGATCCTAGTAAGCTTTATTGTAATATAACATGTACTGATACAAGTAAAAATTGCCATGAATCATATAAAGTTTTTGACCCTCCAGTATATGCTAAAGCATTTGTAGCTCTTCAACCATATGAAAATCTATTTAATATAGAAGATGCCTTTGATGCTGGCACAATTTTTAAAGACTTATATAGTCCTTACTGTGATGTTAAATACATTGGAGGTGTTCACAAGTAATGAATAAAAATGAGTATTTAGATAAAATACGAAAATTACAATTTTTTGCTCTAGATTTAAATTTGTATTTAGATAATTTTCCCAATTCCGAAAAAGCAAAACATGATTTTGAATTAATTTCTTGTGAATTAAAAAAGACAATCTGGGATTATGAAAAGGAATATGGCCCTCTAACTAATTTTGGTTCTTCTTATTTCCAGGATTCTGAAGCTTGGGTTAAAGGCCCATGGCCATGGGAAAATATGAGAGGAGGAAAAAATTAATGTGGTACTATGTTAAGACTTTGCAACATCCTGTTAACTTAAAATCTACTGATTTAAAAATGGCTAAGGTTCTAATTACTCAATATGGTGGTCCTGATGGAGAACTTAGTGCTGCTCTTAGATATTTAAATCAAAGATTTTCAATGCCTACAAATAAATCTAAAGCATTATTAACTGATATTGGAACAGAAGAAATGGCTCACGTAGAAATAATAGCCACAATGGCTCATCAAATTATGGAAAATGCATCAATAGACCAAATAAAAGCTGCTGGCTTAGATGGTCATTATGCCGACCACGGAAAAGCAACTTTCTATACTGATGCTACTGGAAACCCTTGGACCGCTACTTATATCCAAGCTAAAGGTGATGTAATCGCAGACATTCATGAAGACATGGTTGCTGAACAAAAAGCTAGAGCGACTTATGAATGGTTAATGAATTTAACAGATGATGCTGAAATAAAAAAAATATTGGGCTTCTTAAGAGAAAGAGAAGTTGTACATTATCAAAGATTTGGTGAAGCATTAATGGATGTACAAGATAATACTAAGCTAACAGATTTTTGTAAATAATGTAACAAATAAGGCTATCTTTATTACAGATAGCCTTATTTGTTTTATAGTTTTTATGGAGTAATTCTAGTTCTATCTCTAGTTATAAAAGATGCTTCTCTAATATTTTCTAATGACAATAACTGAGCAGTAAATCTTTCTAGACCTATTGCTAGGCCTCCATGCTTCGGCATCCCATATTTAAAAATATCAGTATAATTCTCATACTGTTCTGGATTTAACCCCTTATTTCTCATACTTTCTATAAGCATATTATAATTGTTAATTCTTTCTCCTCCACTAGTAATTTCTACGCCTTTAAAAAGTAAGTCAAAACTCCTACTTCCAGCATCCTTAAAAGGCATTGTGTACATAGCTCTCTTTTTTATTGGATAATTCGTTAAAAAAATAAAATCACAATTAAACTTTTCTTTTACATAACTACAAATAAGCTTTTCTGATTCTGGATCTAAATCATCTTTCAAATTTTCTTTACCATAGATTTCTTTTAACACACTTATAGCCTCTGAAAAATCCATTCTGGGAATACTATTTTCTATTTTGGGAATTTCAATTTCTAATATTTCTAAATAACTCCCTCCCTTTTCTTCTACTGATTTTAACATATATTTTATTAACTTCTCTTCTAAATCAACTATATCAAACTCATCATTAATAAATCCCATTTCTAAATCCATGCTCACATATTCATTTAAATGTCTACTCGTATTATGTTCTTCTGCTCTATAAACATGTGAAACCTCAAATACTCGTTCAAATCCAGCTCCTACCATCATTTGCTTGTAAAATTGAGGACTTTGTGCTAAATATGCAGTTTTACCAAAATAGTCTACCTTAAATAATTCTGTTCCTCCCTCAGTGCCCTCTGCTACAATTTTAGGAGTAAAGATTTCTGTAAAATCATTATTAATCAAAAATTCTCTAAAACTCTGTACTACTATATTTTGTATCTTAAATATAGAATTAATCTTTTCATGCCTTATACTAAGAATTCTATTATTCAATATAGTATCCAAATTAATATTTAGTTCTTTTTTATTTATTTCTATTGGTAACTCTTGTGCTTCACTTATTATATGAAATTCATTTCCTATTATTTCACAAGAGTGTACTGAATTATTACTACCTTTTACTATTCCAACAACAGATATTACAGATTCAATTTTTATTGTACTTAAATCTTTAATTTCATTATCAAATATACATTGTATCAGCCCAGATCTATCTTTTATTACTAAAAAGGTGATTTTTTTCAACTTTCTTATTCTATAAACCCATCCTTCTATTTTTATTTGCTTATTTTTAAAATTATTAATATTTTTAATTAGAATCCTATCCATAAGTTACACTCCTTTTTATAAATTTATATTTTCATATTAAATAAAAAAATAAGTCCCTTGAGTATAATTTACTCAAGGGACGATGAATTACCGCGGTACCACCCTTATTAACTTTTTATACATAAATTAAATAATTAAGATAGATACTTAAAGTGGCCTTCTTTAAGTATTAAAAAAGTAAACATACATAAATTTGCTTATTCTGCGCTTCGCTTCAAGTGAACACAAGCTTACATATTTGGCTTGAAAATTGAAGGAAGTAAATTGTAAAAGGTTATCCATAAGTTAACCTTTATATAATTTCCGAAAAAACAAAAAAGCCCTCACTCCTCATAGGAGTGAAAGCTATGTTCACGGTGCCATCCTAATTTAACTTAATAAAATGATATTAAAGTTATCTCAATCTATTAACGCTAGAATACGTCTTATCCTAATTAATTTCAGATAAGCTTCTCCAGGATGTCTTTCAATATCATGTTCTCATGAAGCTTACACCATCCTTCACTCGCTAAAGATACTTATAGATATTTACTCTTCCTTTCAACGAATTTAACTTTTTATTTATAGTATTCCTTTTATTAATAAATGTCAATATATTTTTTTGAAATTTTATTATCCCTTTAATCCAGATGATGCTACCCCTTCAACAAAGAATCTTTGTAAGGCTAGGAAAATAATAAGTACTGGTATTAAGGCAATAAGTGATGCTGCCATAATAAGAGAATACTCTGCTGAATATTGACTTATAAACATTCTTAAACCTACCTGAATAGTTTTCTTAGCTTCTGAGTTTATATAAATTAATGGGCCCATAAAATCATTCCATACGCCAACAAAGGTGAAAATAGTTAATGTTGACAATGCTGGTTTAGCTAAAGGAAGCATTATTTTATAATAAATTTTATATTCACTATATCCATCTATTCTTGCAGCTTCAAGTAATTCATTTGGGATACTCATATAGAATTGTCTTATTAAGAAAACTCCAAATGCTGAAAATGCTTGTAATAGTATTAAGGCAAGATGAGTATCACTTAAATTTAATTCTCTCATCATAATAAATTGAGGTACCATATATACTTGCCATGGAACTGCTATTGTTGCTACATAACACAAGAATATCTTATCTCTATATTTAAAATCTAATTTTGCAAAAGCATATGCTGCAAAACTACTAGTAAATAATTGTAATAAAGTTATTATTACAGTTAATTTTGATGTATTAAAAATAAATTTTCCTAAAGGTATTTTAGTCCATATTTCTTTATAATTGCTCCATACAGGATTATTAGGTATCCAATCAAATGGGAATTTAAATACATCTTTATTTAATTGTAAAGATGCCGATAACATCCATGCAAACGGAACTAGCATTACTATAGTTAGCGCTATTAAAAGTGTATATGTTAATATCTTTGAAATTGTATTTTTTGTTTTCATGTTCACTTTAACTACCTCCTTTTTTATTAGTATTACATATAGCTAACCCATTTCTTTTCGCCTCTAAATTGAACTATAGTAACTAACAAGACTATCATGAATAAGATCATAGATATAGCACTTGAATAACCATAACTAAATTCCTTAAATGCTGTATTGTATATATGTGAAACCAGTACCGTTGTAGATCTACCCGGTCCACCTTGAGTCATCATATAAACTAAATCAAACACTTTAAAACAAGAAATAGTAAGCATTATACTAACAAAGAAAGTTGTTGGAGTTAACATAGGTAAGGTTATCTTTTTAAATTGTTGCCATCCGTTAGCACCATCTATACTTGCTGCTTCATATAAATCTCTTGGAATACCTTGAAGTGCTGCTAAATATATTACCATATAGTAGCCCATGTTTTTCCAAATGCTAACAAAGACTATCACTGGCATTGCCCATGTTGTAGAAGATGTCCATCCTGGTGGGTTAGTAATTCCTAAGGACATTAGGAAACTATTAACAACTCCCATTGATGGGTTAAAAATCATATTCCAAACAACTGCAACAGCTACTAGCGATGCTACATATGGAAAGAAAAATACTGTTCTAAAGAAATTTCGTCCAAATATCTTTTTATTTAGTAATATTGCAATCCCTAATGATGCTACTAAAGTTAATGGAACTGTAGCAATTGAGTAAACTAATGTATTCTTTAATGCTATTTTAAATGTTGTATCTGTCATAAGTCTTTTGAAATTATCTAAACCTGCAAAACTTATAGGATTAGCTCCATCCCAATTTAAAAAAGATAGTATAAATGCAAATATAACTGGAATCAATGTAAAGATTGCAAAACCTAAAAAATTAGGAAGGATAAACGAATAAGCAGTTAGATTCTTTTTCATCTGCTTTTTATTTATTTTATGTGATAATTTTTGCTTTGTTTCTTGATTCACTTTTAACTCCATAATAAACCTGCCTTTCTCGGGCATATCCCCCTTAAGATATTTTTGTTTTTATTTAGGAGGGAGCTTTTTAAAGCTCCCCTATTTCTTTATTAATAATTTCTATTTGTTTAATTCTTCCTTAACACGATTTGCCATTTCTTTCAATCCTGCATCTATATCTACACTACCTGTCATTATAAGGTCATGTTCTTCATTTAATATTATTTCTATTAAAGCTGATTTACTATCTACTGGCATTTCTAAATATGTTTTAACTGTATTTAGTGCTTCTTTACTATTTGCATCTGTAGGGAATCCCTTTGTTCCTGCAATAGTATCTACTATAGTATCAGTTTTAATTGCTGGTAAAGTTCCGCTATCAGCTACAACCTTAGCTCCTTCTTCACCACTAAAGAATTTTATAAAATCCCAAGCTGCATCTTTCTTTGAAGATTTAGAGTTAATACCTAATGATGTTATTGTACCAACTGTTGTACCTGGTTCTACTCCATCTGCATGAGGATATTTAACTATTCCCCAGTTCATATCAGCTGTACCTTTATCATGACTAGCTATTACAGTTCCAATATACCATGATCCCATTGGTAACATTGCAATTTGCTCATTTTCAAATACTCCTGAATAATGTATGCTTCCAGTCTTTAATGAGCCGTAATCCATAACAACTTTATCTTTTTGCATTCCTAATACCATTTCATAGAAAGGTTTCAAGAATGAATAATCTTCTTGTATAATTGAATTTTTACCATCTAATACTGCTGGTAATTGTACTGTAGATCTCCAAGTATGATAGTGGCTACCATAAACTGCTTCTGATCCAGAACCTGAAGTCATTTTTCTTGCAAGAGCTTCGTATTGTTTCCATGTCATATCATTAGTTGGATACTCTACTCCTGCCTTATCAAAAAGATCTTTGTTATAGTATAGAACCCAGAAGTCACTTCTAAATGGAAGTGAATATAATTCGTTATCTATTGTCATTTGTTCAGTTGTTCCTGAATAAAGATTTAAATTGACTTTATCCTTTTCAATATAACTAGTAAGTGGCTCTAATTGTCCTTTATTTACCATTGATGTATAACCTGGTGTATCTTTAACTGTTATAATATCTATGTCATCAGAACCACCTGATAACATAACTGATAACTTGTCTTGATATTCTGCTGAAGAAATATCAACTAATTCAATATTAACATTTTCATTTTTGGCCTTATATGCATCTATTACAGGTTGCAAATAAGCTACTTTATCTTTATCCCAGACTGACATTTTTAATGTAACTTTTTCACCAGATGTATTTCCTTCTGTCTTAGTGTCTTTTTTACTTCCACAACCTATAAAAACACTACTAGCTACTGCTAATGTTAGAAGGACAGAAATAATTTTTTTAGTTTTCATAATTCATTCCCCTCACTTTTCATTGATTCAATTTACAATTTTATTATATTAATTTAGTGTTTGCTTATAAATGGATAATCTTTTTATTTCATTCACTTTTTTGTTAACCTTTTCATTGTTGTTTTTTCTAAATATTTTATTAAGTTTTTCATGTATTATTTTTTTATTTCATTCACTTTTCACTTCTAAGTTTATATTTTTTATATAAAAATATCGTCCATATCTTTATATAGACGATATTTTAATTCTCTATGACATAATTTTTATATATTCCTTTGGTGAGTATCCTGTTATTTTTTTAAATACTTTACTAAAATAAAATGCACTTTCAAACCCTAATTTATCAGAAACTTCATAAACCTTATGATTTTCTTTAATTAATAGTTCTTTTGCTTTGTTTATTTTCATTTGATTCACATATTCAGAAAATCCCATATTACAATCCTTTTTGAATATTAAGCTTAGGTAACTAGGGCTTATATTATGTATACTGGCAGTTTCATTTAAATAAATTTTTTCTTCTAAATTATCATTAATATATTTTTTAACTTGAGTAACTATATGATGTTTATAATTTCTCTTTCTAAAATCAATATATTCACATAACCTATCCCTTAATAAGGATATCCATTGAACTATTTCTATAACATTCTTCTTTTTATATATACTTCTATATCCTTCTATTTCACTTGAAAACATATCATTTATACAGTCTGTCCCATCTGGTAATAAATTTAACGATATATATAATATATTACATGCACAATCTATTGCTTTTAAATATTCATTATGCGATGAGTTTAACCAATCTATTATATTGCAAAATATTTTATCTAACCTTTCGGAATCATATTCTTCAAAAGATCTTCTTAAATCATCCCTAAATAAATTTATATTAAATCTATCTTCATAATTATCTTCTAACTTTGAATAAACTCTTATATCTTCATTTGTACTTTGCAAATTGTAAGCATATCTAGCTTCTTGAAATGAATTCGAAATCAGCTCCAACTTATCATAAACATTACCTATTCCAATTTTTATACTTACATTAAAATAATTCTTAACTGATTCTGAAATATTATACATAGCTCTTTTAACTGTATTTCTTATATTAAGATCTTCTTCGTCTTCAAAATAACATATAATTGCAAAATGATTTGCATCAAGAAATACATTAAATGATTTTAAGTATTTAATAGAAATTTGTTTTATCATATTAAAGGTACACATATAAATATTTAATAATTTATCCCTATCTAATTCTTCCTTTGAATTAGAACTTATATCACAAAAACAAGTTATAAACTTCTTTTTTTCTAAATCAAGATTTAACTGTGTAGTTTCTTCATATATCAACTTATTTTCTTCAAATAAGTTATACAGTAACTTTATAAAAAATCTTTCTTTTAAACTACTTATGTCTTGCTTATCATTACTACTCTCTAAATTAATATTTTCTTTTTCTCTCTTTTTTAATTCCTTAATGGAATTTTCTATAGAGCCTTCCAAAACTTGTGGTGTTAATTCAAGCTTCACTAAATAATCATTTACATTATACTTTATAGCTGTTTTTGCAATTTTAAAATCTTCGTAGCTTGTCAAAATTATAAAAACAGGTTGCTTTGAATAATTTTCTCTACAATATTGTATAAGTTCTATTCCACCCATTATTGGCATTTTTACATCTGTAATTATAATATCCGGAAAGCTATTATCCATTATTTTTATTGCTTGTTCTCCATTAGATGCCATTCCAATTACATCTATATCGAACTTGTCCCAACTAATCATAGATTTTACACCTACTTGAACTAGAGGTTCATCATCCACTATTAATAATTTATACATACCTCTCACTCCTCCTAAAGTTATGTCTTTACTTTTTAACTTTATCGTATGGAATTACTATTATTATACTTGTATATTCATTTAAAACACTTGCTATCTTAATCCCGTATTCATTTCCAAAGGTTAATTTTATTCTGTCATTAACATTTTTTATTCCTATATTATTAAAAGATTTTTTATCCAGGCTATTATCTCCACTAAGTATCTTTTTTATCTTGTCATCTGATATTCCTATCCCATTATCTTTTATTTCAATTTTCACTTTATCTTCTTCAAATAGATTAAATGATATATTAATTACTCCTTCATTTCCCTTAGGCTCAATTCCATGAAATATTGCATTTTCTACCATTGGCTGCAAAGTAAATTTTATTATTTTGCTTAAATAAATTTTTTCATCTTCAACATTATATATAACCTTAAGTGCCCCTCCATATCTATATTTTTGAATTATTATATATTCATTTAACAAATTTATTTCTTCCTCTATAGATATTATTTGGTCTGTACCCTTTGAAATATTTTTTAATAATTTAGCTAAAGCTGATGTCATTTCTGGTATTCCTGTAACATTTTGAATAGTTGCCATCCACTTAATAGAATTAAGAGTGTTATATAGAAAATGTGGATTTATCTGACTCTGAAGCATCTTAAACTCTAAATCTTTTTTTTGTTTTTCATATTCTACTTTAGAAGATATTAAATCTGTTATCTTTTCAGACAAAATATTAATACCTCTTCCTATTGTTCCTATTTCATCTTGCCTCTCAATAGAATGATCTATTGAGAAATCCCCCATTGATATTCTTGCTACCTTATTATTAATTTTTCTAACAGGTTTACTAATCATTTCATTTAATATATAAGTTAATATACCCGCAAGAGAAAATAATAACACTATTATTAATATTGAAAGTGGAATAAATAATGATTTTTCTATAGAAAAATTACTTTTTTTAAGAGCTTGTCCTACTGCCCATCCATCTAAATCTGACTTATACCAAATATAATTTACGTCTTTATTTGAACTATCCTTTGATTTATAAGTAATAATTTTATTATTTTCAACAACATCAGTTTTTTCATATTTATCTAAATCTACTAAAAGCAATTTATTTTCTATATACTTATAAATTTTCCCCCCTATGGATATAAAAATCTCATCACCTTTATTTAAATTATAACTATCTAAAAAATCTGTAATAATTTCTGTATTAACTGAAATATATACCCATCCAACTGAACTATTATCATAATAACTATAAATTGGTCTAATAATAGGTATAATTTTATCTGCACTTAAATCCTTTTTAAATGCATCTTCTTTTAGGCCTATCCATTTGAATCCTCTTTCATTAAATAATTCATCAAAATATGGAACTTCCTTACTAATTCTCCCATCAGTTAGACTTCCCGCTGATGTATCAGTAATTATTTGCAGTAATATTCCCTCTGGATTACTAATTATTAATCTATCCACATATCTGCTTGATCTTGAATTGTTTAATTCTTCTTTTACTCTGTAGTATGTATTTAAACTTACACTGCTATTAATATTACTTGATGTACTACCTACATAGGATGACACTTGATTATTGATGCTACACCATTTAGCTAGTTGAATTATCTCATCAACTCTATTTTCTATGTTCTTACTTACTATTTTCAAATTTGAAGTTGTTGTACTAGTTATTTTCTCATTTAATATGTAACTAAATGTATATAAACATCCATATAAAATTAATATAGTTATTATTGCTGTTAATCCTATCATTATCGAGGTTACCCTAAACATTATTGTTTTGTATGATATATTAGTATTTTTCATAATTCTTCATCTACCTCTTATATATTATTGGAAACCATTACTTTACATATTATTATTTATATTTTATCATTTTTTTCACCTCTTGAAAACATTTACTGAAATAGAAAATAACATTGCATTAAATTTGGCTAATGCAATGTTACTTTTATTGAATACATTTCTAATATACTAGAACTTTTCCTATTCTTTCTTCATTCTTATGTCTATTAAATACTACTACTTGTCCAAACCCTATGCACCCATCCGCATTAAAGCTATCTGTAGGTGAAGCATAATCCTGATGAGCAACTACTACAGTATATTTCTTGTGGCCCTTTTCAATATTTATAGCCTCTATAAGCTTATCTTCAAAAATTATTCCTTTAAAATTAGATTTAACCTTTAATTTCTGTACTTTCACTTTTTCATAATTCTCTTTTGAGTTAGTTGATATAACAGTTATAATGGATGCAAATCCATCTGCTGAAACTTCTGTTACCAAGGTTTCTTTTATCTCATATTCGTTATAATGTTTTGAATACCTTGTTTCTTTTATATTCAAATCAATATTATTTGCTAAAAAGCATACATCTGTATAATTTTTTTCACTAACATGATTAACCTCATTATTAGATTCCTTAGAAAGCTTGCCTGTATTATTGAAATGGAAATATTGATTATACTTATGCTTTGAACCTGCATAGAATTCATCAACAATTACATATATATCAGGTTTTATA
Source organism: Clostridiaceae bacterium AF10-41 (assembly GCA_027686065.1). GTDB lineage: Bacteria > Bacillota > Clostridia > Clostridiales > Clostridiaceae > Clostridium. The sequence continues at coordinate 33,316 of JAQCTH010000005.1, forward strand.
TATATAATTCTACGATTTACAAATACTCCTCCACCTTTAATATCATAATATCCTAAATGACCACCTTCAACATAATCATAATCATCGCTTTTTACCATTTTTTGATTTATAGATCTTGCTAACTTACTACAACCCCAAGGATCAACACAAACTATGAAGTCTTCTCCATCAACTGTTATTGTATTATGCGCACTTGGATCTTTAAACTCATACCTATCTGGTTTATCTACGTAAGTGTATCTACCTGAGTCAACTAATACATCTTCACCATTTGCAAATAAATCTATATGAAGTTTATCTGAGTGTCCATGACCAGCACCTAAAGTCCCACAATAAAAATGGAAGAAGTTTTCGTTTTCGCTCCAATCTGAATGAAGATAATAGTTTCCACTTTCCTTAAGCTCAATAGCTGTTTCATTTGGTAAGCATTTATCAAGTTTTGTATATTCTCTTGCAGCTTCAATTCCTAAATCCCATATACAATCAAAATCAAACTCATCGTACCCACCAAATTTTAAAACTCCATCTTTATATAAATATGCTGCTTTAGTAACTATATCTCTAACATCTATCTCATCACTATCCCCCATCATAATCTCATTATGATCTGGCTTTTTGTGATAAAATGTTCCATATGCCATACTATATAATTTTCTTTCTATAACTTCTGGTAGTTGAATGTTATTTCTATCACATAATATTTTTACATCTAAATAACACTGTGCCACTTCATTATGATACATTGGAGATTGCTCCCAATGAACACCATCACTATAAACTTGAATTTCTATTTCCTCTGAAAGTCTTTTTAAAGCTTCTTTTCTATATTCTACAGTTCTTTCTGATTCTGGAAGCATAACTCCTGCTATAAATAATCCATGATTTTGAAGCACACCCCAATTACTAACTAATCTAAATGTATCATATATTCCCATTAAAAACTCTGCATGCTCTTTTACTGATTCTTCAAATATTGAAAAAGCTTCTTCAGTCAAATTAGGACTATCTTTAAAATACATAATTGCTTTTAACCAATACTCTAATCTTAATCCAGCTTCTATAGTTCTCCATGCAAGGGCACTTTTTTCATCTTCAAGTTTTACATTTTTAATCCAATGAGTCATTTGATCAACAAATGCTTTTGCATATTTTTCATCTTTTGTCATTACATATGCTTGTCCAAGGCAAATCCAGAATCTATGTCTATTAAATTGATATATCCATTCTGGATCATCTTCTGGCATATGAAGCCAGTTGATCTCATCGTTAAACACTTCTGGTACAACTGTTCTTTCCATATCCCATCTTAAATTAAATAAAAACTTTTTATCAGAAACATCATCGGCTACAGTAAGAATATCATTAAATTCCTTCATGTAATTTTCACTTACATATTTACATATTCCATCTATGTCATCCATAAAAAACTTTTTGTTTTGATTAAAAAAATTGCTCTTACTCATAATTAATATCTCCTTTAATTAATTATTATCTTTGAATTTTTGTTCCTTCATTTCTCATAATACTTTCTACTTCATCAACTTCCACACAATTTGCATCTCCAAAAATACTATGTTTTAAAACTGATGCCGAGTTTGCAAAATTACTTATATAATGGCCCTCTTTACCTTTTACAACTCCATATAAAACTCCTGCTGTTAAAGCATCTCCGCCTCCAACTCTATCTATAATATCATCTATTTTTATAATGTCAGATTTATATAATATACCCTTATTAAAATAATTACATTGAAGATAATTAATTGAAGAAGATTCTATATCTCTAAAAGATGAAAACATGTGATTTATATTTGGATAAGTTTTTTCAAGTTCAGTATAGTAATATTTAAGCTTATCATGTTTATCTTCTATATCACATTTCATATTTAAAATATTTTCTGCATCTAAAACTCCAAATGACAAAATGTTTACATATGGTAGAATATCTAAAGTAGCTTTTTTAGCTTCTTCTAATGACCATAATTTTGCTCTATAATTTGAATCGTAACTAACTAATATGTTTTTTTCTTTACATTTTATTAAAATATCTTTCACAATTTTTCTTATGTCAGGTGATAATGCTAAAGTTATGCCTGAGAAATGAAATATATCTATGCCTTCTAAAGCTTCACCAATATTAATATCTCCATATTTAAGAGTACTAAAAGCTGAATTTTCTCTATCATAAATAACTTTAGACCCCCTATTACCACTTCCTATTTCCAAAAAATATATTCCAGTCCTTTTATTAACTCTAGTTATATTTTTTGTATCTATTGCTTTACTATTCAAGTATGAAATAATTGAATCTCCAGTATAATTACTAGAAAGCCTTGTTATAAAACTAGTATCAATTCCAAAATTAGATAAAGATATTAAAACATTTGCTTCTCCTCCACCATAATTTGCATTAAAATTATTGGCTTGACTAATTCTAGTTCCTTTATTAGTAGATAATCGAAGCATAATTTCTCCAAATCCTGCTATCTTCATACTAATTTCCTCTTAAATCCTTTAATTTGTTAGTATATTCTTTGCAAATTTGGGTTATTTCATCGTAATTACCGCATTCCCCCAAAGAATTTAGTTCACCACCAATTCCTATCATGGTAGCACCTGCTTTAAGCCACTCAGATATGTTATTTAATCCAACTCCACCTGTTACCATGACATTAGCATAAGGTAATGGTCCTTTTAATGCGTATATAAACTTTGTTCCAAGAACACTTCCTGGAAATACCTTTACTACATCTACTCCACTTTCATAAGCTTTAACTATCTCTGCTATGGTCATTACCCCTGGTATATATGGTATTTGATATCTATTACAAAGTTTTGCTGTCTCTTCACTAAAAGATGGAGATACAATAAATTTTGCTCCTGCTATAATAGCTTGTCTTGCTGTTTCTGAATCTAAAACAGTTCCTGCACCAATTAATACAGATGTATCTTCTGAATACTTATTACTTAAATCTGATATTATTTCATTGGCAAATTTATTTGTATAAGTGACTTCAATTGCTTTTACGTCACCTCTTATGCAAGCCTCTGATATATTTACTCCTACTTTCTTACTACTTCCTCGTACTACTGCTACAACACCCAAATCATTAAGTCTAGTTAAAATACTGTTTCTTTGCATAAGTTTTCCTCCCAATTAATATAGAATTTATATTTATTTTTTATTAGTTTACCAAAATAGTAGTTCATCACCATTCAATATAGATATACCTTCAACAAAATAGTAATCTCCATATATTAATGGAACATCTAAATTAGTTTGTTCTGGGAAGTGTCCTGTTCCATTCATAATTAATCCTTCTTCCTTTTCATTATCCTTACTTGAACATTCTATATATAAAGCTTTTAGTATTTCTTCACCTGCATTCTTATATATATAATCCTCAAATTCTCCAGCATACTTAGATAGTAATAATAATCCACACGCTGCTATTGCTCCTGCTGAAGAATCTGGATATCTATATTTCTTTTCTCCATCTTCTGGAACTCTAAAATCCCAAACTGGACATTTATTATCTTGTAAGTTTGATATAAAATAATGTGCTGTTTTCTTTGCTGCATTTAATATTTTTATATCCTTTGTATATTTATAAGAAAGTGTTAACCCATATACAGCCCAAGCACATCCTCTTGCCCAAGCACTATTTGGTGCAAAACCTTGTCCTCCAAGCTTTTCTAAAACTTCTCCTGTTTCAGAATCAAACACTACCATATGTTGAACTGATCCATCTTCTCTTATAAAATGTTCTAAAACCATGTTAACGTGTCTTTTTGCAATATGTTTAAACCTTGGATCACCAGTTTCTTCAGATGCCCAATATAATAGTGGTAAATTCATTAAACAATCTATTATTGCAACGCCACTATTATCTTTTCTTCCAATCCATGAATTCCAGGCTCTAATATAATTTCCTTCTGTATTAAATCTTGCTGATAAAAAATTTGCTGCAAGTAATGCACGTCTTCTCGACTCCTTATTTCCAGTTAATTTGTAATTAGCTAAACTAGTTAGTGTCCACATGAATCCCATATCATGATCTATACATTCTGTATTAGTAAGTAAACGATCCATCTTTTCTTCACATTGTTCTGCTGTTATTTTTAATGAATCATCATTTGTTTGTGAATACACCTTCCACAATAATCCTGGCCAAAAGCCAGCAGTCCACCACTGTTCATTTTCTAATTTATATTTTCCATCATGTGATGCATGTGGAAAATTAACTCCTATTTTTCTATTATTAACTTCTGTTTTTTCTATAATAAAATTTAATGCTTCTTTTTTCCAATTATTATTCATGTTATTTACCTCTCTTTAACTATGTTATTTTTTATGAATTACTAAAATAATAAATGTATTTAAATACTATTAATCACTTATACTTTTTAATTAACTGTTGAATCCTTATCATAACTTATATAAATATTAAATTTTTCTTCCATAGATTGTACATCTTCTTTAGAAATTAGATTACTTCTATAAATAACATTTATTTGATTATAATGATTTATTACTTTTTTCTCTTCTAAAGAATACTTAAATGTATCAGGATTATATTCTAATATTAATTTATTATTATTTATTTCCCACATTATTTTGCCTTCATTAATTAATTTAGAAGGTATTGAGCTAATAAAGCCTTCATTTATTAATATGTTGTTACTGGATTTAAACTTATCTTTAATACTTAAAATATTCTTCTTATACATAACTTCTCTAATGCACGAATTTATTAGTTCTTTAGGATATGCATAAGTCAGATCTAACTCAAGTTCAACATTACTACTGCTTATTTTTTTATTTAATATTTCACATTTCTTAGTTCCAACAATCTGCTCTAAGTTGTTTATAAGAGGAACTGAATGCCAATAGGACCTTGTTTGATCATATGAATATCTTTCTTCTCCAAAATATCCTGCAGTATATAATCCAGCCCCTAAATCTGTTAAAACTATATTGCCATTAACAGCCACTATAAAACTTCCTAAATCATTATGATTATGTGGTTCATCATTATTACCGCCTTTTATAGCAAAGGTTATTTTATCTTTCCTAAGTACCATCCATTGAGCATCTTCTAAAAATTCTACTGAATCAGAAGGTTTTTTATTAAATACTTCTTCTGTTGTCCACCATAAATTTCTACTTAAATGTGCCCATCTAAAGCATTGATCAAAGTCAAGTGAACTTATTTTAGTAACAAACGGAACTTTAATATTATAGTTTTTATATAAATATGATAATAATCCTGTTGCAACTGACATATTAACAGGAACATCAGAAAATGGAACGAATTTATTTTCACTAATTTGAATTATATTAGGAAAGTTAGCTATTGTTTTTACCTTATTATAATTTTCATCAAAGATTTCTCCTTTTAATGCTTTATAATAATTGTAATATCCAAATCCATAAGTCCAATATCCTACACCTTCTAGTGATGCACCATCATCTCCAAATCCTGAAAGATAGTATTTTAAAGCTTTTTCTACTTTATATATAATTTCCTTTTGCTTACTCTCATTGGCTATTAATAATCCAACTATTCCCATGCATCCAGAACATACTGCATTCCAGTTATGAGTTTGTCTTTCCCAAGTCCAAGTATTATTTAAAAATGGTTCTATAACTCTTTCATTTATTCTCTTTTTTATATGATCTTTAAGAGACTTATCTATTTTATCTTCATGGATTATTAACAGTTCACTTAATGCTTGTGCAGTCTCTGCAGAAAATAAATCTATTATCTTATCTGGCTCTTCTGCAAATCCATTTTCATCATATTTTAAATGTGCTGCTAAGCACCAGCTAAATTCATTAGATATAGACCACAATAATTCATTAAAATAATTAACTACTTTTTCTAAATCTTCTTCTTCTTCTGAACCTTTAAATTGCAAATATAATCCTAAGGCCGATAACTGCTTACGTCTGCTAAAGTAAATATCTTCGAATTCTCTTCTAATACCATTCTTATAAAAAGACATATATGACTTATATGATATTTGTGGTATTTCTTCTTTTAATATTTCATCTACATAACTTTTTATTTCTTCTATTAATGGTTTTGTAATTTTATTTGTTGGAATTTTTTTATGAAAATATTCATACACCATATATTTCTCCTTTTTTAAATATAAAAAATTATATTTTTTCTTATACTCTAATTTTATAAAAGTACTCAAATAATAAAAATGTATAATATTTTTATTTCATTCACTTTTTGTTAAACCTTTTCAACTTTACATCTTTTATCACTGTTCACTCTTCAAAATTAAAAATGAATAGCATTTAACTATTTTAAATAAAACATTTCTTTTAAATCTATTGATATAGGACTATTATCTTCATTTGTTTCCATTATATCTGCCATATAAGTCCACCATTTTTTACAAATATCTGTACTAGCACTTTTACTCCAAAGCTCTAAATCTTTAAGTTCTATATATCCATATAGAAAATTAGTTTCTTCATCTAAAAATATGGAATAGTTTTCTCCTCCATATTTATGTATCATATCCTTCATTTCATCCCAAAGATTGTTATGTCTAATTTTATACTCTTCTGCACAACCTTCATTAATCTTCATTTTAAAACATCTTCTATAACTCATACACAACCCCTCCTAAGTATTACCCTTATTATAAATATAATAATTTTATACTTTAATGTACTTTTTTATTATTTAATATACATATTTATAAAACTTCCTTTAGCCCTTTGTATTCTATAAAATCATATTGTATTATGATTTTATAGAATACAAAGTTATTATAAAGTTTTAATATTATTATTTTAGGAGGATAGTTATGGGTAAATTTTTTAGTGTAGATAATATGCTGTTTAGATTTATGGGAAGAGTTTCAGACCTGATAATACTAAATTTTTTATGGATCTTTTCTAGTCTTCCATTATTTACTATAGGAGCTTCAACTAAAGCCCTTTATTCTGTTTCGCTTAACTTAGCAAATGAATCTGAAGGAAGTATTATAAAAGATTATTTTAAAGCCTTTAAAGATAATTTTAAAAAATCAACTATACTTTGGTTAATAATTTTAGCTTCATCATCAGTTCTTGCTATTAATTCAATATTTTGGCCAAGATTTCAATCGGTTTTAGGATATTTGGCCATGATAGTAATTGCATTTTTTATTATTGTTTTTCTTCTAGTTATTCCTTATGTTTTTCCAACAATAAGTAAATCTGATATTTCTATTATTAAATCATTAAAACTATCATTTTTACTATCAATGAAACACTTACCATATAGCCTTATTATATCTTTACTTGGTATTTTATTTATTGCTATAAATCTTATTTATCCTTTTTCTATATTCTTCACAATTTTTGTTGGAATCTCACTATACTGTTACTTATCATCATATATATTTAATATGATTTTTAATAAATATCCCTCAAATAATTCTAATTTTAATAGCATTTAATGATTAATTCACAAAAATAGGTATGTGCCAAATACACATACCTATTTTTTATATTTAAATTTATATATTATTTTTAATGCAAAAGAATTGAAATTAATTCATTGTGTTTTCTTTATGACCACATTCTTCACACTTATAATATTTCTTTCCATATTGGTTGTTATCATATGCAAAATTATACTCTTTCATAATTTCTCCGCAAATTGGACAAATTTTATCTATATTATTCTTCAATATATTTACTCCTCTAACTTATCAACCTGTAATATTTTCATATTTATTAACTCTTTAATTTCAGGAATACTATAGCCCTTATTCTTTAATTCCTTAATTTCTTCAATTATCTTAACTGTATCTTCACGTTTAAATCTTCTTGTTAACTTCTCTTCTTCTTGCTCAAAAGGTATCATACCTTCTTCAGTATAGTATTTAAGTGTACTATATCTTGAATTAGTAATCTTTACAAGTTCTCCAATTGATACATATTCAGATTCTAGTATTTTTTCCATAGATCGTTGTCTAGACATTAATTATACAACTCCTTTAAATAGGATATCTTCTAAGTCGTACCCCATGAATAGGTATTCTACCTTGAATAGCTTCCGGTATAGCCTCATAAAGAATATTATCTATTTTAATTAAAGGCACAGCTCCTTCACGTATAATTATATAATTATGCCCATTTTCCTGAAGTCTTTTTTTTACATCTTCTAATCTTTGACTTGCTTTAGGAAACCATTCTTCTGTATCAATGAAAATAGATTGAGATCTCTCTATAATAGGAAATGTAAAATTTACTCCTATTCCTGTAGGTGTTTTCATTGCATTTTTTTTCAAATTCAAAAATCCCTTTACAGCCATTTCAACTCCATGATAAATATGAACATCATAAAGCTTTTTTATCATCTTATTATTTATAATCAATTTGTGCATTCTTTTATCTACTATTTCTAAGTCTCCTTTAGAAAAAACATCTTGCATATATCCACTTTCTCTAAGAAGCCACAACATAAGCATATTTTCATCACTTAAAGTTCCATCTTCTAGAACTTCTGCTCTAAGGAATTCAATTATTTTAGAATATTCATCTATATCACTTCTATATTCCCTTAATGAAAGTCCTGCTGTTTTGTAATATATATCACAACCTAATAAACTTGGTATTTCTTCTATATTGTTATATTCCTTTAAAGAATCTGCCATAGTAACTTCAAGTTTCTTTAGAGATTTATTACCTAAGTTCGACGCTTTAGATAACCACCATTTTAAATCCTCACATATAACATCTTTCTTATTAAAAAGAGGTTTGAAAACCGCTTCCTGATATAAAGTAATATTAGGATTTTCTATATATGATTTTTCTAATAATAGCTCCTCATTAATTTCTGTAAAATCACCATTTAAATAAGATTCTAGAACAACTGCTGCTGCAATGCAATGAAGTGATACTTTTTTAATTGTTGTCATATGAATACTATCTTGTGCATTTAACGCAATCATTGAATAACTTTGAGATAATTTCAAATTTCTCATAAATTTCCCCTCTTTTTTATAATTATTTTCCTTATAATAAGTAAATCATATGCAACTTACTTACTACTTACTACTTACTACTTACTACTTACATCATATGCTTATTATATTCATTTGTAAACAGATTCCAGAAATTTCTTGTAAAAATTTCTAGTTAGTATATTATTAAATATAATATTACATTCTATGAAAAATTATTATATGTTAAAATTTTAATATCAATATATAGTTAAAATTATTATAATTTAGAGAGGTTTAAAAATGGGAATAAGAGAACGAATGCAAAATGGACAAATTTATACAGATTTAGGAGAAGGGCTCCCAGAAGAACGCCTTTATGGAAAAGAGCTAATTTATGACTATAATCTTACACGTCCAAGTGAAGAAGAGAAAAGAAATGAAATCTTGAAGAGGTTATTTGGACATGTTGGTAAAAATATATGGATTGAACCACCTTTACGAGTTGCTTATGGTAATCGTACATATATTGGAGATAACTTTTATGCTAATTTTAACCTTGTATTAGTTGATGATATTAATATATTTATAGGTAATAATGTTATGTTTGCGCCAAATGTTACAATATCCACAACTGGACATCCTATTCATCCTAACTTAAGAAAAAATGGTGAACAATTTTCTTTTCCAGTTAAAATAGAAGATAATGTTTGGATAGGAAGTGGTGTTGTTATTTTACCTGGAGTAACTATTGGAGAAAATTCCGTAATAGGTGCTGGTAGTGTTGTTACAAAAGATATTCCTAAAAATGTAGTAGCTGTAGGGAATCCCTGCAAAGTATTAAGACCTATTACTGATAGAGATAGGAAGTATTATTATAAAGACTTAAAAGTAGATGATATTTAAAATATATCCTATTGTCTTATTTAAATTCAGAAAAATAGTAGCTATTTTTTGCATTGTTAAAATTAGCTACTATTTTTTAAATTACAAAATTTCTATATTTCTAATAAAATTTAATTAGGTAGTTGATTCTTATATTGCTCATTACTTATTTTTTCAACCTCTTCAACATAAGTATCATCATCATAATCATATTCATATTCTGGAGAATTTCTTATTTCATTAAATCTTCCAACTGATTGATAACTATCTTCTTCATCAAATCCTATTTCATCTTTATCACCATATTTTGATTTATGCCCAAATGGGTGTCCAATTACACTTTCTTCTACTACCCTTTGATTAGAATTATAAGTTTTTATTGTACTAATAACATCTTCACAAGCAATGCAATTTAATGCATATGGTAAAAATTCTAATCTACCTTTATCTATGTCTTTCCCACATGTTTGACATTTACCATAACTTCCTTCATCTATAGCTTTTAACGCATCATCTATCTTATCCAATAATGACATTTCATTTGCTTCAAGTGCTCTGCCTTTCTCAACTTCAAAGGTTTCACTTGCTATATCAGATGGATGATTATCATAAAATGATAATTCACTTGCAACTTCTGCATTAAACTTAGTCATCCCATTACTATCTAATTGATTAATAAGATCTGTTATTCTCTTTTTCTCTTGATTAAGTTTGTTTTTATAATATGTTAACTCTTCTTTATTCATATAAATCATCCTTTCAAAAGTAATACTTACTTATATTCTTCCTAAAAGATGATTTTTTAGTACATTATTTTATAGAGTTAATATTTTTCATTTTTCTTACTTTTATTTCTGCAAAAGTTGGATAAAAGCCTGCCTTTAATGCAACTTTCTGTGAAATTATATGAGATTCGATAGTGCCATAAAAAGGTATCTTCCCTCTTCTTAATATTTCATTTTTTAAAGCCCGTACTATTATACTTCCAATTTTTTTACCCTTAGCTTCTGGTAAAACATTTACTCCAATTTGCCACATAATATCTGAATCCTTACTAGCACCTGCCATACCTAAAATATTTCCATTATCATCTATAGCTGCAACTGCTAATATATCCGGATAATTATTATTAAAAGCAAAGGCTTCATCAAATCTATTATCATCTTTGAATTGCAATATATCATCTTTTTCATACCATTTCAATTTGAAATCATTAACATCTATATCATTGGTATTATTCGGCAAATAATAGTGATGTGTATTTTCTATTTCATAACCAAATTCATTTAACTTTTTATCTATTCTTCTTAGAACTGAATATAAAAACATCCATTCTCCAGGAATTTTAGATAAATTTTCAATACACCAATCTTTAATACAATCGTCTGCAGATATAACTGCCTTTCCATTAATTATAAGTATCTTTAATATTTCCTTATCATTACTATATTTTCTTCTACCCTTCATTATTTTAAATTCTGTAATTAGATTTTTATTATTATTAAACTCTTCAGTCTTGCAATTATAATCCTTTGCAAGTTGTTCTTTTACTTTAAATAAAACATTATTATCTTCCATATATTTTCTACCCCTTACTTTTAAGCTATAAATTCTTAAATGATATACAATACTAACAGTTATATACTATCTATATGATATTATTATACACTTATTAAGTATCATTAAAAATATTATGTTTTAAAATACTTCCTCTCATTTGGTAGTATTTGATATCATATGACATTCTAAGATACCTCTTGTCATCATATGCCATAATATGATGTTATACAACTTTGACATTGAGCCTTATTAAGCATATACTAAGGATACAAGTTAGCAAAACTTATATGTATTTAATATCGCGGGATGGAGCAGTTGGCAGCTCGTTGGGCTCATAACCCAAAGGTCGTAGGTTCAAGTCCTGCTCCCGCAACCAAAACCTTACTCTTACTGTAGGGTTTTTTGTTATTTAAAAATTATTATTATGAAGGAAGGTGCATATTTAATGAATTACAAAGCTTTTGAAAATAAATTTGATGTTACAGGGCCTATTGCTTATGCTACTGTTTTAAAAAAAGATGGAAGTGAATTAGTTTTCCAAATAGATGCTGATGATGTTGAAAGAATTAAATCTATGGGAACCTGGTTTGCTGAATGGCATAAAGATTTTAATGCCTATACAATTCAAAATATCTGTAAATCAAAGGATACCAAACCGGTTAAGCAAAGTCTTCAAACAGCTGTTTTAAATACTAATCCCAAAGCTCCTATTAAACATATTAATGGAAATATGCTAGATAACAGAAAAGCGAATTTAGAAATAGTATCAAGATCTCAGAAAAATCAATATGAAAAATTTGATGATACTACAATCGCTATCATCTTAACTAATAAATATGGCACCCCACATTCTAGAGCATTAATTTCCTCTGAAGATTTAAATAATGTTATTACCGAAGATTTAAGTTGGGTTGAATATAAGAAAAATGGAGTTGTAATGGTTGTTGCAAATACTCCTCAAGGAAGAATTCATTTGGATAAGTTTATAATGAATCCTAATGAATCTGAAGTCGTACATCACATAAACCTAAATCCTCTAGATTGTAGACGTAACAACTTAGAAAACAAAATAATAGAATAGTATTATAAAGAAAAGTTCAGTATTCGTTACTGAACTTTTCTAATCTTATTATTTAAATAGATATAAAAAACTAACTTTAGGATCTTCACTTACTTAGACATTAACAAAATATTTTCTTTAATCTGTAGAAGTCATTTCTACTCCATTTGGATAATTTTTATCTTTTTTTCTTTATTAAAATTAATCCCAAAGCTAAAATTATACTTGATATTCCTATTGATGTATTAGCTGTTTCATTTCCTGTGTCAGGTAGAGTTCCTGATTTTTCCGAATTTTGTCCTGAGTTCTTTGGATTTTCTCCTGGGTTTTCCCCTGGGTTTTCTCCTGGATTCTCTCCTGGGTTTTCCCCTGGATTCTCTCCTGGGTTTTCTCCTGGGTTTTCCCCTGGATTCTCTCCTGGATTTTCTCCTGGATTCTCTCCTGGATTTTCCCCTGGGTTTTCTCCTGGATTCTCTCCTGGGTTTTCTCCTGGGTTTTCTCCTGGATTTTCTTCAGCCCCTTTTACCTTTAGTACTACATTATCTATATATACTTCATGTGAAGAATATTCAGCAAACTTACCTAATAGGAAATTTAACTCTACAATTTCACTGCCTGTAGCTTTAAAGGTATTCTCGTATTTTTTCACTTCAGGTGATACCGATATTTTATCCTCAAATACTCTATAATATCCTGAGTTCTGTACTACTACTTCTAATTCCCTATCTATATTGGATCTTATATCAAAGGATATTTCATATTCTATATCTTTAGTCAATGGCAAATTGGTTTGTCTAAATTGTACTGCCCATGTTTCTATTCCATTGTTTTTAAGTTCTGGTATTGGTATTATAGCTTCGCCATTTTCTACTTTTACATCAGAAATAAAATTATCATTTTTGATCCAATTCCATGCTTTCCAACCTTCAAGTCCATTATCAAACTTTCCATTACTTAATGGGAATTTAACTACATTATCTTCAGGATTTTCTTCCACTGCTCCTTCAACTTTTAATACCACATTATCTATAGATACTTCATGAGTATTATAATCTCCAAATTTACCCAATAAAAAGTTTAGTTCAACAGCTTCAGTTCCTGTTGCTTTAAATATATATTTGTGTTCCTTTACTTCAGGAGATACTGATATTTTATTTTCGAAAACTCTATAGTATCCTGAATTTTGTAATACAACTTCTACCTCTCTATCTATACTTGAGCTTATATTAAAAGAAAGTTCATATTCTACATCTTTATTTAATAATAAATCTGTTTGTTTAAACTGTACTCCCCAAGTTTGAGAAGCATCACCTGTTTCGCCTACCTTAGGCACTTCTATAACTGCTTTTCCATCTTTTACTTTAATATCATTTATAAAATCATCATTTTTTTCCCAATTCCAAGCTTTCCATCCTTCAAGTCCATTTTTGAAATCACCATTTTTTATTAAGAATTTTTCTATATCCTTAGGTGGTTCATGTAATCCATCACATTTAAGTTCTATATTATCAATGCTTATTTGAGATTCAGTTCCTCCTAATAAAAATTCTATTGTTCCATTATTATCTATACCACTAGTATTAAATTTAAATTCTAAATTATACTCTTTAAATTCCTTTTCTAATGATATTGTTTTTTCTAATACATTATCACTATTGCTATCTTTCATTACTAATTTTATATCTCTATCTTTATCTGCTTTTGCCTTAAAAGTTAAAGTATGGTTTGCTTCTCCAACTAGCATTATTCCTTTTTGATTTAAAACTACATCTTCATAATTATTAGTATTATTTTTTACATCTATACATAAATCTCTACTACTCTCAGGAACAAAATAGTTTGCATCCCCAGATAAATTCCAATAAGTTTTTCTATCAACTAATCCCCTATCAAAAGTCCCATTATAAATATGATTACCGTCACTTAATGGCTTTTTAGGTGCATTGTAATCTATGCTTTCTTCAAACTCTTCAACCTTTACATTTCCTATCCATACAGATGGATTAGAAGTTCCAACATTAAACTCTAGTCTTGCTTTTATATCTGAGTTTTGTGCCATTGTAAATACATGCTCAAAATGATTTACATCATTTGTTAATGAATCTGAATAAACATTAGAATATGTTGTCCACCCTCTTTCTTCTCCTCCTGATGCTTTGACAGAAATATTTCTGTTAGAAGAAGCTTTAGCATCATATGATAGTTTGTAAGTCCTTCCTTTTGCTAAAGTCATATATTGAATTAGCTGAATTGAATGAACTTCTGATCCTGGTTTACTAATATCTATTTTAGCAAAGGTAGTATTATCCAATTTATCTGTAGATATAGATGCTTCCCCTCCAAATTGCTTTAGAGTCAATAAATTCCATGTATTAGAAAAGGCTTCATCTCCATTTATTATTTTATTAAATCCATTGTCATAACTTGTATCATATATATAATTACCATCTATAGCTTCCTTTGAGCCTTCTGGTAATTCACCTTTTTCTATGTTTGGTTCTTTAGGATCTTTATATTCATCAGATTTATCATATACCCTTACATAATCAACTAGCATTTCAGCTGAACTAAAATCATTTTCTGGAAGTATGCCTCCATCATAATTGCCACCTATAGCTAAATTTAAAATAATATAAAAGTCTTGATCAAATGGTGCTGGAAAAGAATATTTAAGATCTTCATTTTTGCCGTAAGTATTCCAATTGTCTTGTACTTGATATAATTCATTATCAACGTACCATCTAATTTCTCCTGGCTCCCATTCAATTGCATAATCATGGAAATCTGTTATATCTGTACCTTCTTCAAATCTATAATGAGATCCACTATATCTATTATTTGGCCATATTCCTCCATAATGTATTGTTCCATTAACCTCATTAGGAATTCTTCCCTTTGCCTCCATTATATCTATTTCTCCAGAAGCTGCCCATCCACCATACTTATCATCATTAGGCATCATCCAGAAGGCTGGCCATATTCCATTTCCCTTTGGCATTTTAATTCTAGCTTCTATTCTTCCATATTTAGCAGTTACTTTATCTTCTGTTTTAATTCTTGTTGATGTGTAATTACAATTATCATACTTTTCTTTTTCTTTATCCACCTTTTTGGCAGTGATTACTAAATTTCCATCTTTTATAGAAAGATTTTCTCCTCGAGTATAATATTGAGCTTCATTATTTCCCCAACCTTGTGATACTTTATTCCCATTTTCATCTAATATCCAATTACCTATTTCATAGGTCCAATTGTCCATATTTAAGCTATCTTCATTAAATTCATCTGACCATTTTAATTTCCACTTTTCACTTTTATTATTTTCTTCTGAAATAGTTTCTGCAAAAACAATTTTGAAATTACTTAATAATACACTTAGAGCTAAGGCCCCAACAAAGTATCTCCTAATTTTCCTTTTTGATTTCTCCATTATTTTACTACTCCCATCCTCAATTCTCTTTTATTTTTAAAATATCTTAATACCTCTGCCAATTTATTTTTTCATAACTACCTCCCTCCAATTCTATTTTAATCTATCTTTTGTATATTAAATATTATCTTCGAAACCAGTTTCGAAAAGATTTAAAAAAATATATTTGCATTTAACATATTTCCGAAACCGATTTAGGTTTTGTCTTTTATTAGGTAATTGTTTACATTTATATTATATATTCTATATTTTTTATTGTAAATGCTTTTTTCAAATTATTTACTTTTTTTTGCAAATTAAAAATCCATAGCCAATTTATATATTCTATGGATTTTTATGCTATATTACAAAATTAACATTTTTTAAATTCTCTTATACTAATCTAAATGAACTCTCGATTCTAATAAATTCATTATTTCTATATCATCTAACTTTTCAAGCTTTAACAATTCATTATATGGATTTCCTTTTAAATTTAGAATTTTAGCAAATGCAGGTTCTGTCTTTAAACCATTTTCTTTCAAATCAATAATCTTTTTCTTTACTAAATCTCCACCTAAATTTAATATTCTATCTTCAATTATCATATGTTTATATCCATTTTGTTCTGTAGATTTTATGTTTTGTGCATATATCTCTATTTCAAAATCATCTATAAGGAAATTAACTGTTAAAACTTCATCATTTACTTTATTTATCTTAAATTTATTAAAACTTGAAAATTTACTCAGCATTAATTCTTCGAACTCATTTATATTATATACTTCACAAATAATGTCTAAGTCACTACCATAAATGTCAATTTCTATTGGTATAGTTCCTACTAAAATTGGATTATACTTTTTTAGTATATTAAATATTTTTATATTAGTTAATAATTTAAAAGCTTTTTGTTGTTTCTTATTTCCAAATTGTAAATAATCAAAGTTCATAAAATTCTTTTCCACATTCTTATGCTGCCTTTTCTATAAATTCAAAATAATTAGGACCTTCTAATTATCTTTATTTTATTATACATAAAAATACCCTACAGAATAGCTATTTTTTACATTATCTATTCTGTAGGGTATATTTTACATTATCTACGCTTAATTTCTTTATTCATTTCTATTAATTCTATAGCTATGTCTTTAATAGTCTCTGCACTCATAAGTTGATCCTCTGCATGCATTATTATAAGAGAAAATTCTAACTTTTTCCCACTAGCTTCATTTTGAATTAATCCAGAATGAGCATGATGTCCTTCTAGCAAAAATCCTTTAGCTTCCTCTATTTTCTTTTCTGCTTCTTCAAAATTTCCATTTCTTGCTTCTCTAATTGCTTCAATTCCTAAAGATTTAGCCATTCCAACATTGCTTATTATTTCAAAAGCAACTAATTCTAGTTCATTCATTCCAAATTCTCCTTATATAATTTATTTGTGGTCTTCTATTAATTGTAATGCACTTTCAAGAACTGCTTTTCCATTCATTGTTCCATATGCTCTAATATCTATTACTTCTACTGGGATTCTTCCATTAACTAATGATTTAATTTCTGTCTTTTGAAATCTAACTTGTGGTCCAAGTAAAATAATATCTACTGTATCAATTACATTTCCACATTCTGAAAATGGTAATGCATTTATATTTACTTCTATTCCTTTGCTTTTAGCTGCCTCTTGCATTTTATTTACTAAAAGACTTGTTGACATTCCAGCTGAACATACTAATAATATATTTTTCATTTCATAATCCTTCTTTCTATTTTAATTTATTTTTATATTTAAATAATTTACAAGTAATTTATAAAATATCCCCATTAGATTCTATAACCTTTTTATACCAATAAAATGATTTTTTCTTAGAACGTTTTAACGTTCCATTTCCATTATCATCTTTATCAACATAGATAAAACCATAACGTTTTGACATTTCTCCTGTTGATGCTGCTACAAGGTCTATGCATCCCCAAGTGGTATATCCTAATAATTCTACTCCATCTTCAATTGCTTCATTCATTGCTAATATATGTTGTCTTAAGTAATCAATTCTATAATCATCATTTATAGAACCATCTTCTTCTACATAATCCTTTGCTCCAAGTCCATTCTCAACAATGAACAAAGGTTTTTGGTATCTATCATATAATGAATTTAAAGTTATTCTCAATCCTAATGGATCTATTTGCCATCCCCATTCACTTTCTTTTAAATATGGGTTTTTAACAGATTTAACTACATTACCATCTGAAATATTATGTTCTTTATTCGAACTTGCACATCGAGATGAATAATAACTAAAAGAAACAAAGTCTACTGGATATTTTTTTAGTATTTCCAAATCGCCTTCTTCTATTTTCAACTCAATATTTTTTTCTTTAAATACCCTTTTACTATAACTTGGATAATATCCTCTTGCCTGAACATCTATAAACATTAAATTTTCTCTATCCTTATTCATAGCCATAAATACATCATTAGGATCACAACTATAAGGATAAAATTGTCCTCCAGCTAGCATGCATCCTATCAAATTATCAGGATTTATCTCATGTGCTATTTTTGTAACCATTGCACTTGCAACTAATTCATGATGAGCTGCTTGATACTTTGATTGTTCTCTATTTTCTCCCTCTTCAAAAGCTAAACCAGCCCCTGAAAATGGTGAATGAAGTAGAATATTTATTTCATTAAATGTTAACCAATACTTAACAAGTCCATCAAATCTTTCAAAGCATATCTTTGCATAATTTACAAAGCATTCTATCATTTCTCTGCTTTTCCATGAGTTGTACTTTCTAACTAAAGACATTGGAACATCAAAATGACAAAGTGTAACTAAAGGTTCCATTCCATACTTTTTACATTCTTCAAACATACTTTTATAAAAATTAATTCCAGCTTCATTTATTTCTCCTTCACCATCTGGCAATATTCTTGCCCAAGAAATACTTGTTCTGAAGCATTTAAATCCCATCTCCGCCATAAGCTTTATATCTTCTTTGTAATTATGATAAAAATCTATAGCTTCATGACTTGGATAGTTTTCTCCTTCAATAAATTCCACTGGATACATATTACCTAGTTTAACAAACATTCTATTTTTTCCATGTGGAATCATATCTACATTAGTAAGTCCTTTTCCATCTTCTAAATAAGAGCCTTCAGCTTGATTTGCTGCTATTGCTCCTCCCCACAAAAAATTCTTTGGAAACATCTTAATCATTCTCCTATCTATTTATTCTAGATACACCATTACTCATAAATGCCTCTATATCTTCAACAGTAAAATTATTTACATCTCCATGTATCGTATGTTTTAAAACTGAGGAAGAACATCCAAAATCTAATGTGTAATCTAAATCCTTATCATTTAATAAACCATATAAAATCCCTGATATATAGGCGTCACCTCCACCTACTCTATCAACAATATCATCTATATGATATTTTTTAGAAACATGTAGCTTATCTTTATACAAATAACCAGTCAAATCATTTACACTAGTTGAAATTATATCTCTTCTAGTTGAAGTAATATATTTTATATTTGGATATTGCTCTTTAATTTTTTTATAAAGCTCTTCTAGTCTATCATTAAAATCGTCTTTCTGACTAGTTAATCCTAAAAAATTAATTGCATCTAAATAACCTGCTGATAATATTTGTACGTAAGGTAGCACTTCTTTAAAGGCTCTTCCAGCTTCTTCAATGCTCCATAATTTTTGTCTATAATTATTGTCATATGCTACAGTTATATTATTTTGTTTACAATAATCTAGCATTTTTAATACAGCTTCTTTAGCTTTTTCATTTATAGCAATAGTTATTCCAGAAACCACAAACACATCTATATCTTTAAATATATCTTCAATATTTATGTCCTCTATAGAAAAAGAAGTCATGGCACTATTGCTCCTATCATAGATAACCTTACTCGTTCTATTTCCACTTCCAACTTCTATAAAATAACTTCCTATTCTCATATCATTTCTAATAATGTCTGAAGTATCTACATTATGGCTATTTAAAAATGATACAACACTGCTCCCTAATTCATGCTTAGGTAGTTTTGTTAGTAATTTAGTTTCCAATCCAAGTTGTGACAAATTTACTGCAATATTAGTTTCACTTCCACCTATATTGACGTCAAAATTTAAATTAGAAAATTTCTCGCCTTTTTTAGTTGAATATCGAAGTAAAGTTTCACCTAAACAAAGTACCTTCATTTAATCTCTAGCCATTTTAACCTTTCTTACATATTCCTCTGCAATTTCAGTTATTTTATTAAATTCACCATTGCTTCCTAATTTATTTAATTCTCCACCTACTCCAACTGCATCAACTCCAGCTTTAAACCAACTATTAATATTATCTAGTTTAACTCCACCAGTAACCATTATACTAGCTTGTGGAAGTGGTGCTTTGATAGCTCCAATATAATCTTGACCAAAACAGCTACCAGGGAAAAGCTTAATTATCTCACTTCCCATTTCCATTGCTTCTACTATCTCTTTTATAGTCATACATCCTGGAATATATGGAACTGCATATCTATTACACATAATTGAAGTTTCTTTATTAAAAGAAGGAGAAACAATATATTTAGCTCCTGCTAAAATGGCCATTCTAGCGGTTTCTGCATCCAAAACTGTTCCAGCTCCTATTAAGACATCTTTGTCATTCTTATAAATATTAGTTAATTCTTTTATTATTTCTGAAGCATTAGGATTAGTATATGCTAATTCTATAGATTTTAAATTCCCACTTATGCAAGCCTTTGAAATTTCTATTCCTTCTTTTAAACTTTCGCCTCTTATAACTGCTACAACACCTTGCTTTTTAAGTTCCAATATAGTATTAGATTTATCCACTCTTCAAACACCTCATCTTATTATTGTTGATATTAATGCAATTAGATATATAACACATACTCCTGTTTGAGTTATTTTTTCATTTGTACTAAATGGAGAATCTTTTTTCCAGATTCTATATAGTGCATATGGGGTACAGATAATATTTAGTACATAAGTCAAATTTTTATATTTTGTAAAGACATTAATATCTTCTGGATTTTTTTTATTTAAGTTTTCTCTAAGGTTCTTAATATTTTTTTGTCTTTCTGTTAAATTAATAGAACTAACTTTAGTTTTCATTATTCCATGTACCCTCCTCTCATTGGTGACACAGCATGTTTCACATATAATGATAAAACACCTTTTTTGAATTTATTTTTTGGCTTAATCCATCTACTTTTTCTTTCATTAAGTATTTTTTCAATTTCTTCTAATAACATTTTCTTGTTCTTTATTCCAATTATATTAAGACTTCTATTTTTTACGCTTATTTCAATTAAATCGCCATCTTCAACTAAGGCAATAGGTCCGCCTTCTGCAGCTTCAGGTGATATGTGACCTATAGCAGGACCTCTACTAGCTCCTGAAAATCTACCATCTGTTAAAAGTGCAATGGACTCTGAAAGTATAGGATCACTTGCAATTGCTTCTGTTGTATAAAACATTTCAGGCATTCCACTTCCCTTAGGTCCTTCATATCTTATAAAGACAGCTTCTCCTTCATTGATATGATTATTTAATATAGCTGAAATAGCATCTTCCTCACAATCAAATACTCTTGCCTTCAAAACTACTTCTTGCATTTTCTTAGGTACAGCTGAATGTTTAACAACAGCACCTTCTGGAGCAAGATTACCTTTTAATATAGCAATAGCACCTTCTTTATTTAAAGGCTTTTCAACAGAATAAATTATATCTTCTTTATTTAAATTAACTCTCTCTAAATGCTTATAACATTTTTCATAATATCCACTATTTTTTAAATCATCTAAATTTTCTCCTAGAGTCTTCCCTGTAACTGTCATAACATCTAAGTGTAAATGTTCTCTAATAGCTTCCATTATAGCTGGAGTTCCACCTGCATAATAATAATATTCAGCAGGATAAAATCCACTAGGTCTAAGATTTAATATAAATGGAATCTTTTTATGAATCCTATCAAAATCTTCACCTGTTATTTCAATTCCCAATTCATGAGCAATTGCAGGAATATGAAGCAATGCATTACTTGACCCTGCTATTGCGGAATGAACCATTATTGCATTCTCAAAAGCTTCCATTGTCAGTATATCTGAAGGCTTAATACCTTTTTCAACTATATTTTTTACACTTTCCCCTATATTACTAGCTACTTCCTTAAGTTCTTTGCTGGTTGCAGGAAGAACTGAAGTTCCTGGTAATGATAATCCTAATGCTTCTGCCATGATCTGCATTGTTGTTGCTGTTCCAATAAAACTACAAGCTCCACAGCTTGGGCATGCATTATGTTTATAGTAATTAAATTTATCTAAAGTAATTTCATTTCTTTCATACTGTGCTGAATACTTACCAATTTGTTCTAAAGTTAGTAAATCTGGACCTGCACTCATTACTCCACCAGCTATTATAATTGAAGGTGTATTTATTCTTGCAATTGCCATTAAATGAGCTGGCATTGCTTTATCACAAGTAGCTAAAAATACTCCGCCATCAAAAGGTGTTGCACCATATTGTATTTCTATCATGTTGCAAATCATCTCTCTTGAACATAAAGAATAATTAATTCCATCATGTCCTTGTGATTGTCCATCACACATATCAGTTGTGTAATATTTAGCACCCTTTGCATTAATTTCATAAAGACTTTTTTCCACTAAATGAACTAGCTCATTTAGATGAACACTTCCTGGATGTGAATCTCCATATGTGCTTTCTATAAAAATTTGCATTTTACTTAAGTCTTCAACCTTCCATCCTGCTCCTATTCTTAGAGGATCTAATTCAGGAGCTATTTTCCTTAAATCTTGGCTCTTCATCTTACTACTCCTTATTTATATTCATTTTCTACATCTTTTACTTCAAAGGTTTTATTTAGTATTAAATCTTTATAGAAATACGCTGATTTTTTAAGATATCTATTACGCTTATTTTCTAAATCTATCTCAACAAGACCATATCTATTTTTAAATGCATTCATTGGAGATACATTATCAGTAAATGCCCATAACATGTATCCTCTACAATTCGATCCCTCTTTAATTCCTCTTATTAACCAATCTAAATGCGTTGATATAAATTCAATACGATAATCATCTTGTATTATTCCTAAGTCATTTTTATATTTTTTTTCATTTTCAACGCCCATTCCATTTTCAGCTACAAACCATTCAAAATTATTATATTTATCTCTCATTTTTATAGCCATATCATACATTATCTTCGGATATATTTCCCATCCTCTATGTATATTAATTTTTTTACCTGGCATATTAAAGTCTTCATAATAAAAATTTGGATGAAACGGTGCTTCTTTATGAATAGCTGTTGTTCTTCCTTGTACTCTATTTGGATGGTATAAATTTATTCCAACCCAGTCTAAAGTATTTTCTTTAATAATATCTAGCTCTTCTTGTGTGTAATCCATTAATATTCCATGTTCTTCTAAAAGTTCAAAAAATCCATCTTCATATTCTCCAAGTATAGCAGGGTCTAGAAATATACGATTATAAAATAAATCATACATGTCAGCAGCTTTTAAATCTCTTGGAGAGTTTCCTCTTGGATAAGCCATTTCAACATTTACAATTGTTCCAAACTTACCGCCTTCTTTTCTAAATCCACCTTCTTTATAAACCTTCATTATCATGTTAGTTGCTAAAGCTTTATTATAATTCCATTGCATCCAAGCTTTACTGTCTTGATAAAATGGATATCTTAAAGCATCTAAATGTATTCTAGTTTGCACTACAACTGGTTCATTAAATGCAAACCAGTACTTAACCTTATCTCCAAATCTTTCGAAAGCCTTTGTTGCATATTTTACAAACAAATCAACTACATGCTTACTATTAAATCCATCATATTTCTTAAATAATTCACCTGGAATTTCATAATGCTCAAGACAAACCATAGGTTCAATTCCATTCTTAATCATTTCATCTAACATATCACTGTAGTAATTTGCATAATCTTCATCTACTATAACATTTTCATAATCAGTTAAAAATCTTGACCAATTTAAAGAAGTTCTATAACAATTAAGTCCTATATTTTTCATATTAGCTATATCTTCTTTATATCTATTAAAATAGTCTGTAGCAACTGATGGACCATATCCCTCATGCCAAACCTCTTTATTTTCTTTGTACCATAAATCTATATAGGAATCCTGAAACTCTTTCTTACCATCCCAGCCTTCTGTCTGCCATGCACTAGCTGCTGCTCCTAAAAAAAAATTCTCTGGTAAAGTAACTATCCTATTCATTATTTTTTCTCCTTTAACGCATCATATATTCCGCCTATATACATTGCTCCAAGTCCTCTATCATATAATCCATAGCCTGCTTTTCCTTCTTCCCCCCAAATCATTCTTCCATGATCTGGTCTAACATGGCCTTCAAATCCAACTTCTATATAAGCTTTTATTATATCCACTATATCTAGAGAACCACAACTTGTATAATGAGCTGATTCTTCAAAAGAACCATCCTCTAAAATTTTCACATTTCTTATATGTCCAAAATGAATTCTTTTCATTTCACCATATTTTCTTATAAGTCTTGCTACATCATTATCTCTCGTACATCCTAAGGAACCACTACACATAGTTATTCCGTTATTAGTACTATTATTAAGATTTAAAAATCTATCAATATTTTTTTCATTGGTAATTATTCTTGGAATCCCAAATATTGACCACGGCGGATCATCTGGATGTATTGCCATATTAACTCCAACCTCAATAGCAACTGGTATTATTTCATTTATAAAATAACTTAAATTATTCCATAACCCTTCTTCTCCAAGTTTCTTATAATCATTTATTAATTGTCTTACCTCATCTACTGAATAAGATGAGTCCCATCCTGGTAAAGATAATTTTGTTGGATCTAATTTTTCTATTTCATTTTTATAATACACTAATGTACTTGAACCATCTTCTAATAAATGATCTATAGAAGTTCTAGTCCAATCAAATACTGGCATAAAATTATAACAAATAGTTTTTATTCCACATTTTGATAAATTTCTAATGGTTTCTTTATAATTCTCAATATATTTTTTATAGTTATTTCTTCCTAATTTTATATCTTCATGTACAGGTACACTTTCTATTACTTCTAACTCTAGTCCCTTTGAGTTCACAGCTTCTTTTAACTCTTCTATTCTATCTACTGGCCAAACTGCTCCAACAGGTATGTCATATATTGCACTAACAACTCCAGTAACATTTGGAATTTGCTTTATATACTCCAATTTTATTGAGTCATTACTTCCATACCAACGGAAAGTCATTTTCATAGCATATCCTCCTTATTTGGAATATCCTAGTCTATAAGAAATTTTATTTGCTTCCTTTTTAACTATTTCTCCAAGTTCATCTAAATCTATATTTTCTTCATAAAGTCCAACACAACTTATTGCTGCAATAACCTTACCATTATGATTAAATACTGGTGCTGCAACAGCTATTTGATGTAGTGCATCTTCACGGAAACTTTTTGCATAACCTTTAAGTTTGGCTTCTTTTAATTCCTCATAATATTTATCTACAGATGTTATAGTATATTCAGTATAAGGTTCAAAACTTATATGCTTTATTGCTTCCTTTACAAATTCATCGCTTGAAAATGCAAGCATAATCTTTCCTAAAGCTGCACTATGAAGTTGTCTTCTACTTCCTATATTAGCTGTGGTTATTATACTTTCTTTTGATTCATATTTATATAAATATGTAATCATATAATCATCTAGTATAGCCATGAAAGTAGTAGCCTTCATTTCATCTGCTAATGGATTTAAATACCTTTTCGCTATATTTACTGTATCTACACCATTTACATAAGTACTTCCTATTAAAAAAGTGTGTACACCTATTTTATATTTAACTTTTCCAGTTGATAAATCCTCTTCTACCATATTTGTATGTACTAGCGTTTTCAAAATATCAAAGGCACTAGATCTAGGCATTTGAATAGTATCAACTATTTCTACTAAGGTATATCCCTCTTTATTTTTAGATAATAAATCTAATATTTCTATAGATCTTAATAATGTACGATTTAATTTCATTTCTACAACCCCTTGCTAGTT
This sequence comes from Clostridiaceae bacterium AF10-41, assembly GCA_027686065.1. Lineage (GTDB taxonomy): Bacteria > Bacillota > Clostridia > Clostridiales > Clostridiaceae > Clostridium. Next base: position 59,337 of record JAQCTH010000005.1, read on the forward strand.
ATTTTACAATAACTATGATAACACAAACTAATATAATACTCATTCTTAAATCGAACATTTCATATTCTAAGATACAATCACCTAATTTTTTTATTAGGTGATTGTATCCATTAATTTTATGTTTCTTTAATTATTAAGCTAATTGCTTATCTGATTCTTTTTCCATCTCTTTTGCTAATTGCTTATTTGCTATCATTACAAAAGGAATATATATAAGAATTGAAATAGCAATACAAATTAATTGAGTGATAACAGATTTAATACTTCCGCCACTTGCTAACCATGCACTTAAAATTGGTGGAGTTGTCCAAGGTATTGCATAAACTAATACATCAGCAAATCCTATTACCGTAAGTACATACGCTACTGTTCCTGTAATAAGTGGTGTAATAATAAATGGTATTGCCATAACAGGATTTAACATGATTGGTAGACCAAAAGTCATAGTTTCATTTATGTTGAAAATTCCTGGAGCAAATGATAATTTTGCTATACCCTTATAATCTTCACGTTTACTAAATATAAATATTGCAATAATTAATCCGATTGTAACTCCTGAACCACCTATTGTCATATATACATCCCAGAAAGACATATTAATTATATTTAATTCTTTAATATTAGTGATTCCTTGGTTAACTAAATCTGTATTAGCTAAAATAGCTGCATTTAGTAATGGCTCTCTAACTGGCTTTATTATTTGATTACCATGAATTCCGATAACCCAGAATAATTGAGATACTAACATCAGAATTAGAAGTCCAGGTAACCCTTGCATAACTGCTTCCAATGGTTTTTGTAACATAGTATAAATAATGTCATATAAAGTTAATCCAGTAACCTCTGCAACAATAAAGTTTATTGATGACATAATAATTATTGTAAACATAGAAGGGAATAAAACATTAAAAGATGTTGCAACATTTGCTGGTACAGAATCTGGCATCTTAATTTTTAACTTCCCTGAGTTAACAATAAATGAGAATATTTCTACAGACACTATTGCTATAATCATTCCTAAGAATAATCCTCTAGCAGCTGTATAATCTTTTCCTACCACATTTGCTATCTTAACAACACTACCGTCTTGTAAATTAAAATTAATAAATGTAGGTATACATGCGATAAATGAACACATAGCTATAATTGCTGGCGCGTAATTTTTAATACCATTTTTCTTTCCTAATTCAAGACCTATTAATACTACCGCACCCATTGTAAAGAAGTTTAATGTTGCATAATTAGCAGCATTAAATATTGGAGCTAAATACTCTAACCAAGCAAAACCGTTTACTTTTGCAAGAGAAACTCCCGTTGTAGTTGTAGAAAGTAATACATTAGAAACAAGTGTACAAAATGCCCCCGTTATAATTACCGGCATCAATGCAGAAAATGCATTTTTTATGGCACTCATATGTTTTTGATTACTAATTTTGTTAGCAACCATCAGTAACTTTTCGGTTACTACTTCTGAAATATTCATTCTAATCTCCCCTTTTCCGTATATTCGGATTCTATTCACTATTCTGTACAAGCATAGTTTACTTCATCAATGTAATCCTTGTCAATAGCTTTTTTATATTTTTTAATTTACTAAATTATATACACTTTTTATTGAAATATTTATATATTCTGATACTAATGTATTAATGCTTTTATAGAGCCCTTTAAATATATTGTTTCCTAAAAAATCTTTTATATGAAAATAAACATGAAATTTTAACTTCTAAAGAATCCTTAAATATATTATTCCTCTCTGAGATTTTTTAGAAACATCATAGTGTCAATAATACTCCTAATAATTATTAATACAAAAAACCTTCCAAGCAGTTTTGGAAGGTTTTACATTAATTTAAAACTATTAAATATGCCATATACTTATATATTTCGTCATCTGATTTTTCAAATTCAAGTCTACATGCATTTACAAGTTTTATTGTATGATCATTATTAGAATTAATACCTTTTTTTATTATATCCTTAAATTCAGGTAAATTTCTTGGAATATCAACACTTAAATCTATAACTTCTGGACTTCCTATTGTAATATAAGCAGCTAAAATAGCTAACCAATAATTCTGTAATATATCTTTCTTATCCTTAACTAAGGGCAATAAGCTTTTAAGTGCCTCTTTAGATGTAACTGCATGTAATATTGTGAAATTCTTAGTCTCTACAAATAATTTATTTATAATTATATCTAATTGTGATAATATCTCTAAATCATTTCCTTTTAAAGTAAAGGCATTCTTCTTAAACCCATCTAATTTATATACCTTTTCCATCCTGTCAGCTATTAAATTATCACTATAATCTTCATCTTTAACTGATTCTACAAGTATTTTAAGAGACTCTAATGGATTTTCTGCCTTAGGCGGTAGAACATCAAATTTATGTGGTGCAAAAGTTGAAGCAAAATAACTTAGTGATTTTATAACCTCTTCCTCATTTTCACTCCTTACAGCAAATGATAATCTAATTAATGGATGAAAAGCACGAGCTGCAACTCCCTTAATTAATTTAGGTAAAAATTTTCCTATTACCTCTAAATAATTTGATTCATTTATTTTATTAAAAAAGTAATTATAATATGAACCTAGAGAACCTTCGGCTCCTAAGTATTCCTCAAAATTCTTATCATCTATATTGTATAGTTTAGTAAGATCTTCCTTAGATATTTTTATTCTCTCAATGGTTTTATCTAAGTATTGTTCTATTTCATTAAAAGGAACGCCTAACTCATATAGTGAGTAACTCACCATAGGTATATGACTAGATAATCCCCCATTATAATCACTAGCATAATCTTTATACTTATTAAAAAAATCTTTAAACATAACCCCTCCTATTGAAAAATATTATCAATTATATTTTATCATATTGTTAATACTTGTCAATAAATCAGTGTTTATAATTACTTTTTAATGCAAAAGTCTATCCAGTATATATTACTTTACTAGCAAAAGAGCTAGCAACAAGCTAACTCTTAAAATTTTATTATACTATTTTATTTGTTCAATCCTCACAACCAATTTCATAAACTAATTTATCAACTTTATTTAAAGTTTTATATTGATAATCTATATTAACTTTTCATATAATTTAAACCTATCTAATCCATAATTACTTAACCCCAAATCCACAGTATCAACATAAACATAGCCACATTTTTCATATAGTTTAATTGCAGGTTTATTATTCTCATAGACATCTAGCCTAATTGACTTCATATTTAGTTTTTCAGCAATTTCATATGTAAAGTTCATTAATCTTTTACCAATCTCTACTCTAAAATAATTAGGATTTACTACAAGAGTGTGAACAACTAGAATCTCACTGTAATTATTAGCAGTTTTCCATTTTACACTATCATAAGCACTTTCAGGTTCATGATTTAAAATAACTGATCCCACAATCTTATCTTTATATTTTGCAATATACAAATTCCCTTCACTAACTCCTTTTACAGCATCGCTTCTAATTGGATAAACTCCTTTTTTCCAACCTGGATAATTTATTCCACTTTCTAATGCATGATTCAAGTCATTATAAAGCCATTCTATTTCGTCTATATCAGCTTCTATTCCAGGCACTATCGTGATTTCTGTATTCCCTATTTCCATCTATATGTCTCCCCAATACAATTAATCTATTCTTCTTTAAGTATAACAAAAAGAGTTAGCTTTTACACCAACTCTTTACAATATTTACTAAACAATCTTAGTTGTCCAATCCTCACAATTCCATATTTCTGTAACTACATCTCTATAAAACTCTGGTTCATGGGACACAAGCAAAATTGAGCCCTTATATTCTTTTAATGCTCTTTTTAATTCATCTTTTGCATCTACATCTAAGTGGTTTGTAGGTTCGTCTAGGATTAGTATATTGGTTTCTGTATTTAATATTTTACATAATCTAACTTTTGCTGCTTCTCCACCTGATAATACCATTATTTTTGATTCTAATTGTTTTGTTGTTAATCCACATTTAGCAAGTGCTGCTCTTATTTCGTATTGTGTTTTGCTTGGGAATTCTTGCCATACTTCTTCTATGCATGTATTTGTATTTCCGCTTCTATCCTCTTGTTCAAAATAACCTATATGTTGATAGTCTCCTCTATGAACTTTTCCTGATAGTGGCTGTTGTATTCCTAGTAAACTTTTAAGTAATGTTGATTTACCAAGTCCATTTGCTCCAACTAAAGCTATTTTTTGTCCTCTTTCCATATAAAGATTTAATGGTTTTGTAAGAGGTGAATCATATCCTATAACTAAATCTTCTGTTTCAAATATTGTTTTCCCTGCTGTTCTTGCTATTTTAAAGCTGAATTCTGGTTTTGGTTTTTCTTTTGAAAGCTCTATTACTTCCATTTTATCAAGCTTCTTTTGTCTTGATTTAGCCATATTAGCAGTTGCAACATTTGCTTTATTTCTTGCAACGAAATCTTCTAATCTTGCTATTTCTTTTTGTTGCTTTTCATATGCCGCTTCTAATCTTTTTTTACTTTCTTCATATAATCTTTTAAATTCATAATAATCTCCAACATATCTTGTTAACTTTCTTTCCTCAACATGATATATTAAATTAACTACTGAATTTAAAAATGGTATATCATGAGATATTAATATAAATGCATTTTCATAATTATTTAAATATCTCTTAAGCCATTCTATATGTTCTTCGTCTAAGTAGTTGGTAGGCTCATCTAGAAGTAATATATCTGGATTTTGAAGTAATAACTTTCCAAGTAGTATTTTTGTTCTTTGTCCACCTGATAAATCATCAACATCTTTATCTAAGCCTAAATCTAATAATCCAAGTCCCTTTGCTACTTCTTCTACCTTTGCATCTATTATGTAAAATCCATTATGGTCTAATAAATCTTGAATTACTGCTGTTCTTTCAAGCATCTTCTCTAATTCTTCTGGAGTACAATCCCCCATTTTTTCATATAAAGAATTCATTTCTGTTTCTAAATCAAATAAGTATCTAAATGCATCTCTTAAAGCATCTCTTATGCTTTGGCCTTTTAGTAAAGCTGCATGTTGATCCATATATCCAACTCTAACATTGTTTGACCAAATAACTTTTCCTTCATCAGGCATAAGCTTATTTGTAACTATATTCATAAAAGTTGATTTTCCTTCACCATTAGCTCCAATTAAACCAACGTGTTCTCCCTTTAATAATCTAAATGATACATCTTCAAAAATAGCTCTATCTCCAAAGCCATGACTAATATTTTTAACTGTTAAAACGCTCATTTCATCCTCCTGAGTATTCTATATTAAAATTATAATAAATCTTAATTTCATTTTTACGCACTTAAATATTATAAACTATAATATTATAAAACTCCATAAGAAAAAGGACATATGTAAGTTTTATTAAAGAATAAAAAAAATAGACAATTGAAAGTTTCAGTTAACAAAGTTTATTACTTAGCTTTGTTAACTGCCCATTCTCAATTGTCAACTAATCTTTAATAATCATATTCTTTTACATTCTCGCAAATAGATATTTTTAGTGTAGTATTATCAATAACTTTTTTATAAGAACATAAAAAATCATTTAATTCTAAATCATTTAAATCAACTTTACCAAAGCTTTTTAAAATAACATTTTCTTCTTCTGTTAATATTTTTACATCATTTTTATCATTTTTTATATAGTAATTATTAACAGTTGTTACTTTTATTCTATCTTTATATTTTTCTTGAAAGCTCATAGTCTTTCTTACTTTTTCAACATCTCCTGTACCAGGAATAATATTATTTAATCCTAATGATTTTATTTGTTCTTCAATAGATGAAGCATCAAATCCATATCTCTCCATTAACTTAGTTTGCATTTTTAAAAACTTATCTTGTGATATATTGTTTTCACTCATGTATTCTGTCATCTTTTTCGTGAAGTCTGCCATATTTAACTTTCCAGAAGACATATCATAATATAATGAATATATATAGGATTCAAATTTGTCTACATCTTTATCATTCACTTTGTTTTTTAATTCATTGAAATCTATTATCTTATCCATAACATGATCAACTCCTATATTCTTAATGGATGTTACTAATATTATACTATTACTATAAACTTTATTCTATTAACTTAATACAATATTAATATTTTTTTAAGAACACTTTATTTTTTATAATAATATAGTTCACCCTATATATTTCCTAATTATAAGCTACTTTGCAGCCTTAACTGCATTCCAAACATCTTCGTATAATCTTAACTTTTCTTGTGGTAGATATTTATATATTTCACATCTCTCCATAACTTCCTTAGGCATATATGCACCAGTATTATTTTTAACTTCTTCTGATTGCTCTTCCTTAGCTAACTTATTTGGAGTTGTATAACCTATTTCTTCAGCTATTTTATATGCGTTATCTTTACTACTTACAAAGTTTATAAATTCTTCTGCCATTTCTTTATTTTTTGCATTAGTTGGAATTGCCCATGAATCTAACCAATAGTTTCCTCCTTCCTTTGGGATCACATACTCTAGATTTTCATTTTCATCAGCTAAAGTTAAACCTTCTCCTGACCATATCATAGCAATTGCAACTTCCCCAGATGTCATTAAATCCTTAACTTCATCAGCTCCATATTTTAATACTAATGGCTTTTGTTTTATTAATAAATTTTTAGCTTCTTCAAGTTCTTTTTCATTTGTAGTATTTAATGAATATCCAAGTTTTTTAAGAGCCATTCCTATAGCATCTCTTTGAGCATCTAAAACAAAAATTTGTTTTTTATACTTTTCATTCCACATTATATCCCAACTATCTACTTTATCACTAACTAAATCTTTATTATATATTATTCCTATTGTTCCATTCATATATGGAACAGTATAATCATTACTAAGATCATATGGTTGTCCCATATCTTCTTCGTTCATTTCTTTTAAATTTGGTATTTTATCTTTATTTATTTTTTGAAGTAATTCTTCTTGTATCATTCTATCTGCCATATAATCTGCCACTAAAATAGCATCCCAATTGGTTTTACCTGAAGATACTTCTATATACATTGTTTCCATATCATCAAAAGTTTTATAATTAACTTTTACATCATATTTATCTTCAAACTCTTCTATTATTCCTTCTGCTATGTTTTCCCCATAATTTAAAACATTAATACTTTTACATTTACTTTTTTGACATCCTGCAAATAAAGTAAATGTAAAAATCATGATACATATCATAGCAAATATTTTAATTGATCTTTTCATTTATTTATCGTCCTTTCACTATATAATAACTATTGTTCAATAAAAATAATTATAAAGATAAATTTAGCAATTGCAAGTTAAAAATACCTAATTAGTAATATATATTCTATCAAATACATATTTATTTATATAAGTTACAATAAACAAAATAAATCTAATTCGATTATCTTTTAAATTAGATTTATTTCATTTAAATCAATGTTTTAGCTACTTATATAAAAAGGGTATCAACTACTAAATATAGTTAATACCTTAAAATTTGTTATACTTCTATTAACTTTGCTGTTACCCCTTCTAAGTCATTTAATTCTTTTTTAAGATTATTAATTTCATCTTTTTCATCATGTATTAAATTTAATATAACAAGTCCTGAGTTAGAGCAAGATGTTTTGCTTGCTTCATGTAATCCGAGTCTTGTTTGAATGATACATCCATACTTTGTTAAAATAGCTTGAACTGTTGGGGCAATTTCTACTCTTGGTTCTATTTTTATAGCCATTATAGTAAACATATTTATACCTCCGTTAACTTTATCACCTTCTATACTACCCATTTTAAATTTACTTATTCAATAAAATTATTTATTTTTACAAAATTTATATGATCTATTGCAATGGGAACATTTGTTCTGTATAATGATTTTAAATACTTTTAAGAAGGGTGATAATTTTGAATATAGATGAAAAGCTTAATATTCTTTCAGCGGCTGCTAAATATGATGTATCTTGTTCTTCTTCTGGATCTAAAAGAAAAAATTCAAATAATGGTTTAGGAAATGCTTCAAGTAGCGGTATTTGTCATAGCTTTACTGCAGATGGTCGTTGTATTTCTCTTTTAAAAATACTTTTAACTAATCATTGTATATATAATTGCAAGTATTGTGTTAATGCTTGCAGTAAAGATGTTCCAAGAGCAATGTTTACACCTGATGAAATAGTATCTCTTACAATTAATTTTTATAAAAGAAATTACATTGAAGGTTTATTTTTAAGCTCTGCTATTTTTAAAACCCCAAATTATACAATGGAGCTACTACTTAATGTAGTAAAAAAGCTTAGAACTCAAGAAAAATTTAATGGATATATTCACTTAAAAGCTATTCCTGGAGCTGATGAAAAATTAATTAACGAGGCTGGAAAATATGTAGATAGAATGAGTGTAAATATAGAGCTTCCTTCTTCTTCTAGCTTAAAGTTACTTGCTCCACAAAAAACCAAAGAAAATATATTAGCTCCAATGAACATAATTAAAAATTCCATTATAGAGCATAAAGATTTAAAGAAACGTATAAAATCCACTCCCTTATTTGTTCCTGGAGGACAAAGTACTCAGCTAATAGTTGGTGCAACTCCTGAAAGCGATTATAAAATCTTAAATTTATCAGAGAACTTATATAATCATTTTGATTTAAAAAGAGTTTATTACTCTGCTTATGTTCCTGTAATAAGAAATGATAAATCGCTTCCTGACATTACTCATCCACCATTAGTTCGTGAGCATAGATTATATCAAGCAGATTGGTTATTAAGATTTTATGGTTTTAAAGCTAGCGAATTACTAAAAGATGAAAATGATAACTTTGATTTAAACTTTGACCCTAAAACCTCTTGGGCTTTAAGTAATATGGATCTTTTTCCAATTGAAGTTAATAAAGCATCTTATGATACCCTTCTTAGAATTCCTGGAATAGGAGTAAAATCTGCTAGAAGAATATTAATTACAAGAAGAGTTCATTCATTAAATTTTGAAGATTTAAGAAAACTTGGAATAGTACTAAAAAGAGCTAAATATTTTATAACTTGTAAAGGAAAGTATTATGGAGATGTATCCTTTGATGAAGAAAAGATACGAACTAGATTACTTTATATGGATAAACCAAAACTTGAAAATGAAAATTCAGAACAAATTTCTTTTTTTGATGATATTTATCCTAAAGTTTCTAATAGTATTTTATTACCAGAACCAAAGAAAATACTTCTTCCAAATGATACTATTACTTCGCTTACTGGAGAATTTTAAGGAAGGTGATTCATTTTGTTAAAATTAGTATATAAAGATTCCTTTGAAGGCTTTTTAACTGCAATTTATTATGCTTTTTATTCTAAAACCTCAATAGAATCAATTTCAACTGAAGAAGATTTAGAAATAAATCTTTTATCTGAAATTAAGTATATTGATACAGATTTAAATAAATATAATAAGGTTAAAGATTCTATTGTTATAAAAATTGATCCCTTAGCTTTAAATAAAATTTATAAATTATATTTATCTAATTATAAGAACAAAGGAATCTTATGTTATAAATATTTGAAAATTGCATTTAAATTAGGTAGTGATGTTCATAAATACTTACATTTAGATGAGGTAAAAGAAATTGATACTATTGAAAGGCGTGTCTCTTTAGAAGCTCATAGGTTTAATGGTTTTGTACGATTTATTTCTGTTAACAACAACTTTTTGTATTCTTCAATAGAGCCTGATAATAATATATTAGAAATTATTTCTCCACATTTTCAAAATCGTTTTAGTAACGAATATTGGATAATACATGATGTAAAAAGAGGTATTGCTTCAATATACGACAAAATTTCCTGGGAAATTAGAGAAATGGATTTAGAAGTATATAATAACTTAAAAGATTATAATGATGATTTTCAAAGTTTATGGAAAGGCTATTTTAAATCAACAACAATTGAAGAGAGAATTAATCCAAAACTTCAAAAAAGAATGATGCCAAAGAGATATTGGAACAATCTTACCGAAATAAATTGAAGAGTTAATAGTGAAAGATTGAAAAATTAAAGATGTTTTAATATGTAAAACTTAAAACTCAACTAGTTCAAAGCACTTTTTATTTAAAAATCCATCAAGAATTTTCCCTTAATCTTTCACTCTTTAGCTATTAGTATAAATAATAAATATAAGTTAGCGAAGATAAATAAAATATGTGAGATAAACATATTTTATTTGTCGTAGCCTTCATATTTGCAATTTACACTATGGTAGCTATTGCTTCTATTTCTATAGGTGCATCTTTAGGTAGTCTTGCAACTTCAACGCAACTTCTTGCTGGAGGGTTTTCTTTGAAATATTCTGCATAAACTTCATTCATTGGTACAAAATCATTCATATCTTTTATGAAAACTACTACCTTAACCACTTTATCTAAACCACTTCCAGCTTGTTCTAAAACAGCCTTTACATTTTCTAATGATTGTTTAGTGGCCTCTTTTATTTCAGTTACTAATTCTCCTGTTGCTGGATTTACTGGAAGTTGTCCTGATGTAAATACCATATCTCCTAATTTTATTCCTTGTGAGTATGGGCCTATTGCTGCTGGTGCCTTACTTGTTGAAATAATTTCCTTTTGCATTTACTACACGTCCTCTCTTACATTTAAATATCTTACCTTTAATATTAAACCTAAATTTACTAACATCATTAAAAATATGTAAAGTATATTTAGTAATATTTAACTTTTGACATCCTAATAATTTAAATATACCCTTTTTTTTCTAATAATTCAATATGAAATCCTTTTTATCTATCTATTAAATAATTAAAAGTTTATTAATAGATTTAATAGTGATACAATTAGAATAATATAAAACACAAGGAGGTAATTAAGTATGGATAAAGATGTTAAGATCAATTGGGGTAATCTTGGTTTTAACTATATTAAAACTGATTATAGATATATTTCAGTTTGGAAAGATGGGCAATGGGATGAAGGTAGGCTAACAGAAGATAATATGTTAAACATAAGTGAAGCATCTACAGCTTTACACTATGGCCAACAATGTTTTGAAGGTTTAAAAGCATATCGAAGAAAAGATGGAAAAATTCAATTGTTCAGAGTTGATAAAAATGCACACAGAATGAATGAAAGTACTGACAAGCTACTTATGCCTGAAGTACCAGTGGATAAATTTATAGATGCTTGTATTCAAGTTGTTAAGGCTAATGAGCATTATGTACCACCTTATGGAACTGGTGCTACATTATATTTAAGACCTTTTATTATAGGGGTTGGAGATAATATAGGAGTAAAACCTGCTCCAGAATATATTTTCTCAGTTTTTGCTGTACCTGTAGGGCCTTACTTTAAGGATGGTCTGACACCATGTAACTTTATGATAGCAGATTATGATAGAGCAGCTCCTTATGGGACTGGTGGACAAAAGGTTGGTGGAAATTATGCCGCTTCACTACATCCACACAGAATAGCTGTTGATAGAGGTTTTGCGGACTGTATATATTTAGATCCCTCAACTCATAAAAAAATTGAAGAAGTTGGTGCTGCTAATTTCTTTGGAATAACAAAGAATAATGAATTTATAACACCAAAATCTCCATCAATTTTGCCTAGTATAACTAAGTATTCTCTTATGGATATAGCTAGGGATTATTTAAAAATGCCTGTTTATGAAAGAGATGTTTATATAGATAATATAGATGAATTTAAAGAAGCAGGTGCCTGTGGTACTGCTGCTGTTATAACTCCAATAGGAGGAATAGAATACAAAGATAAACTTCATGTTTTTCATAGTGAAACTGAAGTTGGCCCTGTTACAAAAGAACTTTATAGAATCCTTTGTGGCATCCAATTTGGTGATATTGAAGGCCCAGAAGGTTGGACTTATTTAGTTTAATATAAAATGAATTAATAATTATTTATGTACATTACTTAACAGTACTATAAATAGTTTAAATAAAAAAACTCCCACGGGAGTTTTTTTGCTACTATAGTAAATTTTTATTTAAATTGATACATTGACAATAAATTTTTTATCTCTTATTTCTATTTTAAACTCTCCATTTTGTGCTTCTGTCAAACTTTTTGCTATATCTAAGCCTAACCCTGTACCTTCTGTATTTCTAGACTCATCTCCTCTTTTAAATCTTTCAATAATCTCATTCTCATTAAATATTATTTTTTCTTTTGTTTCGTTTATAAAGGTCATGTTACTTATTTTATTTATTTTTCTATTATCATATTCTAGTATTATAAACACTTCTGAATCCATTAAAGAATATTTAAGTATATTTGATATTATATTTTGATATATTCTAAGAGTTTTATTATAATCCGCATATACTAAAGCTTTAAAAAACTCAGTATTTTCCACTTCTTTTCCTTTTGAAAATATTTTAAAAGTAAACTTTAGCTTTGATTCATTAATTTTATCATTTACTTCAATTAATACTTGATTTAGTACTTCTTTTATATCAATTTCTTTAATATCCAAAATAATACCATTGGAATTAGCCATTATTGATTCTTTTAAATCATTTATTAAAATTTTTATTCTTTTTGCTTTTCTTTCTAATATATCTATATAATCATTTTTATTGCTTTCAGTGAACTTTCCTTTACTTAAAAAATCAACATAATTTATTATAGATGTTAAAGGTGTTCTTAAATCATGAGATACATTAGTTATTAGTTCAACCTTTTTTATATTTGATATAGCTTCATAATTTTCAACTACTTGAGATGTTGAAATAAGCTCATTTATAGCTCTATTCATAATATTGAATTCTATTCCATTAAGCAAAGCATAGAGGTTTTTATTTTCATTTAGTATTTTATAAACATCATCAAAATTTCCACTTTCTAAACTTTCAATTGTTTTATCCAATGTTAAGTTCAACGTTTCCATTATTAAACAATTTTTAAATACACTTATTCCAAGATAGATAAATACTAATATATTTAATATAACTATCCACCAAAGTATAGTTTCTTTTATATCAACTCCAATCATAGTAAATTGAAAAAAGCCTTGATATAAAGTTATATAAAATATTACTACTATTAAAAGCTTCATAAATTTATCAAATAATTTTACTCTATAAAAATTCCTTTCATAAGTTTTAATATCATCATCTTTATAAATTCTACTTTTTAATACTATCTGAAATACTGATATTGCTACAATTATAGCAAATACTACCCAGGTAAGTAATACAATATACTTTGGCCCTTCGCTATTATAATTAGGTAAAAATTCTTCTCCAGTAGTATTAACTAGTTTTCTTATAACAAAATAATTCATAAGCACTAGTATTTTTCCAATTATGGTTTCCATAAATACTTTTTCATTTATATCTTTTAACTTTCTTATTTCTTCATCTTTAATCCATCTAATTTTATAATTTTTATATAAAACTTTATCTAATATCATTGGATTACTCCTCTTCTAAACACGCTTTTTGAACAGAGTTAATATTAAAAGATATTTCTACTTTAAATAAGTCTCCATCTATACTTATATTAAAACTTCCTTTTTGAAGAATAACTAAATTCTTCGCAATTTCTAAGCCTAGTCCTGATACATTTTCTTCTTTATTATTATTTATTATATATATCAAATCCTTAGGCTCTATATTTAACTCTTTTTTCGAAGTATTTTTTATACATATATATACCTTATTATCACTGCATCGTACATCTATATAAACTCTACTATTTTCTAAAGAATGTTTTAGTGCATTTTCAAATAATATATCAAATACTCTCCATAATTTTTCTCCACTACAATAGATTACTATATCTTCTTTCGGAAAACTTGGTCTGAAAGATATTGTGCTTTCATTTATTTTATCCTCAAATTCAATTATAGCTTGCTTTAAAAATTCAACTATTTCAATTTCATTTATTTCTAAAGTCATATCCCCTGTGGCTGTCTTTGATGCTTCAAATAATTCTTCAATTAATTTTTTTAAATTATTAGATTTATTTTTTAACAACTCTATTATTTCGTTATCATTATTTACACTTTTTAATTTTTCTATATTCATCAATATATCTTCTAAAGGATTATTTAACTTTTTAGTTAAATTATCTATAAGTTGAAGATTTACATTTTCATTTCTTTTTGTGTTGATTGCTGATTTCTTTAGACTTTTAGCTATTTTATTAATCTTTAATAATAAATCTAAATACTTTTTTCTTATGTTTATATTTAAGTCTTCTTTGTTAAATATCTCTTTATTACTAAAAGAGTTTAAATTATTTTCTTTTTCAAATTCCTCTAGCCAACTTTCTATTCCTTTCCAAATCATTGTTGTTTCAAAATTATTACTTATAAGCTTTAATAGCATTGATATATTTAAAAATATTAGTGTTAAAATTATTAATGTTAAAAACTTATAATTAGGAATTAAATACACAATAAATAAAATTACAATTGTTATAAAAAAAAGACTTAAGTATTTTATAAGACCTTTATTACTTATTAATAAATATCTATTTTTCAAACTTATATCCAACTCCCCATACTACTTTTAAATATCTTGGATTCTTAGGATCTATTTCTATCTTTTCTCTTATTCTCCTAACATGAACCATAACTGTATCAGTACTAAAGCAGGGTTCCTCCCATACACGTTCATATATTTCTGCTGAAGAAAAAACTCTTCCTGGATTACTTAAAAGAAGTTCTAAAATCTTATACTCTGTTCTAGTTATTTTAATTTCTTTTCCGTCTACTTCAAAAGATTTTCTATTTTTATCCAATTTAATTATTCCATAAGTTAATACATCTTCATTTTGTTCCTTTATATAATTTCCAAAATCTACATATCTTCTTAGTTGTGATTTTACTCTTGCTATAAGCTCTAATGGATTAAATGGTTTTGTTATATAATCATCGGCCCCTATGTTTAACCCCAATATTTTATCAATATCCTGTGATTTTGCTGATAAAATTATTATAGGAATATTTTTTTCTTTCCTTATATTCATAGTTGCCCTCATTCCATCCATTTTAGGCATCATTAAATCCATTATTACAAGATGTATATCTTCTTTTTCTATTATGTTAAGAGCCTCTACTCCATCATATGCTTTTATAACATTTATATCTTCATTTTTTAAATATATCTCTATTGCATCAGTTATTTCTTTTTCGTCATCCACAACTAAAACATTGTATTTACTCATAAATCCATCCTTCATATTTTATATAAAATACCCCTTCTTCTATTTTTTATATTTAAATTATAACATCTATTCATATATATTTATAATAATATAAATATATAAAATTAACCTATCAGATTTCTAACAAATTCCTAAAATTTATATAAGATCTAATTTATTTAAACTTACATTCATAACTTAGGAACTAAAAAGTTTATAAAAAAAGTGGGCATATGTAAATTTGCTTATGACCTCAAACTTATATATGTCCACTAGAAAACTTAAGGATGGATATTTATCCATCCTATATATGTACTAAAAATTTTAAACTTCCTCTTTATGTCCGCTAGTAATATAATAATATGGTAAAGCTAAAAATAATATTCCTCCAATAAAGTTTCCGATAGATACTAGAATAATATTATATGCATATCCACCTATGGTTATTGTTGATGGATCTATTAAATATCCCATAGCGAGAAATCCCATATTTGCTACACTGTGTTCAAATCCTGCTGTTATAAATGTAAATAAGCACCAAAATATCATTAATATTTTAGCAGTTTCTTCTTTTAACTTATAACACATCCAAACTGCTAAACAGACTAATATATTACATAAAATTCCTTTTAATATAAGTTGTCCTGCTGGCGTACTTATTTTAGAATAAGCATTATTTACAATAAATTCTCCAATATATTCGCTTTTTCCACTAGTTAAACCAGCTTGTACAAATAATATTGCTCCAAGAATTCCACCCAAAATATTTCCAATCCAACTTGCAAACCATATTTTTATAGCATCAACCCAAGTTACTGTTTTTTCTAAGGCTCCCATAGTCATTATCATAGCATTACTTGTAAATAAATCTCCACCTGCCATTAATACTAAACTAAGAGCCACACCAAAGGATGCTCCCATTAAAATCTTATAAGTTTCTATTCCATTATGATGCATTATTCCACCTATGGTGTAAATAAGCATAATTCCTAGACTTACAAATAAACTTCCAATCATTGCACTAACTAAGTATCTCCCCGTACTTCTCCTTAGTAAGTTACTTTTAACCTCTGCTGAGTGAGCTAAATTATGAATTTCTTTACTGTACATGATATCCCCCATATTATAGTTACTTTTTTAACAATTATTAATATAAATAAATTTCATTTTTTACTAACACATTTTACAATGAAAAACAAAGTTTTGCAATGAAAACTTTGTTTTATCCTTGTTTATATTTAATTCTTATTTAAATTCTTTTTTTATCTTATTTATATAATATTTTCTTATTTCCTCATATTCTAAAAGTGATTTTCTAGTGACTTTAACTTTTATACCATGATCCTTTATAAAAGTTTTCCATGAATTATTTTCTCCAAAAATATCTTTTTCTATATGGTTTCCAGGAAGCATAAGTATTGGAGCCAATGTTATTTCATCAATTTTATCTTCTAATAAATATCTTGTAACATCTTCTTTTTTTATGTCTCCTTCTAATGTTCCAACATAAATATTTTTGTATTGATTTTCTATAAATACCACTTTTAATTTATTATAAGCTTCTGTACTTATTGTTTTAGATCCATGCCCAACTAATACTATGTTATCCTCTTTTGGTAAATCACTTTCCATGGCTTTAGCAATTAAATTACATGACTCTACTAATTCTTCTTGTTTATCACTCATAAGAACTTTTCCTAAAATTATTTTTGAAAAAGAATAATCGTATTCTTTTATAGTTTTTTCTATACTAGAGTACTCACTTCCTTCAATTACATGAAGTGGTTGTATATATACTTCTTTATACCTATCATTGCTTAAATTAAATAAAACTTGCTCTAATCTAGGCACTACTTTCCCATATTTATTAAATAACATATTGGATAATACACTTGAAGTAAACGCCTTACAAACATGATACTTTTCTTTTACACTTTCTCTTATTTCTTTTTCAAAGTTTTCTAACTCATTAATACCTTCTAAATTGGCTGTTCCAAAAGAAACAATAATTATTGCTTTAGACATATGCACCTCTCTATTCTATATTAAAATTTTTAAATACATTTAAAAATTTATTTATATGTTCTTCAGTATGAGCAACACTTAAAAATAAAGATTCATACTGTGATGGTGGTATATTAATTCCATTTAACAACATGTGCTTAAAGTATTTTTTAAAAACTTCTTCATTACAGGTTTTAACATCACTATATTTTTTAACTTCTTTTGATTTAGTAAAAAATAAGGTAAACATTCCTCCACACCTATTAACGATTAATGGAATATTTTTTTCTTTTGCAATCTCTAATACACCATCTTCTAGCATCTTTCCAAGATAATTTATTTTCTCATAATATTCTTCTTTATTTCTTTTTAGTTTATTTAAAGTTGCAATTCCTGCTGCCATTACAATTGGATTTCCTGACATAGTTCCGGCCTGATAAACCTCTCCAACTGGAGATAAAAATTCCATTATTTCTTTTCTTCCACCATATGCCCCACAAGGAAGTCCTCCACCTATTATTTTTGCATAAGTCACTAAATCTGGTTTTGCATTAAATAATTTTTGTGCTCCTTCGAAGGCTACTCTAAATCCACTCATAACCTCATCAAAAATCAATAAAGAACCATATTGGTCACAAAGTTCTCTAATAAAGTTCATAAAGTCTTCTTCAGCTTTTACAACTCCCATATTCCCTGCAACTGGCTCTATTATAACACCCGCAATATCTTCTCCATATTTTCTAAACAAATCTTTAATACTTTCTTTATCATTATATGTTGCTATAAGAGTGTTTTTTATACTATCTTCTGGAACTCCTAATGATCCAGGGATTCCATTTGTTAACACTCCTGAACCTGCCTCAATTAAAAATCCATCAAAATGCCCGTGATAACACCCTGCAAATTTTATTATTTTATTTTTCTTTGTATATCCCCTTGCAAGCTTTATAGCACTCATAGTGGCTTCTGTACCTGAGTTCACCATTCTTATCATATCTATATTTTTCAAATTTTTACATAGAAATTTAGACATTATAAGTTCTAACTCTGTTGGTGCACCAAAAGCTATTGAACTTTCAGAAACTTCTTTAATACATTTTACTACATCTTTATCACAATGACCTAAAATCATTGGTCCCCAAGCTAATACGAAATCTATGTACTCGTTACCTTCTTCATCTATTATTATTGCCCCTTTTCCACTTTTTATAATAGGTGGAGTTAATCCTGTATTTTTATATGATCTTACTGGAGAGTTTACTCCTCCTGGCATATATTTTTTAGACTCATGAAATATAACTTGATTTTTCATAATTTAATTCTCCTTTAGCCATTTAGCTGCTTCTAACGCATGATATGTTATTATAAAATCTGCTCCTGCTCTTTTCATTGAAAGAAGCATTTCTAGAACTATTCCTTTTTCATCTATAAGTCCCATTTTAGCCCCAGCCTTTACCATTGCGTATTCACCACTAACATTATAAGCACAAATAGGCACATTAATTTTATCTCTTGCTCTTCTTATAATATCTAAATATGATAGTGCCGGTTTTACCATTATTATATCTGCACCTTCATTTATATCCCATTGGATTTCTCTTAAAGCTTCTTCTGAATTAGCAGGATCCATTTGATAAGTTTTTCTATCTCCAAATTGAGGTGCAGAATGAGCTGCTTCCCTAAATGGTCCATAAAAATATGATGAATATTTTGCTGCATAGCTCATTATTGCAACATTTTCATATTTATTCCCATCTAATATATTTCTTATAAATGCAACTCTTCCATCCATCATATCTGAAGGTGCAACCATATGAGCTCCAGCCCTTGCATGAGATAGTGCTATTTTACCTAGTATTTCTAATGTTTTGTCATTATCAATATTTGATTCATCTAATATTCCACAGTGTCCATGACTTGTGTATTGGCACATACAAACATCTGTAATTATATATAACTTATTTGAGATTTCCCTTATTTTCTTTATAGCCTTTTGTACTATTCCATCATCATTAAAACTCTCTGATCCACATTCATCTTTATGCTTTGGTAACCCAAACAAAATTACACCCTTTATATTAAGACTTTCAACTTCTTCTATTATTTCCTGTAATCTATCTATTGACCAATGATAATTGCCTTCCATGGAATTTATTTCTTCTTTTATATTTTCTCCTTCAACAACAAAGATAGGGAATATGAAATCATTAGTATTTAACTGATTTTCTCTAACTAAATCTCTTATTGCTGAATTTACTCTTAATCGTCTTCCTCTTTTAATCATATTATTCACCTTTGCTTTCCTTAAACCTACTATATATATCTATTATTTCACCTAAGAATCCATCTTCTGAATGTTTTTTACACATATGTGCTTCTTCTATTGAATTTTCTTTTAAAACTTTATATGTTTGAGGCCCAATTGCAATATTAAACTTTGATTTTATATCATCTATACTAAAGATATTTATCATATTATTTACAGTACTTGGACTTGTGTATAATATAAAGTCTACCTCTTCAAATACCTTTTTATTTTTCACTTCACCACAAACTGTATCATATGTATGAACTTTATCTACATGTAAACCTAGCTTTTCGATTTCTTCTTTTAAATATTCTCTACTTAATGAAGAGCACGGCATTAATACCCTTTCTCCTTTAACTAAATAAGGAGCTAATTCTTTAAAAAGTCCCTCTCCAACAAATTCTCTTCCCATTATAAAGCTTTGAATTCCTCTTTCCTCTAATGCTCTTTTAGTAGCCTTACCAACAACAGAAAACTTAGCTTTTATAGTTCTTATATCTATTTTATTTTCTATTATATAATCAAAAAATATATTAACTCCATTTACTGAAGTAAATATTATATGATTATATTCACCTAATTTATCCTTAACAAAGTTTAAGTTCTCTTTAGTTTGTTGTATTTTTATAGAGTTTATTTCCGTTACTTCTGCTCCTAAATCCCTAAGTTTCTTCTTCAAATTAGAAGACTGTTCTCTTGATCTTGTTACACATATATTAAGTCCAAAAAGTGGCTTTTTCTCATACCAATTTAATTTATCGCTTAATTCAACAACATCTCCCATAACAATTATGCATGGGGATTTAAGCTTAGCTTTTAAAACTTTTTCTTCTATATCTTCTAAAGTTCCAATTACTTTTTTTTGCTTAGATGAGGTTCCTCTCATTATTACTGCAACTTTAGTATTTTTGTCTTTTCCATTCATTATTAAGTTTTCTTTTATTATGCTAAGATTGCTTAATCCCATCATAAAAACTAATGTGCCTTTTTCTTTAGCTATTGCTTCCCAATTTATATTTAATGTTCCTGCAGTCATACCTGTTATTATATGAAAACTTTGAGACATTCCTCTTTGTGTTATTGGAATACCTGCATAGTTTAATACTGATATTGGAGAAGTTATTCCTGGAACTACTTCAAAGTCTATTCCCTCTTCAATTACAGAAAGTACTTCTTCCCCTCCTCGCCCAAAAACATAAGGGTCTCCCCCTTTAATTCTCCCAACAGTATGCCCTTCTCTAGCAAGTTTTATTAAAATTTCATTTATTTCTTCTTGAGTTTTATAATGACATCCTGGTTCTTTTCCACAATAATAAATTTTACAGTCTTCTCTTAAATAATTTAATATATTATTTGAAACTAATCTATCATATAAAACAGCAGTACATTTTTTTAATGCTTCTACTGCCTTTAACGTTAATAACTCTTCATCTCCCGGTCCAGTACCTATTATATAAACTTTACTCATTTTTATTATCCTTTCAAAATCTTTTCAGCCAATTTAAATCCTAGTTCTATATTTTCATTTTTATTTCCAAGTATATCTTTTTTTATCATCTTTCCATTTACATTAAAGGTTCCTATCATATATAAGTCATTATCTTTTATTTGTGAATAAACACCAATCACACTATGACAATCACCATTTAATCTTCTCATAAAACTTCTTTCTGCTTCTACCGCAACCCTAACTTCTTTATTATCTAGATTGCGTAAGTACTCGTTATACTCACCATTTTTCAATACCTCTATTCCTAATGCACCTTGCCCTATTGCTGGTAAGAATATTTTCGGATCAAAATAATCTGTTATTATATTTTCTAAATTTAATCTTTTTAATCCAGCAGCTGCTAAAATTATTCCATCCATTTTTTCATTTTTCATCTTTTCTAATCTAGTCTGAACATTCCCTCTAATTGGAACTATTTTTAAATCTTTTCTAATTTCATTTATCATAGCGGCTCTTCTTATACTACTTGTTCCTATAACTGCACCTTCTTTTAGATCTTTAAAAGAAATATTATTGCTTGACACAAACACATCTCTTATATCTCCTCTTTCAGGAATTGCTGCTAATTCGAAATCCTGTGGTAATTCAAATGGTACATCTTTCATACTGTGCACAGCTCCATGTGCTTCTTTATTTAAAAGTGCATATTCTATTTCCTTAACAAATAGTCCCTTGCCACCTATTTTGTCAAGAGTTACATCTAGCCTTTTATCTCCCTCTGTAACTATTAGTAATTTTTTAGAATCTATATTATATTTATCCTTTATAAGCTCAATTATTTTATCTGCTTGAATTTGGGCTAACTTACTTTTTCTAGTTGCAATAATTAACTCCATAAAACTTCTCCTATAAATCTTTATATATTTTTTTTACAATCTCTTTTCCAAAAAATAGTTCTAATACTATTTTATCTTTTCTCTTTATATATATATATCTAAAATCTTCACTACATACGAAGTTTATAATTTCTTTTTTATTTTTTTCAATTAACTTAGCTTTATCTCTAATCTTTGATGAATATTCCATAAAATCATCATAATTATTTAATATATCAAAAACTTTATCTGATAGCATTACTGCTCCCTTTGGATTTCCATTCTTAGTATTTAACGCAAAAGTTATATTTTTTAATTGCCTTTGCATTGGTGTCACAGCCATTCCTTTTATATAATCAGAAGCAAATATGTATATTTTAAACTCATCCTCACAGTTCTTTTTTATCTCAAGATTTATATTTTCATCATTTGTAGCTATTATTACTAAATGCTTATCTTTTATAAATTTCTTATTATAAGCTCCCTTTATAAGTTTGATATTTTTCAAATCATAAAATTCATCTATAAAATCCAAAGATAAAACTTCAACCTTACATCCATTCTCTAGAAATCTCTTGCATTTTACATAGCTAGCCTTCCCTCCACCAACTATGCCAACATTTAACTTTTTTGATATTATGGAGAGATAAGTGTAATTTAAATCTTCTTTAGAAATATCTTCTCTAATATCCTCATACATTCTTCTTCTTGCCCCTTTAATTTTTCTTCTTTTAAAACTTCAATTGCTTTATTAACATAATAGTCTGATGTACTTTTTATAAGCTTTTGTGCAATTTCTATATCCTTTTTATCTATACATTTATTTTTAAATGTACCTTCTCTTTCTTCAATAACTTTAATACTATCGGTTTTCATATTTCTTATAATATTTGATATGTCTCTTGTGTCTTTCCAATTAGAGAACCGCTCTATATATTCACTTATTACATACTTAAATTTTATCATTTTATCTTTTCTTAATTTTTTATTTTCATCATCAATTAAACTAATGTCATCAATATCATAAAGTTCTATCCTTATAAAATCCTTAATACTACTATCTACATCTCTTGGAAGAGCTAAATCAAAAATCACTAGCTTATTTCCATTACTTTCAATATGTTTTTTTTCTATAATTAAGTGTGGGGCTGAAGTACAAGAAATCACACAATCCATATTATTAATTATATTTCTTCCATCTTCATAATTCATTATCTTAACTCTCTCATCATCTATATCGTTAATTTTTTCAACTTGCCTAACCACTAAATTAATTTCTTCTATATGACTAGAAATAGCATACTTTACTACTAACTTTCCAACTTCCCCATATCCTATTACCATAATTCTTTTAGAACCTTTTTCAATTGCTTCATTTATTGAAATAGATGCAGAAGATATTGGTATTTCATAAAATCTTCCCTCAGTTCTAAATCTTTTGCCACATGTAATTGCTTCTTGAAATAATCTTTGAAGCTCATGTTTAACTGCCTTAATTTCAAGAGCTAATTGATATGAATCTTTTATTTGTCCAAGTATTTGATCTTCTCCTAATATTTTAGAGTGAAATCCACAAACCACTTCCATTAAATGCCTTATAGTTTCTTTCTCTTTTAAATAAAAACAATATTCCTTTAAATTTATATCCCATTTCAATACTTCAAAAATCTTTTTTAATCCTTCTTCATCACTTAAAGAACCATTAAAGTAAATTTCTGTTCTATTGCAAGTACTTAATATAACAACCTCATCAAAATATTGCAATAATTTTTTTGTATATTCCTCTCTCCTCTTAGGAGACAACACTAACTTTTCTCTTATTTCTACCTTTGTATTCTTCTTAATCCCTAAAAGCTGAATCATAATATTACTCCTAATTTATTTAAATCTATTTATCTATAGTTTTTTATCATACCTTTATTATACTATTAATACAGATTTTTTTCACACTTGATTTAAAATGCGAGCATTTTTCGGTTCATAGTTCACAAGGCACAGTTCACAGTTGTTTTGATTTTATATGTAATAGGGAACAGGTATCAGGTAACAAGTACTAAATGTAAACTATAATTAAAAATTAAGAAACATCTAGTTCAAGGTAAGCTTAGGGACAGTAGTTAGTTTTGTGCAGCAAAACAACCTCAATTCTTTCATTTATAAATTGCTTTGAAATTTATATCATAACCTGTTCCCTGTTACCTTTTACTTTATTCCAAAAACTATGAATTATAGTGAGAAACTAGAAGTACTTGGTGAAGAAAAAATTGCTATGCCTTAGAGTTGTTGGTTTGTCTGAACGTAGTCGAGTTAACCAAAACTCTTGGCATAGCAATTTTTTGAAGCCTAGTACTTCTTTCGTAGCTATTAGCTTATGGAGCATCTTCTATTTATTTTTGACTCTTGTTCACAGCTTAAAATTATTAATATTTTACTCCGCTCCAATAAATATTTTCTTTAAGAATTGCTTTATCTGAAAGCTGAACTCCCTCAAGAGCCCACTTTTTAAATTCCATAAAACCTGTTCTATCTACTATATATCCTATATGCTCTTTTCCACCTGGTGCATCTTTAGCTATATATTGTTCAACGTATTTATAAGTATTTAATATTATTTTTATAATACTTTCTTCATCCACCCATATTATAAAGTCTTCAGCTAATCTTGGATTTTTCTTTCCTGTTCTACCCATTATTGCTAATCTATAATATTTTTCTTTGCTTCTTGTCCATGCTCCTGTTGGACAATTTATAACACATTCTCCACAACCTATACATTTACTATGATCTCTTACTGGTCTATAATTTTCTGGATGTAATGCGCCTGTTGATTTTTTCTTACAGGCCCTAACACATGCACCACATGATATGCATTTACTGCTATCAAATTGTGGTTCTGTCATACCTATTATTCCAAAATCATGCATTCTAGCTTTTATACAATCATTTGGACATCCTGTTAATGCTATTTTAAAATGTAAATCATTTGGGAAGATAGCTTTTTCTATCTTTTTAGCAAAGTTTGTAGTATTATAATTTGCATATGGACAGACTTTGTTTCCTATACATGCTGATACATTTCTTGTTCCAGCTGCTGTATATCCCTTTTCTGGGACTTCTTGATTTATTTCTAATCCTTCTATTATAGGTTGAAGGAGAATGTTAACTTCTTCTATGTCGTTCATATCTATACCTGGAATTTCAAATCCCTGTCTTGTAGTTAAATGAACTGTTCCATCACCATATTTATCTGCGATTTCTTGAATTAAGCCTAAATACTCAGCCCTTAAGAATCCACCTGGAACTCTTATTCTTGAAGCTGTCATCCCTCTTCTTTTTGTAACTCTAAAGGCATTCTTTTTCAGCTTTTTAGTATTGATATCCATAGTGTTTCCTCCTAATCTATTAATTCTTTTCCTTTTGAATAATTGAATACAGGCCCGTCTAAACAAATATATGTATCGTCTATTCTACAGTGTCCACATTTTCCGATTCCACAGCACATCTTTCTTTCTTGAGAAATCCATATATTTTCTTCTTTAATTCCAACCTTTAAGAATTCTAATACAGTAAATTTCATCATCATAGGTGGTCCAACAACAATAACTTGTACCTTTTCTTTATCTTTTATATCAAGCTCTGGAACATATTTTGTTACGAGTCCAACTTTTCCTTCATAACCTTCCTTTGCTCCATCTACAGTTAATATAAGATTTATATTATTTTCCCAAACCTTTATATCTTCCTTAAAAAGAATATCTTCTGGAGATTTGAATCCTGAAATAAGTGTAAATCCTTTAGAATCATCCTTATTTTCTGAGAAGTAATCTACAATTCCTTTAACTGGTGATAAACCTGTTCCCCCAGCAACAACAATCACTTCTTTATTTTTATAGTTGTTAATATCAAATCCATTTCCGTATGGTCCCCTTAAGAAAAGCTTGTCTCCAACATAATTATTAAATATTTCATCTGTTACTTTTCCAACTCTTCTTATAGTTAAATCAACATGATTTTCACCTATTCCACTTACTGATATAGGTGCTTCTCCATACTTTGGAATTGATACTTCAAAAAATTGCCCTGGTTTTACATCACCTTTAAAAGACATTCTAAAAGTATATTCAATTTCTGTATGTTTAATAACTTCTAATATTTCTGATATAAATGGTATATATTCATTTGTATTCATATTACTTCACCTCATCCATAGCTTTTTCTAATTTATTAACACAATTTGAGAATGAAATATATTCTGGACATGCATCATCACATCTTCCACAACCTACACACATATGATATCCCCATCTCTTTTTGTAATCATAAACTTTATGAAGAACTTTAAATCTCATTCTTTGTCCTTTATCTTTTCTAAAACTATGTCCTCCAGCCATGTCTGTATAACCATCAACTTGGCATGAAGCCCAAACTCTTCTTCTTTCTCCTGCTTTTCCATTATCTTTGTAGAATATATCTTGCATAGTAAAGCATGTACAAGTTGGACAGACAAAATTACATCTACCACATGCTATACATCTTTCTGAATACTCACTCCATACCTTTGAATCCATTACCTTTAATTCTAAATTATCAGGTATGTTAACATTAATATCATTACTTTCAACAAAATCTGGAGTTACATTTAATGATTCATTATTTAATTTTATAAATACTTTTTCTAATTCTTCATCTTTTACATCTAAATATACTTCTTCATTAGATTGTTTAACATATGCATTGTATTCATCTGTTTTATTTGTTTCCATGCTTACGCAGAAACAATTATCAAAACTCTTTTCACAACCCATTAAAACAAATTTAGCTTTTTCTCTTAATTTCTTATAATATGGATCTTCAAATTTATTTCTTAAGTAAATATCATCTATTCTTTTTAATGCATGCATATCACAACTTCTTAGGAAAATTAATATAGATTTATCATCAACTTCTGCCTCTTTAATTTCATTTTCAGTAAAGAAAAATAATGTTTGTGTTATTGGAAGTAAAACTTCTTTATATGAAAACTGTGATTTTTTATCAAACTCTATTTCTTCAATTTTTGATATTTCATCATATCTAACTATATCAGTATCTGAAAAAGTTCCTTTTCCCTCTAAAACCTTTGGTGCATATATCTTATATTTTTTTGATAACTCTTGTAATCCCTTATTAAATTCTTCTACTTTAAGCCTATATCCCATCTTAAACACCTCTTAAGTTTATTTAATTAGTTTACTTTTTTCTTTCTAGATATTATGTAATAAGGTATTGCCATAAATACAATTCCTCCAACCATATTACCTAGGGTTGCTATTATAATGTTATAAGCATATCCACCTATACTTACAGTAGTCCCTGCTGGTGAAAGTAATCCTATTGTTAGTAAAGTCATATTTGCTACACTATGCTCAAATCCTGCTGTTATAAAAACAAATAAACACCAAAATATCATTATAAGCTTAGATACTTCTTCTTTACATTTAAAGCTACACCATATAGCTAAGCAAACTAACATATTACATAATATTCCTCTAAAAAACAAATCACTAACTGGCAAAGACATTTTAGCAGCACTAGTTTTTGCTATAAACTCTCCAACTGGACCATTTGCTAAACCAGCCATAAAAAATAATGTTCCTGCAAGTATTGAACCTGTCAAGTTTCCAATAAAACTTACTATCCAAACCTTAATTGTTTCTACCCAAGAGACTTCTTTATTTAATGATCCTACAGCCATGATAAAATTGTTTCCTGTAAATAATTCAGCCCCTGCAAATATTACTAAACTCAAGGCTACTCCAAATGATAATCCCATAACAATTTTAGTTGCTGGTGAATTCGCTGAACTAAGCAATCCTCCAATTGTAAAAATCAACATAATTCCAAGTCCAACATAGATTCCAGCAAGCATTGAGCTTACAAAATAACCAATTCCGTTTTCTTTTAATAACTCTACTTTTGCTTTTGCTGCTGCTGATACTTTATTAAATTCTTCATTAAACATACTTTCCTCCTCATTATTGTGATTATAATCACAATCTCTACAAAAAGATTATAAATCCTAATATAAATAAAAACTGTGACCATTATCACAGTTTCTATCTTTTTTATATTTTATTTCGTTTCTACTCCCTTAAAAAATCTCACCACTTTATCTTTATCTTTTACTATTATTCTTCTTTTCTCGTATGTTATTAAATTATTCTCTTGAAGAATTTTTAATGCTCTTGATATTGTTTCCCTTGGAGCACCAAACATATCTGCTAGATAAGTTATACTTATATTTAAATCTATTAAAGTGCCATCTTCAACTTCTTTTCCATAATCCTTACATAACTTCCACAGCTTTGCTGCCACTCTTTTTTCAACCTTTAAAGGAGTAGAGTTTTTTAACTGCCTATACAATCTTCTTACCTTCATACTTAAAGAAGATATTACTATTTTAGTTAACTCGAAATCTTTTGCCATAATTTCTTGAAATCTCATTCTATCAAAGGATAATATTTCTGCTTTTTCAAATACTTCACAGTTTATAGATGCTGGTAAATCATCTAAAACTACTGCATTTATAATAGTTTCTTTCCCTAATATAAATACTACTTTCTTTTGAGCAGCCTCATTTAATTTATATAATGAAACTTTTCCACTACATACTATGTAAATTTTATTAATTTCTTCTTTATCTCTAAATATATGACTTCCTTTTAAGTAGCATTTACTTTCACCTATTTCTGCTAGTTCATATATAGTATTTGGGTAAATATTTTTAAATAGATCCATCTTACCTAATTGACTTTTTACTAGTTCTTTCATTTTGTGTACCTATTCCTATTCATATTACTTATCTCTTAAATATTTATTTAAAAGATATCACATATATTAGTAATAAGTAAAGTAAGTATTGTTATAAAAAATAAAAGGAAGTTTTCCTTCCTTTTATTTTAGTAATCCATCAATAATTCTAAATCTAAACCCATATCTCCAGTTTTACATTTTATTAAAACTTCAATATTATATTTATTTTTATAATATTCAATTATACTTTCTAAGGATTTTTCAATAGCTGAATATAAGTCTAATGAAACTTTATTTTCATCTTCTAAAGTTTTATTTATAAAATTTATAAATTTAGTACTTCTTGAGGCTGTAAGAGCTTCTAAAATTAAAATAACCTCTGAATAGTCTCTATCAATGACTTCTTTAATTTCTGGTTTCTCACTTAAGTCTATATTACACAAATTGTATATTACCTTCGGTTCTATAGATTTAAGAAACAACTTTAAATGTTCTACGTTTCCATCAAGCCTTATTATAGTAACATCCTTTTCTATTTCCTTTAATATATCACTTTCTTCATTTTTCCTAATAATCAAATATGTTTCAATATTATTTAAAATAAGATATTTAGTAAAATATATTATAAACTTATCTGAACATCCAACTATAACTGCACTATCTTTCATAATATCCTCCAAATATTAAGCTTTCATAAGATTATTATATTATTTAATATAATAAAAGGTGAACATCTATAGCTTTACTCCCTTAATTGCTGCAATTTATTCAATGTTTTCAAGTTTAAATGGAGTATTTTGATAAATGCAATAATTTAGCCAATTTCCAAAAACTATATTTGCACTTCCTCTCCATCTAACCATTGGAATTTCTTTTATATTATCCTTAGGAAAATAGTTTTTTGGTATATCAATATCTTTTCCATTATTAAGGTCTCTGAAATACTCACTTTTCAGTGTGTCTCTATCATATTCTAAATGCCCACTTATAAATATTTGTCTTTTATCTTTTGTGGCAATTATAAACACTCCAGCCTCTTCTGATTCTGATAGTATCTCTAGGTTTTTATTTTTTTCAATATCTTCTTTTGACGTTGTAGTATGCCTAGAATGTGGTGCATAGAAAATATCATCTAATCCTCTTGTTAAATCCTCATTAATTTTATTTACCTTATGTTGATATACTCCAAACATTTTCTTTTTTAAAACCTTTTTACTTATATTGTGATGATAATATAGTGCTGCTTGTGCACCCCAGCATATATGAAGTGTTGAGAAAACATTGCTTTTACTCCATTCCATTATTTCTTCAAGTTCATTCCAATATGTTACATCCTCAAACTCTATAGTTTCAACAGGTGCCCCAGTAATTATTAACCCATCAAACTTTTCATTTTTCACTTCATCAAAATACTTATAAAATTTTTTTAAATGCTCTTTTGGTGTATTTTGAGATGTATAAGTTTTAGTTTGTAACAATGTTATTTCTACTTGAAGTGGAGTATTGGATAGATATCTTAGCAATTGATTTTCTGATTGAATTTTTATCGGCATAAGATTTAAAACTGCTATTTGCAAAGGTCTTATATCTTGAGTTTTCGCTCTTTCCATATTCATTACAAAAATATTTTCATCAGACAAGACAGTATATGCTGGAAGATCTATTGGAATTTTTATTGGCAAGAATACCCCCTCCTTATAAATTATATTAAATCACAAAATATGGTAATTTAAAAGTTCTTTATTTTATTTATATCAGTACTATATATAATGAGATAATTTTTTTTGACAGCTTGGCTATTATTTCATATAATAGATAAAAATAACATTCTTATAAGCCTAATAATATGGTTTAGGCGTATCTACTATACTACCTTAAATAGTATAACTATGAAGTTTTAATCTAGATGAGGTTGTTTATTATTATATTTAAATATACTCTGAGGTGAATTTATGAATAAGAAAGATTTTATATCTCAAATTAAGGCTTCAAGTAAACATGAAATATGTGACTTAGTTATTAATAATATAACTATTGTTGACGTATTCCAAAACAGCTCCTTTGTTGACAACGTTGCTATTAAAAATGGTGTTATTGTTGGGTTTGGTAATTATAAAGGCATAGTTGAAATTGATGGTACTGGTAAATTTATTTGCCCTGGTCTTATAGATGCTCATGCCCATATTGAATCATCCCTTGTAACCCCAAAAGAATACTATAAAGCAGCTTTGTTACATGGAATCACATCTATAATTATTGACCCTCATGAAATTGCTAATGTACTAGGAGATAAAGGTATAAGACTTATTATGGACCTTGCTAAAGATACACCTTTTGATTATTACTTTATGCTTCCTTCATGCGTTCCAGCCACTTCTTTTGAAACTTCTGGTGCTATATTAGAAAGTGGTGACTTATTTCCATTATATAATGAACCTAATGTCCTAGGTCTTGCTGAAGTTATGAATTTTCCTGCTGTTATAAATTGCTCTAATAGTATGCTTAATAAACTTTGGGATGCCAAATCAAATAAGTTTATTATAGATGGGCATTGTGCAGGTTTCACAAATGATATGCTTAATGTATACGCTACTGCAAATGTGCTTACAGATCATGAATGCTGCTCTATAGAAGAAGTTACTCATAGGCTTAGGCGTGGTATGTATGTTCATATTAGGGAAGGTTCTGTCGCAAAAAACTTAAATGAATTGATAAAAGCTGTTTCTATTTCTAATAGTAGAAGGATATGTTTTTGTACAGACGATAAACATATAGATGACTTAATAAAAAATGGAAGTATAGATAGTTCTATACAAATGGCTATTTCTCATGGTTTATCACCTGAAACTGCTATACAAATGTGCACATTAAACACTTCAGAATGTTATTCACTAAAATACAAAGGAGCTATTGCCCCTGGATATATAGCTGATTTCATAATTTTAGATGACTTATCTAACTTTAAAATTAACTCAGTTTATAAGAAAGGTTCTTTAGTTGTAAAAGATAATAAATTAGTTGCTACTACTTCTAATAAAATCTCTAAATTCCCTAAATTAAATAATATTAATATAAATGAATTTACAGCAAAAGACTTAGAAATAAATTTGCATGATAAAACAAAGCTTAATGTAATTGGAATTAATCCAAATAAACTTGAAAGTGCTCATATAAAAATTGATATAAATACTTTAAAAAATACAAAATCATTTCAATGTGATGTAGATTTAGATTTATTAAAAATAGCTGTAATTGAAAGACATAAAAATACTGGTAATATTGGTCTTGGAGTAATAAAAGGTTTAAACTTAAAATATGGGGCAATTGCCACAACTGTTGCTCATGATTCTCACAACTTAATAACCTGTGGAACATCTGACGAAGATATCATATTTGCAGTTGAAGAGTTGAAAAAAATAAATGGTGGAATTATAGTTGTTAAAAACAAAAAAGTATTAGCATCAATTCAACTAGAAATTGCTGGATTGATAACTTCAAGAAAATCTCAAGAAGTTGTTGATGATTTAGAAAAACTACATTTAGCTATAAATGAAGTTGCTCCTGATATTAATTTTAATCCATTCCTGACTCTATCATTCTTATCACTGCCAGTTATTCCTGATTTAAAAATAACTGATAAAGGATTATTTGATGTAAGAAAATTTGAATTTATAGAAAATGCTTATTAATATTTTCTAGGACTTTAAGTAATAAATTATAAAAATAGTCTATAGACTTTTTTGAAGGACAAGTCTATAGACTATTTTTTATTATATTTATTAATTCCTTGAAACTATTAGTTTGTACTTTTCCTTTATAAAAAACAATATGATTTATATTAGATAAATTAAGCTCATTAACTTTAATTTCAACAAGATTTCCTAAATTAATTTCATTTTCAACTAATACCCTAGGTAATACTGTTATACCTAAATTTTCTTTTGCAGCTTCTATCAAAACTTGAGAATTAACACTTGTCCAGTTAGGATTTACTCTTATATCATGTAATAGCATGGCACTATCAAAAATATCTCTAATAGAACTTCCTTTTTCTCTTAATAATAATTTTTCAGCTATTAACTCATTTAAATTTATAGATTTTTCTTTTGCAAATTTATGTTCATTAGAACAAGCTACTACTAGATCATAAGAAGAAACGGGGATTTTCTCAAGTTCTTCGTTATAAACAACGCCTTCTATTAAACCTACATCAATTTCATTTTTACATAACATACTTTCAATACTTCTAGCATTATCAACTATGATTTTGATTGGAGTAGATTTGCATATACTTTGAAATTTTCTTATTACACTAGGTAAAATAAAATTTGCAATGGTTATACATGATCCTATCTTAATAACAGCATTATCTTCTAATTCCTTAATATTTTTATCTAAGTCATCATATAAATCTAACAGCTTTATAGACTTTGCAAGAAATAATTTACCAGTCTCATTTAAATAAACTTTTCTTGAAATTCTATCAAATAAAGATACTCCCAAATAATCTTCTAACTCACTTATAGCATGGGAAACTGCTGGCTGTGTCATAAATAACTTTTCAGATGCTTTAGTTACACTTTCCTCTTCACATACTGTTTTAAAAATACGTAAATGCCTAATCTTCATTTTCCCCTCCTTATTCATTACTAAATATTTATATATTATATAAAATTATACTATTATACTTATCCTATGTCCATGCTATATACTTATAAGCATAAAAGTAAATCATAAGGAGTTCATGACATGAAAATTAAAAGTTTTAAGCTATATTTTTCGCTTTTTAAGGTGACATTTTTAGTAAGCTGCTTTAGTTTTGGTGGAGGATATGTAATTATTCCCTTGTTAAAAAAATATTTGGTTGAAGATATGAGGATATTAAATAATGATGAACTACTAGACATGGCGGCAATAGCTCAATCAAATCCAGGGGCCATTGCTGTTAATTTATCTTCATTAATAGGTTATAATCTTTTAGGTATAAAAGGAGCTATTATAACATGTGTTGGTACAGTTTTACCTCCTTTATTAATATTATCTATTATATCTTTCTTCTACGAAGCATTTAGAAGTAATATTGTTATTTCTGCAGTTCTCAAAGGAATGGAAGCAGGTGTTGCTGCCACAATTGTAGACCTAGTTATCGATATGAGTAAAGATGTGTTTAAAGAGAAAAATTTATTATTATCCCTTTTAGTTCCTCTATCATTTATAGCTAGTTTCTTCTTTAATATTAATGTATTAGCTATAATTATTTTTGGAGTAATAGTTAGCCTTACACAAGTATATCTTAAAAAGAAAAAATTAGGATGAATTAAAAATGATTAATATCCTTATCACTTTATTTTTAAGCTTTTGGCAAATAGGTTCTTTCAGCATTGGTGGTGGGTATGCTATAATGCCTTTAATTCAGGATCAAATGGTAAATAAATATGGTTGGCTTACTATTCAAGAATTTACTGATATTATTACTATATCTCAAATGACACCAGGTCCCTTATCGATTAATGCTTCTACTTTTGTAGGACTAAGGGTAGCAGGAATTTTGGGAGCACTAATATCTACATTTGCTTGCGTAATTACCGGTGTAATTATTTCTATTTTCTTATTTAATTTTTTTAAAAAGCATAATGATATTGAAGAAATTGCAAATATATTAAAAGGCCTACGTTCAACTTCAATTGGCCTTATTGCCTCTTCTGCTTCTTCCATAATTTTAATTGCATTTTTAGGAAGAACTACTTTAAGTGGGAGTCTAAATAATATTAATATAATTGCTATTATTATATTTTCTATTTCACTATTTTTACTTAGAAAATATAAATTTAATCCATTAACAATTATAGTGTTAACAGGATTTTTAGGTTTATTTATTTATATGTAAGTACATATGGTTAGAAATATAGTTATGTATAAAAAGTAACCGTAATAGAATAATTTCAATACTTATTACGGTTACTTTTTTAATTCTAAAATCATTTATATAAATAGACTTTCTTATTTAATTAATTTCCTTTGCTGTTCATATATAAAATATAAAGGAAAGTGGCTTCCTTAAAATTACGTATATCAAATCCAGTTTCCTTTTTAATTTTTTCAATTCTATACATTAATGTATTTCTATGTACATATAGATTTTTAGATGCCTTAGTTAAAGATAAATTACATTTTAATATTTCTTCAATTGTTTGTATTAATTCATGACTTAAGTTTCTAAATACATCCTTATATTCTTCCTTTAACTCTTTTACATATGTATCTGACAAATTAAAAATAGCCTTTTCTAAATACATTTCTTCAATACAATATATTTCAGGCTTTATTTTAAATTTTCTTCCTATTTCTAAGGTTTGTACAGATTTATCATATGCTTTTTTAAACCCTTCAAATGTATAATCTAAATTGCTTATACATATTTTTATATCTATTCCTAAAGTTTGAATGATTGTTTCCTTTAGCGAAAATGCATATTCTTTTTCATCTTCTAGATTACCAATTACAATTATTCTATCATAAATTTCTCCAATATAAACCTTGTCATCGGAATATGTATCCTTTACTATTTCTAAAACTTCGTTTTCTTTAATAGCTTCAATAAGTAACATTTTATTTGCTTTAGTTATTGATGAATCTAACAATACATCCCATTGCTTTTTCCC
The DNA here is from genome assembly GCA_027686065.1 of Clostridiaceae bacterium AF10-41. Taxonomy (GTDB): domain Bacteria; phylum Bacillota; class Clostridia; order Clostridiales; family Clostridiaceae; genus Clostridium. Next base: position 94,607 of record JAQCTH010000005.1, read on the forward strand.
TTCAAGCAATTCTTCTATTATATTTTCTTCTGTTATACATTTATTTAATATATACTCAATTGCTGGTATTATCCTAATATCATCTTGTTCTAAAATCAATTTATATATTTTATCTTTTACAGATATTTTTCTCATAACCTTTGATTCCGTTGTAGGTAAGTTATCAAAGATTTCATTATTACTGGAATCTAATAATCTAACTCTAATATTAGTTTTTTCACATACTTCATTTAATAATTTTACAATTGCTACCATATAATTCTCCTCTTTCAGCATAAATCCTTTTCATACTTATATTATATATATGTTTCA